>CALFNG010000322.1 GCA_937902985.1 uncultured Myxococcales bacterium
GGCGCGGTCTCCGGGCGCGTCAGCGCGGCGGGAGCGCCGGGCGTGGCCGGGCTGTGCATCGCCTGCAGATCGCCCGGTACGATCCGGCCCCCCGGCCCGCTTCCCTGCGCGCCCTTGAGGTCGATGCCCTGTTCGCGTGCAACCTTCCGGACGTAGGGCGACGCCAGGACCCGCCGACCCCCAGTTTCGCCCCCAGTTTCGCCACCGGTCTCGTCGTCCGCGCGCGGGCGCTCGGCCCCCGGAAACGACGCCCGCTCGAGCGCGTTGATGACGGGGGGCTTTCGCTGCGCAATGGGGGCCGCGGTGTCCGGCGCCGGCGGCTCGGGGGAGCCGATCACGGGTCCGGGCGCGAGGGTCGCGCCCACAGGCGGAGGCGCTACGGTCGCGGCGGCAGCAGGCGGAGCCACCGGGGGTGACGGCGCGGCGCGCGGCGCCTGGGAGCCCGCCTCTGGTGTGCGCGGCGCCTCGGCCGGGGGCGGCGCCGCGCCCTGGCCTGCCAGCGCGGAGATGTCGTCACCGGGCGCGCCGATGATCGCGACCGGCTGCCCGAGCTTCACATGGGACCCGGGCGCCACCAAGATCTTGAGGAGCGTCGCCTTGTCGAACGACCGAAACTCCATGGTCGCCTTGTCGGTCTCGACGTCGGCGAGGAGGTCGTCGACCGCGATCGGATCGCCCTCTTTCTTGTGCCACGCGGAGAGCACGCCCTCCTCCATCGTGGGCGACAGCTTCGGCATCTCGAGAATCTTCGCCATCGCGGGTGCTCCGGTCTTCTATCGGCCTCTGGCTTAGCTCTGCTCGCGACCGAGCGCGCGAAGGACCGTCGCGACGACCCTGTCCGGCTGGGGCATACAGGCGAGCTCGAGCTTCGCGCTGTAGGGCATTGGCACGTCGAGCGTCGTGACCCGGAGGATGGGGCCGTCGAGCGCGTCGAACGCGAGCCGCTGCACTCGATCGGCGATCTCGGCGCCGACGCCGCCGTAGGGCCAGCCCTCGTGCACGACCACGAGCCGGTGCGTGCGCTCGACGCTCGCGACGAGTGTGTTGTCGTCGAGCGGTCGCAGGCTACGGAGGTCGACGACCTCTGCGGAGACCCCCGCACGCTCGAGGGTCGCAGCGGCCTCGAGCGCGACGTGCGTCGTCCGGGCGTAGGCGGCGATCGTGATGTCTTTCCCGGCGCGGACGATCTGCGCCTTGCCGAGTGCCACCACGTGTTCCCCCTCGGGTACGTCGCCCTTGAACCCGTAGAGGGTCTCGGACTCCATGACGAGCACCGGGTTGTCGTCGCGCACGGCGGCCTTCAGGAGCCCCTTGGCGTCCGCCGGGAAGGCAGGCGCGACGACCTTGAGGCCCGGCACGTGGGCGTAAATGTGCTCCATCGCGTGGCTGTGCTGGCTGCCGACCTGGCGGGCGCTGGCATTGGGGCCACGGAAGACGATCGGGCACTCGAGCTGGCCGCCCGACATCTGCCGCATCTTGGCCGCGTTGTTCAGGATCTGGTCGAACGCGACGGCGCTGAAGTTCCAGGTCATGAACTCGATGATCGGCCGGAGCCCGACGATGGCCGCGCCGATGCCCACGCCCGCGAATCCGGCCTCGGCGATGGGCGTATCGATGACGCGTTTGGGGCCGAACTTCTCGAGCATCCCCTCGCTGACCTTGTACGCGCCCTGGTAGTGGCCGACCTCTTCACCCATCAGGAATACGCGGTCGTCGCGATCCATCTCCTCGATCATCGCTTCGCGAAGGGCCTCTCGAAACCGGAGCGAACGGGCCATCAGCGTCGAGAGTAGCCTGGACGCTCAATACGCAAAGGGGCCGCTATAGGTACTCTGCTCGAGCACATCGAGACCGGGCTCGGGGCTTTCGTGCGCGAACTTCACGGCGTCGGCGACCTCGGCCTCGACGGACTTCTCGAGGTCGTCGAGTCGGGGGTCACCGGGCTCCCCCAGACCCGACTCGACGAGGCGCCTTCGTGCCCGGGCGAGCGGATCGCGGTTCTTGTGCTCCTCGAGCTCGGCCTGTGTCCGGTATTTCGCCGGGTCGCTCATCGAGTGACCGCGAAAGCGATAGGTCCGCACCTCGACCAGCGTTGGGGTGCCCTGCTCCCGGGCGCGCTGCACGGCCTCGCCGATGCGGCGCTCGACCTCGAGCACGTCGTCGGCGAAGAAGCGATCGCGGTCCATTCCGTAGCCGAGGGCCTTGAGCGAGACGTCCTCGACCGACATCGAGCGCGAGATCGGCGTCCCCATCGCATACTCGTTGTTCTCGCAGATGAAGACGATCGGCAGCTTCCATAGCGCCGCCAGCCCCATACCCTCGTGGAAGCCCCCGATGCTGACGGCGCCCTCGCCGAAGAAGCAGAGGGTGACTCTCCCGTCGCCCCTGTATTTGCTGGCGAACGCCACGCCGGCGGCGATGGGGATGTGGCCGCCCACGATGCCGTACCCGCCCAGCATGTGGTGCTCTTTGTCGAACATGTGCATCGACCCGCCGAGGCCCCGCGAGCACCCCGTCACCTTGCCGAAGAGCTCCGCGAGCAGCGCCCGCGGGCTCATTCCCTTGGCGAGGGCGATGCCGTGGTCGCGGTACGTCGTGATGACGTAGTCGTCGGGCCGCAGTGACGCGATGGCGCCCACCCCGACTGCCTCTTGCCCGATGTAAAGGTGCAAGAAGCCGCCGATCTTGCCCTCTGCGTAGCCGCGGGCGCTCTCTTCTTCGACCCGCCGGATCAGCAACATCTGCCGATAGAGCTTCGAGAGGTGCTCGAGCTCGGGGTTGGCACCCAGGGGCGAAGGCGCCTGCGTCGCGCGCGCGGGCGCCTGAACGGAGGGGTGAGCGGGAGCGCGGGTCAAAGGGGCGCGTTTCTCGGCCGACATCGACAGCGAGGCGCCATTCTAGAACGCATCTCCTGGCGGCGCGATGCCTTCCGCCGCGCGGACGCGCGAATCCCGGGGTCGCCGTCGCGCACCCGCACATCGTTCGGTACGTCGAACGTGTTGCCGGCCGAGGCTGGGCCCGGCTACGGCGCCGCCGACGATGCGGATGCCGCACCCGCCTCGACTGCCGGAGGCGCTCCGGTCTCGGCTGTCGGCGGCCCGGAATCGGCCGACGCCAACGGGGCTGCGAACGGCGTCGACGACGGCGTCGCGCGCGGCCCGTGAGCGCGCGACGACGCCGACGGCTGCGTGGCCGGCGAGGCCCGAGGCGAGGCGAGAGTGGCGGAGAAAGCGCTCGCGACGCTCGTCAGCGACGCGCCCTCGCCGCTCGTGGGGCGCTGCCGCCCCAGCACGATCAGCGACAAGATCACAAGCACGGCCAGGCCCGCGGCAGTGTTTTGCCATCGCCTCGTGGCGCGCGGCACGATCGAGGACGCCGACGATGCCGACATCCGTCCCGACTCGAAGCCCTCGAGCTCGGTCGCCAGTACGTTTCCGAAGACATCGCACGAAGAGAACCGCTTGCGGGGATCCCTGGCGAGGGCGCGGTCGAAGATGGCGTCGAGGCGCGGGAAGCTCCGGAGGTTCGGTCGCGCGACCGAGAGCGCCTCTCGAGCGTCCGCCGCGACGCGCTCCGCTCGCTCGTCGGCTCCCCCGGCGCCGAACGGACGCTTGCCGGTGAGCGCCTCGTAGAGTGTGGCGGCGAACGAGAACTGATCGCTGAATGGGGTCGCTATGATCGCGGGAGCGGCGGCGGTCGCGCGCGGGATCATCGAAGATGCGAGGATCTCGGGCGCGCCGTGAGCCGGCGCTGCGGCTTCGGCCCACTCCGGCGACGCTCCGCGAAGGTCGGGGTCCGACCAGACCAGCCACGCGAAGCCCGGCTCGGTGAGCTTGGCGGCAGGGTCGGCGAGGCCGGTGAAGAGGACGTTCTCGGCGTTGACGTCGCCCTGGATGACGCCAGCGGCGTGCGCGTGCGCGAGGGCCGCTCCGATCGTGCGCGCGATCGTCGCCACTTCGCTCGGAGCGATCGGTCCCGTCGCGAGGCGTTCGCGCAAGGTCGGCCCCCGGAGGAACTCGAAGACGAGATACGGCGTGGCCACGCCGGCCAGCCGTTCCTCGCCCATGTCGAGAAGGGTGGCGAGGCCCGGGTGCGACAGCGTGGCGACCGCGCGCGCCGCCTGCCGGATCCGCTCGACGAGCCGGTCGCGGAGCTCGCCGCCGAGAGCCACCTCGGCGCGGAGCACCTTGATCGCGACCTGGCGCCCGAGCACGGGATCGCGCGCGACGAACACGCGACCGACGACGCCCTCGCCCAGTGGCAGCTCCACGTCGTAGCGACCGATGCGGGCGCGCTCGTCCGTCATTCGGTGTGCGGATTCCAGCAAGCCACTTTGTGTCCGCTCCCCTCGACGACTTCTTCTAGCCGAGGGACTTCTCGGTCGCACGTCCCCGGCACCGCCCTCGGGCAGCGTGGATGGAACGTGCAGCCCGCCGGCGGATCGATGGGCGACGGCACGTCTCCCTCGAGCACGAGGCGAACGCGCTTGCGCTCCGGATCGGGCCGCGGCGCCGCGGCGAGGAGCGCGCGCGTGTAGGGGTGCCGAGGCTCCCGGTAGAGTCGCTCGGCCGGCGCCCTCTCGACGATTTTGCCGAGGTACATCACCGCGACGCGATGGCTCACGTGCTGCACGACCGCGAGATCGTGCGAGACGAAGAGGTAGGCGAGCCCCATCGTCTCCTGGAGCTCGAGCAGCAGATTGATGATCTGGGCCTGGATCGAGACGTCGAGCGCGCTGATCGGCTCGTCGCACACGATGAACTCGGGCTCCACCGCGAGCGCGCGCGCGATGCCAATCCGCTGTCGCTGGCCGCCCGAGAACTCGTGCGGATAGCGGTTCAGCGCGTCGGCCCGCATGCCCACCCGCTCGAGCAGCGCGACGATGCGCGCCTCTTCGTCGGCGCGCGTCTTGACGAGGCGGTGAATCGTGAGCGCCTCGCCGACGATCTCGCCCACGGTCATGCGCGGGTTGAGGCTCGAGTACGGGTCCTGAAAGATGATCTGCATGCGCCGGCGCAGAGGCCTGAGCGTTCGTTGCGAGACGTGCGTGATGTCGTTGCCGTCGAAGAGCACGCGCCCGAACGTGGGCTCGACGAGGCGGAGCATGAGCCGCCCCAGGGTGCTCTTTCCGCAGCCGCTCTCGCCCACGAGGCCCATCGTCTCGCCGCGGCGGACGCGGAGCGACACGCCGTCGACCGCGTGGACGAACCGCTCCTGCCTCGCGAAGATCCCTCGCTGCACCGGGTAGTACTTGGACACGCGGTCGGTCGCGATCAGCGTCTTCGAGCCCGCTCCGGTCTCGGCGATTGCCGCCGGCGGCTTTGCGGGGGGCTGGAAGAGCGAGCGCTCGTCTGCGGCGCCGCCGTTGCGCTCGCCGCCGTGATCCCCTCCGCTGCTTCCGCTCACCCCGACACCTCGTCGGCCCGCCAGCACCGCGAGTCTCGCCCCGGCCCGACGTTCGCGAGCGGCGGCTCTTCGCGCGTGCACTTCTCGATTCGCATCGGGCACCGGTCGGCGAAGTGGCACCCCGCCGACAGCGCGCCGAGGTCGGGGACCATCCCTTCGATGGCCCGGAGGCGCCGCCGTGGAACGGCGCTGTCCGCGGCCGGCCGGGGGATGCTCTCGAGGAGCCCGCGCGTGTAAGGATGCATCGGGCGCGCGAACAGCTCGCGCACGCTGGCTCGCTCGACCACGCGACCCGCGTACATCACGACCACGAAGCTCGCGTGCTCCGCCACGACGCCGAGGTCGTGCGTAATGAGCAAGACGCTCATGGAGAGCTTCTCCTGGAGGTCGGCCAGGAGCGCCAGGATCTGCGCCTGGATGGTGACGTCGAGCGCTGTCGTCGGCTCGTCGGCGACGAGGAGCTTCGGCTCGCACGCGAGCGCCATGGCGATCATCACGCGCTGGCGCTGGCCACCCGAGAGCTGATGGGGATAGGCGTCGACGGTCGTCTCCGGCTCGGGGATGCCCACGACGCGAAGGAGCTCCACCGCCCGCGCGCGCGCCTCGCGGCGCGACTTCTTTCGGTGGATGCGGTACCCCTCGGTGATCTGCCAGCCGACGGCGTAGACGGGATTCAGGCTCGTCATCGGCTCCTGGAAGATCATCGAGATGAGGTCTCCGCGCACGTCGCGGATCGCTCGCTCGCCGAGGTCGAGCAAGTTGCGTCCCTCGAACTCGACCGCCCCTGACTCGATGCGGCCCGGCGGAGACGCGACGAGCCGCAAGATCGAGAGGGCCGTGACGGTCTTGCCGCAGCCGCTCTCGCCGACGAGAGCCACGGTGGTGCCCCGCGGCACGTCGAACGACACGCCATCGACCGCTCGAACGATGCGTCCGTCGGTCCGGAACGTCGTCACGAGGTCTCGGACGCGGAGGATCGGCGCGTCATCCATCGCGGAAGCCAAGGCATAGCACCGATGTCCACGTCGACGTATCGTCGACGCGATGAGACGCGACGGTGCCCTCGCGATCGCGCGGTCGTTCGTGGTCGCGGCTCTTCACCCGCTGGCGTTGACGCCGGCGCTCGCGCTGGCGTTCGCGTCGCTGGCCGCTACGGGGCCGCTCGGGTGCGTGCGGCCCCTCCGCATGTGCACCATGAGCGGCGATTGCGGAGCGCTCTCGTCGTGCGTCGCGGGGCGCTGCGTCACGCACGGGGCCGTCCCCGCCATCGCGACGGCGCATCGAATGCTCTTCGAGCCGGTCGAGCTGGGCTACGTCCGCCGCGATCGAGACGGCGCGCGGGAGGCGCCCGCGGCGCCTGCGGTGGCCACGCTGGGGCCGGGCGGAGGGCGCGTCTTCATGCGCTTCGCGGTCCCCATCGCGCCCGAGGTGACCATCGTCGAGGCGTACGTCCTGGTCGATCGGATCCTGTCCGTCGACGCCGACCCCGCGCCGATCGCCGTTCACCTCGCGCGCGTGGCCGACCCGTGGGATTCTCGCTCGCTCTCGTGGGCCCTTCAGCCTCGGATCGAGGAGCTCGGCTCGCCCGTCACGCGGGTGCTTCCTTCGGCGGGCGCCGTCGTCCGGCTCGACGCGCGCCTGCTCGTCGAGCGGTGGCGCCTTCGCCGCCGGTCGGACGAGCTCGGGATCGCCATCGTTGCCGCAGAAGACGTTCCGTCGGGCCCCGACGCGAGGCCGGGCTCGAATCGCGGTGGGATGGCAATGGCGTTCGCCCTCGCGCCGCGCGAGCCTCTCGACTCGCTGGGCAGCGACCGCGGCGACGGCCTGGGCGCCGCGTACGCTCCGAGCGCCCCGTACGCGGGCCAGCCGGCCCTGGCGCCGCGGCTCGAGCTCTACCTCCGCTGAGGCCCTGAGAGCCACGCGGCGCCTCCGCG
The DNA here is from genome assembly GCA_937902985.1 of uncultured Myxococcales bacterium. Classification (GTDB taxonomy): domain Bacteria; phylum Myxococcota_A; class Polyangia; order Polyangiales; family Polyangiaceae; genus Palsa-1150. The sequence continues at coordinate 7,341 of CALFNG010000322.1, forward strand.
AAAAGCGCGGGAGTCGCCCGGGGCCCGGGCCCGCGGCCCGTGCTATCCGGTGAGATCGATGATGGCTCGACGTTCGACGATCCCGATGGCCGCGGCCATGCTGCTCGCGGCCGCTTGTTCACGCGGCGGCGACGCCCTGCCGAAGCCCGCTCCGGAGGTCATGGCGATCTCCGCGGCGCCGGCGCCGAGCTGCGGACACAGCGTGTGCGCCGACAATTTCTTCGTCGATACCGCGGCGCCGGACTGCGTCGCCGGCTCGCCCTGCAGCGTGACTTTGAAGCTCGTCGCCACCGGCGACTTTCACATCAACGACGAGTACCCGTACCGGTTCCGGGCCGACGACGCGACTGGGGTCGACTTTCTCGGCACCGACCCGGCCGGGAAGAACACTTTCTCCAAGACGGCCGGGGACTGGCAGAAATCGGAAGAGAAGGCCGGCACGATGAACGTCAAGTTCACCGTGGCCGAGCGCGGCACGAAGACGATCGGAGGGACCCTCAAGCTCAGCGTGTGCTCGGCCGGGGCGTGCCTGCTCGAGCAGAGACCGGTGACCGCGGGCGTCCTCACGAAGTGATCGCCCGGGGTGCTACTATGACGCCATGAAGGGCGAGATGAGCGAGCCGCGCGCCGCTACGTCGCAGGTCGTGTCGATCGCGGAGCAGGTCGAAGCGCGCTTCCGCGGCGGGCGGCGAGTGCTGTCCCTCGCCGAGTTCCTCGCGCTGTTCGACGCCGACCCCGTTCGCCATTCGCGCGACGCGAGCCGGTACCTGCGCGACGTGTTCGACCACTATGGCAAGACCGCCGTCGTGCACCCGTGGGGCGAGTTCACGCGCTTCAACCTGTTCGACTTGCCGTGGGAGCCGGCGCCCGCGTCGAACGAGCCGCGCGAGCGCTCCAGCGCGTTCGGGCCGGCGGGCAAGGGGGTCGATCGGCCGCTGCCTCGTGGGGCGCTCATCGGCCAGGAGCAGGTACAAGAAGAGCTCTACCGCGCGCTCTCCAACTTCGCGCGCGAAGGGCGCCCCAACCGCTTGATCCTGCTGCACGGGCCGAACGGATCGGCCAAGTCGACGATCGCGTCGTGCGTGATGGCGGCTCTGGAGCACTACTCGACGCTCGACGAAGGCGCCCTCTACCGCTTCCACTGGGTCTTTCCCTCGCAGAAGACCATTCGCGGCGCGCTCGGCTTCGGGACGTCGTCGGGCGAGAAGTCCGCGGTCGCGACGCAATCCTACGCCCACCTGTCCGACGAGGACATCGACGCGAAGCTCATCGTCGAGGTCCGGGACCATCCGCTTTTCCTCGTTCCCGTCCCCGAGCGGCAGCGTCTCCTCGACGCGGCCTACCGTCGCGCCGGGAGCACCGAGCCGCCGAGCGACTGGCTCCTGCGCGGGCAGCTCTCGCACAAGAGCCAGCAGGTCTTCGAGGCGCTGCTCTCGTCATACAAGGGCTCGTACGCCGACGTGCTCAAGCACGTTCAGGTCGAGCGTTACTTCATCTCGCGGCGCTACCGGGTCGGTGCCGTCACCATCGGCCCGCAGCTCAGCGTCGACGCGATGGAGCGCCAGATTACCATGGACCGATCGCTCCAGTCGCTCCCTCCGTCGCTTCAGGCCGTCACCCTCTACGAGGCCAAGGGCGAGCTCGTCGACGCGGCCGGCGGGGTGCTCGAGTTCAGCGACCTCTTGAAGCGCCCGCTCGACGCCTTCAAGTATCTGCAGCTCTCGATCGAGACCGGCGAGGTGGCGCTCGCCGCGCAGAACGTGCAGCTCAACTGCGTCATGATGGGCAGCGCCAACGAGCTGCACCTCGACGCCTTTCGCGAGCACGCCGAGTTCGCGTCGTTCCGGGGCCGGCTCGAGCTGGCTCGCGCTCCGTACCTGAAGAGCTACGAGCAAGAGCGGCTCATCTACGACACCCACCTGACCCCGCAAGTCAGGCGCCACGTGGCTCCGCACGCCACCGAGATGGCCGCGCTCTTCGCGGTCTTCACGCGCATGCGCAAGCCCAACCCCGATCGGTATCCGCGCGGCGTGGGCGCGATCGTCTCGACCCTGACCGGCGTCGAGAAGGCCGACCTCTACTCGCAAGGCCGCGCGCCCGAGCGCCTCGACGCCGAGAGCCAGAAGCTTCTTCGCTCGGCCATCAAGGAGATCTGGAGCGAGAGCGACTCGTATCCGATCTACGAGGGCAGGGTCGGCGCGAGCCCGCGCGAGATGCGGATAGCCCTCCTCGATGCGGCGCAATCGACCGTCTACAAATGCTTGAACCCGCTCGCCGTGCTCGACGAGATCGACGCGCTCTGCCAGCGAAAAAACGAGTTCGAGTGGCTGCAGCAAGACCCGATCGTCGGCGGGTACCACGACGTGAAGACCTTTCGCGAGACGCTGACGACGCGGCTCCTCGCGGCGTGGGAATACGAGGTCTACGTCGCGAGCGGTCTCGTTCAGGAGCAGCAATACATCGAGCTCTTTGACAAGTACGTGCAGCACGTCAGCGCCTGGGTGAAGAAAGAGCGCCTCTACAACCGGGTCACGCGCCAGAACGAGGAGCCCGACGAGAAGATGATGACGGAGCTCGAGCGGCTGCTCGACGTCAAGGCCGACGCCACCGAGTGGCGCCAGTCGTTCATCAGCGCGATCGCCGCGTGGGCGCTCGACCATCCGGGCACGAAGCTCGAGGCGGCGCTGGTCTTCCCGCAGTACATCAAGCGCATGCGCGAGGCGATCTTCGCCCAGCGGCGGCCGGCGGTGGCGCGCCTTGTGCGCGACGTCGTGCTGGTCATGCGCGAAGAGGGGACCGGCGTCGACCCCGAGCGGCGCCGCAACGCGCTGGGTCTCGTCGAGCGCATGGTCGAGCGCTTCGGCTATTGCAACGACTGCGCGACCGACGCGGCGAACGCGCTCGTGCGGCGGCGGTTTCACGAGCTCGTTTGAGCTCTCTCTCTCTCTCTCTCTCGCGCGCGCGCGCGAGTAGAGAGATGAGGCGCAGAGGGCGCTGAGATCAGGGGTCCGAGAGGAGACTGAGCTTGGCGCGGGCGGTCTTGGCTCCGAAGAGCACTGCGCGGCGGGGGTCGAGGATCGGTCCTAGGAGGGTGCTGGCGAGGACGGTCGCCAGCCTCAGGGCCAGGCGATCGTCGTCGCTCTCGCGGGTGACGAGCCAGACGGTGGGGCAGCGGCGCGCGAGGAGCGCGAGACCGCTCGCCGCGCCCTCGGCGGCCTCGGCCCGCGCCAGGTCTTCGTCGTCGCGCGGTCGGGCGGAGGCTTCACGGATCCCCATTTCGTCGCGCGAGGCACCCACCGGTGAGACCACGAAGCGAACGCGGTCGACGCGCGGCGCGGGCGTGCCCGCGGGGTATCGCCGCTCCTCGGCCAGGCCGAGGCGCGTCGCGAAGAAGCGCTCGGCATGGGAGCTCCACGCCTCGATGTTGACGCGCGCGTCGGTTCGTTGCGCGAACACGAGGTAGACGGCGTCGGCCTCCGCCTCCGGGCGAACCGGCGCTCCGGCTCGTGGCCACCGACCGTCGGTCATGCACCGAGAGTAGCGGTCGCGGGCTCCGGAGGCGCGGGCTACGCTCCGGAGCTCGATGATTCGACTGGCCGACGCGCACTGCCACCTCGACGGGTCGCATTTTCAAGAAGGCCCCGACGCCGTCCTGCAGCGCGCCCGCGAAGTGGGCGTCGTCGGTTTCGTCGTGGTCGGCCTGGCCGCAGACGGCGAACGGTCGGGCGAGAGCGATGACGAGCGCCTCGAGCCCGTGCGGGTAGCGATCGACCTGGCGCGCCGCACGCCCGACGTGACGGCGTGCGTCGGGCTCCACCCCCACGACGCGTCCCGGTGGTCTGCCGACCTCCACGCGAGCCTGAGCGCCCTGGCCGCCTCGGCCGAGGTGGCGGCCGTGGGCGAGATCGGCCTCGACTACCACTACGATCGCTCGCCCCGAGAGACGCAGCGCGACGTCTTCGCCCGTCTGGTCGGCCTCGCGCGCGAGCTCCGCAAGCCCATCGTGGTCCACACGCGCTCGGCACCCGAAGACACGCTCGCCGTGCTCGAGGCCGAAGAGGCGCGCGACGTCGGCGGCATCATCCACTGCTTCAGCGAAGATCGCGCCTTCGCCGAGCGGGCGCTCGCGCTCGGCTTCGACCTCTCGTTTTCGGGCATCGTGACCTTCAAGAACGCCCGCGCCGTGAGAGACGTCGCGGCCTGGGCGCCCCTCGACCGCATCCTCGTCGAGACCGACAGCCCGTTCCTCGCGCCGGTGCCGCACCGGGGTCGAAAGTGCGAGCCTGCGCACGTCGTGCACACCGCGCGCTGCATGGCCGAGCTGCGCGGAATGTCGGTCGAGGACCTTGCGTCGGCCACCTTGGCGAACACCGCGCGGCGCTTCGGTGCGGCGTTCCTGCAGCGCGGGCCCTGACCGCGGGGCGGATCGATCGGGGGCGCGGCGCGCCAGCCTGTCGAATGAGAGCCGATTGAGAGCCGCCGCGCTGGCGGCCGGTGAGGCGATGCTCCACGCTACGGGGAAGCGTTTGGAAAAGAGTTGGTGGCGTTGACGAAGACCCAGGTGCACGGGCTGACGATCGCCGCGTCGATCGCGGTGCATGCGCTCGTTGGCGCGCTCGCGCTGGTGGCCGCATTCGGAGCGACCACCGCACCGGGCGCGACAGCCGCCAGCACTTCGCCGACGGTCGCCCTGGGTGGAGTCGTCCCCATGGATCTGCCGGCGGTCGGCAGCGCGGCGTTCACCGACGAGCAGCCCATCGACCCCACGGGCGACCCGCCGCGTCTGACCGCAGGTGCCGAGGTGCCTCGACTCGACACGGGCGTGGCGGGCCGCGGCGGCGAAGCGACGGTGCGCGACCCGGCGCTGAACCTCGCCGACGTCGACGAGCGAATGCGGGTCTCGCCCGATCCCCTCGACCGGCTTGATCGCGACCAGCTCCAGCGCCTCCGCGTCTCGCGCCGCCGCGCGTCGTGGGAAGATCGCCGCGCGACCACGCACCCGGCCGAGCTTACGCTGGTCGTGATGGGCAACGGCACGGTGGTCGAGCGCCGCCCGAACGCGCCCGCCAACCCGAGCCGGGGCGCGCTCGAATCGCCGCCATCGAGGGTGACGGGAGCCGCGCTCGGCGCCGTGTTCGTGGCCGTCCCCGAGGCGCCCGACAGCGACGGACCGTTGCCCCAGCCGCCGGGTGGCGAACGGCGCGGAGCTCTCGACGGAGCTCCCGGGGCGGGCCTGGTGGACGGAAGTCCCGGAGCGGACCACCGAAACTCGGCGCCCATCGCCAGCGCCCGTCCGGCCGTGCGGTCCGGTCCCGTCGCGATGCCCGCGATCGCGCGCGCTCGACCCACCGACGACGTCGACGGCGAGCAAGAGGTCGCGACGGCCGTTCGCTCGCTCGTACACGCCAGCTCGGCCGGCGGCTGGGCGGGCCAGGGGAACGGCGGTAGCGACGGGGGTGGCGAGGCCGGGGCAGGCGGCGCGCGCGGGGCCGGGTCGCGGGCGCAGCCGCTCGGTCTCGGCGAGGGCGACGTCTTCGACTACTGGACGGCGGACCCCCGGCTCGTTCCCTATTTTCGCAAGGTGCACGCGAAGATCGACCCGCTCTGGGCTGACGCCTTTCCGAAGAGCGCTCTCTTCGATCTGAAGCAGGGCACCGTGATCCTGGACTTCACCATCTTCGCCGACGGCCGTGTCAGCGTCGCCTGGCCGCCGGTGCGCCCGAGCGGCATCGACGAGTTCGACCGCAACTGCGCGACGGCCATCCGGCGCGCGGCGCCGTTCCCGCCGATTCCTCGCCAGCTCGCCGTGGCCGAGCTTCACATCCGGGCGCCGTTCGTCGCGAACAACCCCGTCGTGAAGTGAGCCGCCCGTCGAACCTTCGTTCATTGCGAGCATGCCGCCAAGGACGACGCGGCCCTCGAGCAGTGCGGGCGCGCCCGTCACGTGCGGGTCGAAGGGCGGCGGCAGCGGCAAGGAAGAGAGCCCCGGCGAGCCCCCCGAGCCGTCGTCGAGCGCGCCGACCCC
>CALFNG010000323.1 GCA_937902985.1 uncultured Myxococcales bacterium
AGGGAATCCTAGCGCTGTACGCCTGTCAAAGGGCGCCAGAGGCCGCTCGCGCGTAACGAGGGGGTCGGTGTGTTACAAGCCGCCGTCTCAATTGAGCTTTGGACCGCTTACACGCCTCCTGGCTCGAGCCCCTCGCGAGAGGTAGATTGCAAAGACGAGGGGTCACTCATGCACACCGCCATCGGCGGCGCGATCTTCGCGTCCGCGCTGGTCGTCAGTCTCCTGTCTTCGGGGTGCGGAAGCGCCCATGCGGTCGAGACGGGCGACGCGGCCAGCGAGTCGGGCGAGGCCTCGCTCACCCCCTCTGGCGACGCGACCTTCGGCATGGGCGTGAACCCGTTCGACGACGCCAGCGGCGCGTGCACGATTCCCGGCCCGTTCGGATGCATGGGGGTGCCGGACGCGTCGACATGCTCAGCCGAACTGACCGGCGTTGTCTACGATCCGGCCGGCAAGAATCCGCTCTACAACGCCGTCGTGTTCGTCCCTGAGGGATCCCTTCGGCCGATCGCTCCGGGGACGAACACCTGCAACTCGTGCACGACGGTGATCGGAGAGTTCGCTGCGGCGACGTTGACTGACGAGAACGGCGCGTTCACGCTCCGTGGTGTGCCCCCGGGGCCGAGCGTTCCGCTCGTTGTCCAGGTCGGGAAATGGCGGCGCGAGACCTTCGTACCCAACGTGGCGCCATGCCTGACGACGCAGGTGCCGGCCGAACTCACGCGCCTTCCGCGGAGCCGGCTCGAAGGCGACATGCCGCAGATGGCCCTGCTCACGGGGTCGTGCGACCGACTCGCGTGCTTTCTCGCTCGCGTCGGGATCGACCCGCAGGAGTTCACCGGCCCGGCCGGCCACGGTCGGGTCCACGTGTACCGCGGGGCCGGGCCGGGTCCCGACCTGCTCGGCGGAGGCGCCGGGCCGGCCGGCGACTGCACCGGCGCATCCGGCCCCTGCCCTCTCTGGACCACGAAGGCGGCGCTCGAGGCCTATGACTTCGTGGGTCTCGGCTGCGAGTGCGGAGAGAACAACCAGACCAAGCCCGACATGACGCCGATGCACGACTGGCTCTACGAAGGGGGGCGCCTCATCGCCGTTCACGATCAGCAGACGTGGTTCGAGAACGGCCCGCCGGACTTTCAGGGTGTCGCCGACTGGATCATGACCGACGCCGGAGGACACGGCTCTTCTCGGGCGGACACGACGTTCCCGGGGGGACAATCGTACGCGAAGTGGCTCGCCGCGGTGGGCGCCCTCGACTCGACCGGGGCGATCGCCATCGACCCCGAGGACGTTAGCGGCGCCCTGTCCGCGGTGAATCCGGTGACCACCAGGCGATGGGTCTTCGCGGGCGACGTGGGTTCCGGCGACGGCGGCGATGCGGGGACCACCGACGCCGGCGACGACGGCGGCGACACGGCTGGCGCGGTCGGTCCCGTCGAGACCTTCTCGGTCGACGTCCCTGTCCAGGACGGGGGGAACTCGTTCGGCCACACCTGGTGCGGGCGCGCCATCGTCACCGACGTTCACGTCGGAGCGAACGGAGCGACGAGCACCGCCGCGATTCCGGCATCCTGCACCGGAGGCGACATGTCTCCGGAGGAGAAGGCGCTCGAGTTCCTCTTCTTCGACTTCGGCGTTTGCGTCGAGGATACGACGCTACCGCCGATACTCGGCTTGCCACCCACGAGCCAATAGACACTCTGCCATTCGCTCGGGCACCGCGGCGACGAGAGAGGCAGACCTCGCGAGAGGCGCCAATTAGGTCGGCCGCTTGTCACATACCGAGGGGCTCGTGACAGCTTGGGGCCTCGGCAATGCGCTTGGTCCGCCGGATCGGCTACGGCTGACTACCCTCCTTCGATTGCCTCCACGACATGGAGGACCCCGTGGGCGCGGCGAAGCACGTGCGCGAGACCCTCGCGAAGAGCGGTACGTGGATGATCGTCGAGCCGTTCGCAGCCGACTCGCCCGAGAAGAACCACAACCCGGTGGGCCGCGTCTTCTACTCGGCGTCCACCATGCTGTGCGTCCCGCATTCCCTGTCGCAGGGGGGCCCGGCGCTCGGCGCGCAGGCCGGCGAGGCGCGCCTGCGCGAGGTGGTCGTGAAGGGCGGGGGCTTCGGGAGCCTCCGGCGTGCGACGGAGATGCCGTTCAATATCGTGCTGGAAGCCCGCCCGTGCCGCGCTTGCCGTCGCGATGCGGAGGCGCGCGGACACCTGCCGACGCGCCGCAGGCGGCGGCCCCGGCTCCCGCGCCCCTGGCGGCGAGCATCGCGGTGACGCCGGAGATGGGCAGCCCCCATCCCGGCGACGCGGCGCCCGACTTCGAGCTCACCGATCAGCGTGGTGCGAAGGTGAAGCTCTCGGACCTGCGCGGCTCCGTCGTGGTCCTCGCGTTCGTCACGTCGTGGTGCCCGTTCTCGCAGGCCGAGCAGCCGCACCTGGCGAGCCTGGCCGACCAGTACCGGGGTCAGAACGTGAAGGTCCTGGCCGTCGACATCAAGGAGGCAGACGAGGGGTACGCACGGTATCTCGCCCGTGTCCCGATGCCGATCCCGGTCCTGCGCGACCGCACGGGCGAAGTCGTCGCCTCGTACACCCCCGATCGCGCCCAGCCTGCGATCAAGGACCGGGCGGCGGTGCTCGTCACCTCCAACCTGGTCATCGACGCCGGGGGCCGCATCCGCTTCTTCACGATGGCCGATACGGCGAACTTCGATGCGGACCTCGTCTTCGTGCGTCGCGCGGTCGACGATCTGCTGCGGAGCGCCAGCGGGAGCCGGGGATGATCCCGCGGAGCCTGGCCGCGACGGCGCGCGCGGCCGGGCTCGTCTTCGGTGTCTTCGCGGTGATTCTCGCCGCGCTGACCGCCGGCGTGACCGGGTGCGCCGCCGCGCCGACCCCGCGTCCAGGACCCTCCGCGATGTCGGAGCGGCCCGGCCTGCGGGGGTCCGTTCGACCGGAGATGGGGTCGCCGCAACCCGGAGAGCCGGCCCCTGACTTCGAGCTCCCCGCGCTGGCGGGAGGGACCGTCCGGCTGTCGTCGCTGCGCGGAGCGTGGGTCGAGCTTCACTTCACGGGGACCTGGTGCCCGTACTGCGACGTGGAGATCGCCCATCTGGGCGAGCTCTCGGTCGATTTTGCCCCGCGGAACGTCAAGGTGCTCGTCGTGGACCTCCAGGAAGAGCCGGAGGTCTGGAGCGCGTATGCGCGGCAGCGGGTGGCCCCGTCGCTCATCGCTCTTCAGGATCGAACCGGGGCCGCCGCCATCCGGTTCGCCCCTCCGCGGGCGCAGCCCTCGTTCACCGATCGCGCGCAGGTGCTGTTCGACGCGACGCTCGTGATCGACCCGGCGGGGGTCATTCGCGTCTTCCTGCTGCCGGACACGGCCCACTTCGACCCCTCGTTCCGCGGGGTTCGCGTGGAGCTGGACCGGCAGATGCGGGGCTCCACGGTGATCGCGGCGGAGCCGGTGCGTCGCGCGCCCGGGGATCTGCTCGCGCCCGACCGGGTGGTGGACCTCTCCGCGGCAGTGCGGCCGCCGGAGCGTCCGGAGCCGGCCGAGATGCTCGTCGTCCGTCTCGCGATCGCCCCCGGGTATCACATCGTGTCGGACCACCCGCCCGACCCCTTCTCGATCCCGACGGTCGTGCGCGCGTCCGCCGAGGGCCTCGAGTTCGGGGCGCCGGTCTATCCCGCTGCGACGAGGGTTGGAGCGCTGTCCGTGTTCGACGGGACCGCCGAGGTCCGGCTCCCGCTGCATCGCGCGCCGGTGCAGGCGGCCGCCCCGACCGCCATCGCGGTCTACGTGCGATATCAGGCTTGCACTGAGAGCCGGTGCCTCGCGCCGGTCCGGAAGGGACTCACGGTCGCCCCTCCCTGACGTGCGCTCAGGAGTCGATGCGCTCGGCTCCGAAGAGGGCCGCCGCGGCGACGAGACCCCCGTCGTGAGAGAGGCTCACGTCGGCGTCGACGGGCGCGCCCGCGCGCACGACGCGCGGTGGTCCGAAGCCGTCCCACGCGCCTGCTACCCGGTCGCGGACGACCTCGAGCTCACCCGCAGCGCATCCGATCGCCTCCGCGACAAGGTCCCGCAGGACGCCGCGCGCATCCTCGCTCTCCCCCCGTCCGGACGCGCCGGCGCGGGCCACGCGCGCGATGGGTCGGCCGCCCCCGATCCATGCGACCGCGTGCACGTGGTCGCCGTCGCCCGTGACCACCAGGGCGAGCCGCCGGTCGCCCCAGGCGATGCTCGCGAGGTCCGGGGCGACGCGAAGCGTGCGATGACCGAAGCCGGGCGCACCGCCGAGCTTCACGAGCGCCTTGTACGCCGCCTCATTGGCCGCGAACAGGCTCCAGAGGTCGCGGGCCGTCGAGACACGAAGCCGCTCGTCCTCCGAGCAGACCCGGGCTACGAAGCGTTCGTTCTCGTGATGCCTGCCGATCGCGGGATCGGTGAGGTCGACCACGTCGTTGCCGACGGCGGCATTCAAGGAGCGAGCCTCACGGCTCGCGCACGATAAACCCCGGTGGGCCGCATCGCCACGACGGCCCACCCCGGTGCGCTGGCCAGGCACCGAAAATAAAGTCGCTCCCGATGTCGATTCCGCCCACCCCCGATCGTCGCCCTCCCGGAGCCAGTCTGCGCGGCAGCGTCAGGACGGGAGGCTCCCAACCCGAAGGAGACACGACCATGCGATTCATGATGCTGATGTACCCGAACGCGGCGGCCGAAGCCGGGGTTCTCCCGGACGCGAAGCTCGTCTCGGCGATGATGAAATACAACGAGGAGCTCACGAAGGCAGGTGTGCTCCTGGCCCTCGACGGTCTCCAGGCGAGCTCGAAGGGCGCGCGCGTTCGATTCGGCGGGGGAAAGCCCAGAGTGTCCGACGGTCCCTTCACCGAGGCGAAGGAGGTCATCGGCGGCTACTGGCTGATCCAGGCGAAGTCGAAGGAAGAGGCGGTCGAGTGGGCGTCGCGGTGCCCCGCGCCCGAGGGCGACATGATCGAGGTTCGACAGGTGTTCGAGATGACGGACTTTCCCGTCGAGGTCCGCGACGAGGCGGCCGAGAAGCGCGTGATGGAGGGCCTCGCGAAGAAATGAGCGCCGGGGCGGTCGGCTTGCGCGAACTCTGCGGCAGGGTACTAGTCGGTGGCCGTGACGGCCTCCGCTACGCATCGCGCCATCGAAGCCGTCTGGAGGATCGAGTCGGCACGACTCATCGCCGGTCTTGCGCGGATGGTGCGTGACGTGGGCCTCGCCGAAGAGCTCGCGCAGGACGCGCTCGTCACGGCCCTCGAGCGGTGGCCCGAGTCAGGCGTTCCGGACAACCCGGGAGCCTGGCTCATGGCCACGGCGAAGAACCGCGCGCTGGACGTGCTGCGCAGGGGCCGGCGAGTGGAGCGCAAGCACGAAGAGGTGCGTCACACCCTCGAGGCCGATCAGGAGCGCGCGGCGCCGGATCCCGAGGCCGCGATCGACGAGGACGTCGGCGACGATCTGCTGCGCCTCGTCTTCACGTCGTGCCACCCGGTCCTCTCGAACGACGCGCGCGTCGCGCTCACGCTTCGCTTGCTGGGGGGGCTCACGACCGAGGAGATCGCCCGCGCGTTCCTCGTGCCTGCGCCGACCCTCGCGGCCCGCATCGTGCGGGCCAAGCGCACCCTGGCCGAGGCGCGCGTTTCCTTCGAGGTCCCCCGCGGCCCCGAGCTCGTCGCCCGCCTGTCGTCCGTGCTCGAGGTCGTCTACCTCGTCTTCAACGAGGGGTACGCGGCGTCGGCGGGGGACGACTGGATGCGGCCCGGCCTCTGCGAGGATGCTCTGCGGCTCGGTCGCATCCTCGCCGAGCTCGTCCCGGGAGAGGCGGAGGTCCACGGCCTCGTTGCGCTCATGGAGATCCAGGCGTCCCGCTCGGCGGCACGCGTCGGCCCCGCGGGTCGCCCGGTCCTGCTGCTCGATCAAGACCGGAGCCGCTGGGACCAGCTCCTCATCCGGCGAGGGCTCACCGCGCTCGCGCGCGCCGAGGCGCTCGGCGGCGGCCGGGGTCCCTACGCGCTGCAGGCCGCGATCGCGGCGTGCCACGCGCGAGCTCGCACGCCCGACGAGACGAACTGGGCGCGCATCGTGGTGCTCTACGAGGTGCTCTCGGAGGTCGAGCCGTCGCCCGTCGTGGAGCTCAATCGCGCCGTCGCCGTCTCGATGGCGTTCGGTCCTGCCCAGGGGCTGGCCATGGTCGACGAGCTCGCCTCCGATCCGGCGCTCGAGGGCTACCACCTCTTGCCCAGCGTGCGGGCCGATCTGCTCGTGAAGGTGGGACGCGCGGGCGAGGCGCGAACCGAGTTCGAGCGCGCCGCGTCGCTCACGGGCAACGTGCGCGAGCGCGAGCTGCTCCTCCGGCGCGCCGCGGCCTGCGGACCGTCGCCGAAGTCGGGATGAAGCGGGAGGTGGTCGAGAGACCACCGGGAGCTACGATACGGCCGGGGCGTCGTGCGCCCGGAAGGGGGGAGCGCGCATTCATGACCTCGGCAGACGGAACCGACCCGAAGGCCTCCGGTGACGCTGCGGGGCTACGAGCCGACGTCGCAGCCCGCGGACGGCGACTATCGCCTGGTGCGCATGGCCGAAGACGTCGCGTCGTGGATCGAGTACCTCGGCCTCGATCGGGTCCACCTCGTCGGCCACGACTGGGGCGCCGTCATCGGGTACTACGTCGCCGCGATCTGGCCCGAGCGCCTGCGCTCGCTCACGACCCTCGCGGTCGCTCACCCGGGTCGCCTCCTGCAAGAGTACGTCCGGCTCCCGAGTCAGCTCGCGAAGTCCTGGTACATGTTCTTCTTCCAGATGCGCGGCGTGGCCGAGGCCGCGCTCGCGCGGCGTGACTATGCGTTCATCGAGAGGCTCTGGCGGGACTGGTCGCCAGGCTGGCACCTGCCCGCCGACGAGGTGGCCGCGCTGAAGTCGACCCTTCGCCGGCCCGGGGTCCTGCATGCGGCGCTCGGATACTACCGTGCGATGTTCGACGTGTGGTCCCGCGACGCGCGCGAGGCGCAGGCGCAGCTCGCCCGGCCCATCGAGGTCTCGACGCTGGCCCTGACCGGCGCCCTCGACCGCTGCATGGACACGCGCCTGCACGACTCGGCGATGCGCAGCGCGGACTTCGTGGGCGGCATGCGCGTCGTGCGAGTCGAGAACGCTGGCCACTTCCTCCATCAAGAGAAGCCCGACGAGGTGAACGGCGTCATCCTCGACTGGCTCCAGACGGTGGCCTGAGGTCCGTCCCTCAACAGATCACGGCCCGGAAGGGCGTCTGGAAAGTGAAGACCAGGTGGAGCACGGCGTCACCGCGCACCGCCGTGGCCTCGAGCGTGCCCTCGGCGACGGGGCCTCCGATCGAATCCTGACCGGGCGCAGGCCGGATATCCGTCGACGTGAGCGTCCAGATGTCGCCGTTTCGGTCCGCGTACGTCCCCGTATTTCCCGGCGTGACGTCGGTCGAAAGACACGGCGCGGTGTGAGCCGCGAGGCAACCGCTCAGGGTCGCGTCGCCGTCGCACGCCACGGGGTTGAAGAAGAGGAGGCTGTCGGCCAGGTCGTAGGGCGCGCCGTCCCCCTCGACGTGAATGAAGCCCGTGCCGGCGTCGCCGCCATCACGGACGCCGCCATCGATTGCGGCCGCGTCGGCCCCGCACGAGGTCAGGGTCGACCACCGGAGGTCGCAGCTCCACGTCCCAAGTCCCGCGTACGGGCACCCGCAGGCGTAGCCCGACGTGGTGCCGGCGGTCCCGTCCCCGCACTGCTCCCGGGTGCGCACGAGACAGTCGTCGCCGTTGTGACAAGGTCCGGCGGGGAGCACCACTCCGGCGTCGCCGGTGCTCGCGTAGGGGAGGGGATCGGCAGGACAGCTGACGGGAGCAGTGCAGTAACTGGGGCTCCACGGATCCGTCGAGCACAACCAGCCGACGGACGTACTCGCCGAAGGGGTCCCGGTGCCGTCGCACGCGCACACAGTGAACGAGGTCCACGCGACGCCGGCGTCGTCGCAGGCGATCGAGTCCGGAAAGAAGCACTGAGAGTGGGGGTCGCACGTGCCGGCCATGTGGACGTTCAGGCCGGCGTCGGGTGGTGTGCCCGCCTCGAAGGTAAGGGCCCTGGGGCAACTCCCTGCGGGCAGGTCGATGCGAGTCCCTGCCGACCCGGCGGCGTCTGCAGGCTCGTTCACCCCGGCGTCCCCGGCGTCGTCGCCCGCGAGGCGTCGAGGGACCGGATCGCTGCATCCCCAGAGCAGCGCGACGCAGCCGAGCCACGCGACGCTTCCGTGGCCCCCGATCCCCATCCGGAAAGCCTACGCGGTTTGTCGACGCGCCGCCGGGTCGGAGCGGCCATGGCCACCTCGCGCACGTGGAGCGCGAGGGATGGTCCGAGTTCGTGGCGATACGATAGGTTCTTCGCACCGACATGGCCCTGTCCCAGGCGAACCTCACCGCGAACACCCCCATGGGCGCGACGCTGGTCGCGGGCGGGGCGACGTTCAAGGTCTGGGCGCCCTCGGCGACCGCGGTCTACCTGAACGGCGTCTTCGGCGGAGTGCCCGACTGGTCGAAGGCCGCGAGCGGGCGGGCACTAGGCCAGAAGACGCTCCGGGTCAGTCGTCGCGAGGCGACTGATCCGAGCTCAGGGAAACGTCTCGATGATCGAGGCCTCGATATTTCCGGGGCACGTCAAAGCCTGACCACCCTGCGTGAAGGACCACATTCCCGGCGCGGCGACGTTGAGCCACTCGCCCGCCTGGCACGGGCTGCTGCTCAGGCCCGTGATGATCGCGTCGGGCGCGTTGCCTTCGTTGTCGTAGTACCCCTTGAGGTAGACCCAGTACGTCGTGTTCGCGGTGAGCGCTCCGGTGAAGCCGGTCTGGTAGAAGCCGCCCGACGACTGGAAGTCGAAGAGGGCAGCGGGATTGGCGAACTGACTGGTCGTGGCCCCGGAGTCCGAATAGAAAAGGAGATTACCCGGCACGCCCCCGGCGTCCGAGTACAGACCCAGCACGATGTACGTCGTTGTTCCCACCGCGGCGTTCGACCCGACGGTGAGATCGAGCGTGACGAACGTCCCGGCCGCGTTGGGCGTGACGGCACGGATCGCGTAGACGGTGGTGTCGCCCGTGTCGAGCGCGGCCGAGCCGGCCACCGCAACGGCGCCGCCGACGTTGCCCGAGCATACCTTGCTCGCGCACGTGGACCCGGTGCTCGGCGAAGAGAGCGTGGGGCACACGTGGCCGCACCCGCCGCAGTTGCTGTTGTCGTTCTGGACGTTGACGCAGGTGGTCCCGCACGCGGTGAACGCGGCCTGGCAGATGCACGCCCCCGCCTGGCACGTCTTGTTCGTGCCGCAGGCCGCCGAGCTCGCGGTGTAGAAGCAGCCCTGCGCGTCCTTCGCGCACGTGTCGAGCGTGGTGCCCTGGCAGACGTTCGACGCGCTCGTGCAGTTCGGGTCCGCGTTGCACGTGCAGGTGCCGGCGCCGGTGCAGCTCTGGTGCGCGCTCGCGCACGCCGTTCCGGCGTTCCACGCCGTGCACCCGTTGCCCTGCACACTGCACGTCTGGACGCCCAGGCCGCCGCATCGCGTCGACGCGTTCGTGCACGCGTTCGTGCAGCACTGCGCGCTCCCTGCGCCCCCGAAGCACGCGCCGTTCGTGCACGGCGACGTCGTCGCCGCGTAGAAGCACCCCTGCGCGTCTTGACTGCACCCGTCGAGCGTCGCGCCACCGGCGCACGTGGCGCCCGACGCCTTGCACGTGGGATCCACGTTGCACACGCACGTGGCCGCCCCCGCGCTGCCGCCTCCCGTGCAGGCCTGGTGCGCTCCGCACGCCTGCGCCGCGCTCCACGCGCCTGCCGTGCTGCACGTCTCGACGCCGCCCGGGCTCCCCTTCTCTGGAAAGCGGCCGCATTGGCAGTGGACGTTCGATTGGCGGCGGGAGTGAGCGAAGGCGCGGTCCTCGCGGGCAAGTACCGCGTCGAGCGCGTGCTCGGCGTCGGGGGCATGGGCGTCGTCGTCGCCGCGCGTCACCTCGACCTCGACTACAAGGTCGCCATCAAATTCCTGCTGCCGGCGCTGTTCGATGACCACGAGTCCGTCGCTCGCTTCGCACGGGAGGCCCGCGCCGCCGTGAAGATCACGAGCGAGCACGTCGCTCGCGTGCTCGACGTCGGCACGCTCGAGAACGGCGCGCCCTACATGGTCATGGAGTTCCTCGAGGGCGAGGACCTCTCGGGGTGGCTGCGATCGCGGGGCCCGCTCCCCGTAGACCAGGCGGTCGACTTCCTGCTGCAGGCCTGCGTAGCCATCGCCGACGCCCACAGCATGGGCATCGTGCATCGCGACCTCAAGCCCGCCAACCTCTTCTGCATCCGGCGCAACGACGGGCAGTTCGTCATCAAGGTGCTCGACTTCGGGATCTCCAAGGTCACCGGCGGCAGCCACCCTTCGGATTCGGGAATGTCGGTGACCCGGACGAGCGCCGTCATGGGTTCGCCGCTCTACATGTCGCCGGAGCAGGTGCAGAGCGCGAAGGACGTCGACACGCGCACCGATCTCTGGGCGCTCGGGGTCATCCTCTTCGAGCTCCTGACCGGCGCCGTCCCCTTCCCGGGCGACACGTTCGGCGAGATCGCGGTGAAGATCGCGGTCCGCGTACCGCAGGCGGTTCGCAGCTTCCGGCCCGACGTGCCGCAGGCGCTCGAGGCCGTCCTCCTGCGGTGCCTCGAGAAGGAGCGCGATCGGCGGTACGCCAACGTCGCGGAGCTGGCGTGGGCGCTCTTGCCCTTCGCCCCCGACCGGGCGCGCGCCTCCGTGGACCGGATCAGCGGCGTCATGGGCTCGGGGCCGCCCGGGTCGGGCACCGCGACCTCGTCGCCCGGCATCGACGGGACGATGCGCGCTCCCGGGACGATGCCGCCCGTGGGCCGGACGACCACCGGAGGAGAGCGGCGGCGCAACCGCGTCGCGATCATGGCGGGCGCTCTGGCGGTGATCGGCGGCGTCGCTCTGATGGCGACGCGCTCCGCGACGACCAGCGGCCCGCCCGCGGCCGCCGCGGCGACCGTCGGTCCGACCGATCCGCCCGCGTCCGTGACGGCGCCGGAGCCCGCGAAGCCCGTGGCCCTCGCGCCCGAAGAGGGGGCGATCGTCCCGGCCGTGACCGAGGCGCCCTCCGCGCAGGTTCCAGCCGCGACGATCGCGACGGCTGCCCCGCTGAAAGGGAAGCACGCGAGCGGCCCGACGCACGCGCCGGCGACCCCCAGGGAAGGCCCCACCGGCCCCGCCGTTCCCCCGCCCCGCCCGGCGCCTGCGGCGATCGATCCGGTCGATCCGCTCAAGAGTCTCCAGCTTCAGCAGTGAGTCTTCGAGGAGCGGGCCCTCCGTCACGCGGAAGGATGCATCTCCCAATTAGGTCGGCCGCTTGTCACATACCGAGGGGCTCGTGACAGCTCCGGACGGCATTGGGACCGGCGAATGCCGTCCGAAACACGACTTGATTCAGGAACTGGTGTTTGCCGCGAAACGCCGTGTCGATTGTCCCTTCGTCGGCATACGTCGCGCAGGCCGCATACGCAGCGCGCGACCGTGCGATGATCTGGCGGGCCTCCTCGGCGGCCATGTCCTCGGTGTCGGCGTCCTCCTCCCCGGCCAGACGCGCGCGGCCCAACGCCGCTGGGTGTGGCGGTGTCCGAGAAGTGGAGGCGGCGGTGGGCAACACGTCGTCCGGCGTCGCGGTAGCCTCGGTCGTCGAGCCGAGCGTCCCGTGGCGGGCCAGGGCGAGACTCCGAGGACGACTGACGTCGCCGCCACGACGTACGTCAGAGAACGTTCTCTCCGTACGCTTGCTCCGCGTGCTTCCGTCACGCACAACCCCCGCGGCTGATTCAGTCCGAGTTCAACGCTAGCAGCTAGCATCGGGCAGCGGAAAGACCATTGACGCGACCTGCATGTCTCGGCAGCGGGCCGGCCAGCGAACGTGAGTCACCGACAGCGGGCGCATGGTACTTCTCGTCCATGGCGCGTGTCCCGAGCGTGTACGCGCCAGTGGCCACTCTCTTCGCCCTCGCCTGCTCGGGGGGTGGAACCAGGACCGCGCCGGCCGCAGCGGGCCCGGGGGACGGGGCCCCGGGAAGCGCGGCCGATGCGAGCCTGGACGAGAGCGACGCGGGCCTCATCTTCTTCGGCGGAGATGCAGCCCAGACGGTCCCGATCGGCGTCACGGTCCCGACGACCTTCGTCCGCGGAGAGCTCGGGGGCTACGCGCTCGGCGCTGGCGTCACCGACCTCACGCAGGTGGGCGCCGGTTCGAGCGGAATCGACGGCGGCGCCAGCTGCGACGTGCTCGTGGGCGTCGTTCGCGATTTCAAGGGGATCAACGAGCCGGGGGGACACCCCGATTTCGAGGCGTTCTCCGGAAAAGACGTGACACCCGGGCTCGTGGGGAGCCTCCTCGGCACGGACCAGAAGCCCGTCTACGCGTCACACTGCGAAGCGATGCCTGACAAGACGCTCTGTCCCTATGGCCCCCCTATGGCCAGATGACGACGAACCGGGCCGCATTCGACGAGTGGTATCGCGCCACGGCGGGCGTGAACCTGCCCTACCTCGTGTACCTGCTCTTCCAGCAGAACGGCGGCGTGTACACGTTCTCGAGCAACGCCTTCTTCCCCCTCGACGACGCGGGGTGGGGCAACTCGCCACAACAGAAGAAGCGTCACAACTACGGCTTCACGACCGAGCTCCACACCGCGTTCGCGTACCATGGCGGCGAGAAGTTCACGTTCACGGGCGACGACGACGTCTGGGTCTTCGTGAACGGCCACCTCGCGATCGATCTCGGCGGGCTCCATCCGCCGCGAAGTCAGTCGCTCGCGCTCGACGACTCCGCCGCCGCGCTGGGCATCGCGCCGGGCAACGTCTATCCGCTCGACCTCTTTCAGGCCGAGCGGCACTCGGCGTCGTCGAACTTCCGGGTCGACACGACCCTCGCGTTCACGAACTGCGGGGAGATCGTGAAGGAGCCGCCGCCGCGTTGAGCGATCAGTGCGCTGTCGGCGTCTGCTGGCCGAGCTCGGCGCGTCGCGCAGGGCGACCCGGAACCCTCAGGGCGGCACTGGGGTCGTGCTCGCGCAGGACACGACGACCGGCGTCGTCAGGAAGCCGTCGCGCACGGGAACGACGATCGAGGCCACCCCGGCCGGTTGGTACAAGGTCAACGGCGGGCCTGACGGTCTCGTTGGGAGCCGCGGTACGCCGATCAGGCTCGCGTCTACTCGGCCGCCGCGTCCGCCGACCCCGCCTGAGCGTCGGTCTCCGGAACGCAGTTCGTCGACTGGTCGCAATCGCGCGGTTCGATGAAGCACGGCGGACCGTAGTCGCAGTGCGTGGTGAGCCCGATGACGGCCGCGAGCCTACCGGTCGGGTGCTCGTAATAAAGGACCCTGTAGTCGTCCAGGTTGCCGATGGAGAGACGGTCGTAGGCCCCGCACCGCATGATGATCGGCTGGACGGTGCTCTGGGGGAACGGCCCCGCGAACCCAGCGCAGGTTCGCCTGGCGGTCGCCCAGTCGCTCGGGGCGCACTTGCCGGTGCAAGACGAGGCCGGCGCGTTGCACGCCGTCCCGCCGTCTTCGACGGAGCAATTCGCGTCGTCGACCTCGGGGGCGCCATCCGTCGCGGCGTCGTCCGCTCTCGCGGCGTCGAGCTCCGTCGCCGCGTCGGAGCTCGCTCGCGCTCTGTCCTCTTGGCTCGAAGCGCACGCGGTCGGCGCGAGGAGCGCGAGGAGCAGGCCGGCCATGGCTCGCGAGGTCATGGAGCTTGGCCGATCGCAACCCGCGTGCCGCCACCTTGACGCGCGATCCCTCGTCGACGCGCCACCGGCAGCGTGCCGCAGTGTGCCGAGCACGACACCCGTGCCCGGATGGAAGGGGCCCCGTTCAGATCCCCATCGCACAAAAAAGTTGCGGGCACGCTCGGTTGGAACGCGCCCGCAGAGAGGCGGGTAGTCAGCGGTAGCAGGATGCTCGGCATGGGACCAGAGAGCCCCGGCGAGAG
>CALFNG010000324.1 GCA_937902985.1 uncultured Myxococcales bacterium
TGCGCGCCGGTACGGCGTGTCGAGCGGTCCATCGGGCTGCCATTGGGTGGTCATGCGGTGTGGATCTCCTTGCGGGGTTCGCTGGGTCAGGCCCCAGCGCCTGGTTGCGCGGCGGGCGCCGGCTTGCCCATCGAGCTCAAGACGAGCGACGCATCCGCGCCTCCGGGCGTCCCGCCTCCGGGGCCCGCCGCTCCACCCGATCCGCTGCCGCCTCCGCCCGGACCCCGTCCGAAGGTCGAGCCGACCGAAGCGCTCCCGCCTCCGGCGGACGGCCCACTGCGCGGCAGAGTCGCCGCCGCGCGGGTCGCCGAGACGCTCGAAAGGGCGCGGCCCGCCACGGTGCCGGCGGCGAGGCCCGCCGCAATCGGCGCGGAGGCCGCCTGAAGGAGGTGGTCGGCGCCGAGATGTGGCGAGCCGCCGAGCAGGCTCCCGGCCAGGCTCGGCGCCTTCCAGCAGAGAAACATCAGCGCGCAGACGGTGAGAAAGACCGACCAGAGCTCGTTGAAGGTGATCTCGGGTCCGGCGAACCGGATGCTCGACAGAACCGGGTCGATGATCGCGGTGACGAGGCTAAGCACCATGAGCTTGACCGACGCCGAGACGACGGCGCCGATGGCCTTTTCGGCGAGAAACTTCGTCGGGGCGAGAAGACCGAACGGAAGGAAGATCCCCGCGAGCGCGACGAAGACGTAGTACTCGAGCACCGCCAGGAAGACGTTGATGGCCATGATGAGGAAGCAGGCGAGGATGGCCAGGTACCCGAACCCGAAGATGATGAGATCCGAGAGGTCGGTCACGCCCAGGTCAGAGAGCTTCTGGGTGAGCGGCTCGGTCGCGTCGAGGCCGTAGCCGGCGAGGCGCGACGGATCCATCAAGAGGCTCACGTCGCTGATGCCGCCCCCCGCGAGCAGGCCCGCTTTCACGAGCGAGTCGACGAGGTCCTTGCAGAGCGTCGGGTAGGACTGGACGATCCAGACCCACGCCCCGATGTGCAGGATGCGCTTGAAGACGCCGACGACGTTGTCGCCGCCGCCGAGCGCGGTCCAGAGCCCGAGAAGAACGACTTCGATGCCGACGAGAAGCCCGAGCAGCGTGCTGGCCGAGCCCTGGATGCGGCTGTAGGCGCCCGACAGGGCGGTGATGAAGTTCTGGAGCGTGAGCGTCAGCGTGTTGAATTGCATGGGTCTCTCTCCCCCCGCTCAGGGCAGCGTGCTCGGGACCGCGTTGGGCAGGCCCTTGTCCGTGTATCCGCTGCGCGCGTCGTCGCTCTTGCCGAGCGAGAGCTGCTTCTCGGACGCGCTCTGGGCCGCGATGTCCGTCAGGACGCGACCTGTGGTCGCGAGCGTCTGGTTGAGAACCAGCAGCTCGGAGTTCGTGATGCCGATCATCTGGGCGATGAGCTGGAGCTGCTCGACCTCGCCGCTGGCCGCCTGCGACTGCTTGAGCACGGCCTGCGTCTGCGTGGCCTGGTTGTCGAGCGTCGAGAGCGACGTTTGCTGCCGCGCCGCCACCTGCGAAGCGCCCACCACTTCCTGGTTCCACGCCTGGTACTGCGCCCGGTGCTGCGACACGGGCGTGCCGCTCGGCGGAGGGCCCGACGGAAAGAGGGAGTTGTACTCGGAGTCGATGCGCGCGAGCTGGTAGCTCATCGAGCGCACGCCCCAGGTGAGCGAGTTGAAGGTGAAGCGAGCGGTGTTGATGAACGCGATGAGCGCCGGGAACGAGCCCTTGCTGACCTGCTCGAGCATCGTCGTCATCATCCGGACCTGGTTGGCCGTCTGGAGCACCAGGTTGATGAGGCTCGAAGCGGTCGAGATCGACTGGGTGAGAATGGAGAGGAGCACGGCGACGTCGCCGCCGAAGAGGTCGGCCTCGGCCGGCACGCTGCGCGCTAGCAACTCCGCGACGACGCCGCAGGCGAGCGCCCCGGACAGGACCTTGCGACGAGTGAGTGCGTTCATGGGGCCCTCTTGCGCCAGCGAAGGGTGGGGATCGGTGCGGGCTTGGGCGGCGCGCACGGCACGGTCGTCACGGCGCCGCTATCGAACTCATCCGAGGAGAGGAGCTCCGCGAGCGCGCCCTCGGTCATCGGGACCGTCGGCGCGTCGTCGACGGGGCTCGTCGCCGCCAAGGTCGGGGCGATAGCGCCCGGCTCCGTCCACGCAGCGCCGCGGCGCTCGAAGAGCGCGCGCGCGTAGTCGCGTGGATCGCGCGTCGCGACAAGCTCGTCGAGGAAAGCCTGGTCGTGCTGGCTCGATGCGCCGACGAGCGCGAGGGCCGCAGGTCCGAGCCCGAGCTCGAAGAGGCGCCGGCCCTTGACCGAGCGGTAGTAGTAGTCGCGCTTCTTCTGGGCCTTGGCGAGGATCTGCACTTCGGCGGTCGTCAGGCCCACGGTGGCGTAGGCCTGCGCCATCGCGGGCGTCAGCGCCTCGTCGTCCGGAAGGAAGATCTTCGTGTGGCAGGCCGAGAGGATGGTCGAGAGGAGCTCCGGCTTGCTGGTCGCATCGGCGACTTCCTGCGTCGCGAAGACGACGTAGACGTTCTTCTTACGCAGCGTCTTGAGCCAGCCTTGCAGGCGCGTGGCAAAGACGGCGTGGCTGAGAAAGAGCCAGGCCTCGTCCAGGATGAGAAGCGTCGGCCGTCCGTCGAATTTTGCCTCGACCTTGTGAAAGAGGTACTCGAGCGCCGGAAGGACGACGGCCGGGCCCAGGG
>CALFNG010000325.1 GCA_937902985.1 uncultured Myxococcales bacterium
TGCGACAGGTCCCATCGCGCATAGCGCACCGTGAGCCGGTCGAGATGCCGGTAGCCGAGACCTCGCGAGCCAGCAGCGGTTCGCCAGCGGACCGTGCTCTCGCATCCGCCAGCAGGCGAAGACGGGCGCCGGTCCGACCGGAACACAGGCCGCGTCGAGCGCAATCCCGCAGTGCACTTCGTTACGATTCTCGCTCTTCGCGACGAAGAACATGCTGCCTGCGGTGCACACGCCCTCCGCGCTCTTCGGGACCTTCTTGTTCGTAGTGCCCAAGGGGAGCGCTCCGCTGACTCCTCGCCCTCCGAACCGGCCTTGGACCTCTTACACGCCGGGCGCCGTTAACGTCCCAATGGGACGCAACGGCGGGCCGGATGGTGGCATAAGAGCGCGCCAGCGGGCCCCCGATCCCTGGTTTTCCGTGACGGCACGGACTCTGCGTGGGGGCCGACCATGAACAACCTCCAAATCGGACTCCTCTCTTCGCTCCTCCTCGCCGTCTCGGCGTGCGGCAGCGAGGCTCCAGGCGCCGATCAGACCCCGAGAACGCGAAGCAGGAGGCTGCGCAGCTTGGCGCGTGTCCGCTACCGCCCGTGAACTTGCGCAGCGCGGCGCTGTTCGCGGTCCTCGCGGGCGCCACCGTCACCAATACCGGGCCCACGGTAGTGGACGGGGACCAGATGGCGAGCACCTTCGTCACGACTGTGGGCCGGCAGGTCACTCTGAAGGGTGGGGCGCGGGCCTCGAACGTGTTCTGGCAGGTCGGTAGCTCCGCAACCATCGGCGCCTACTCGAGCGTCTCGGGGACCGTCATGGCCGATCAGGCCATCAGCCTGAAGACCGGAGCCGTCCTGAATGGTCGCGCGCTCGCGCGAATCGCCGCGGTCACCCTGGACACCAACTCCGTCATCCAGCCCTGACGCCTAAGTCAGCGAGCATGATCTTCTATCACGCTCGCTGATCTATCGCCCAGGTTTGCGCCAAATCAGCGTTCACATTCGTGAACGCTGATTTCGAGGCGCTGGGAGGGGAACCGACGTCGACTTCGAGGCCGGCGTCGTACCCCGCCGGCCCCTATGCGGTCGCATTGCGCGCGAGAGCGCATGGACGAAATCGGCCGCGATTGTCGTTTGGTCGGCATTGTGGCGCCGCTCGAGGCAGGTCCCGTTCCCAATCACCAGAAACCTCATCGGCACCAGAAAAGGTAGAATTCATGTCTAACAAACTCGCCTCGATGACACTGTCGATCGTCTCCGGAACGGCGCTCGCGTGGGTGGCGGCTTGTTCGAGCGGGAGCGGAGCCGACAACGGCAGCCCGGATGCGAGTGGCTCCTCGTCGGGCAGCAGCGGCACAAGCAGCGGCACAAGCAGCGGCACCAGCAGCGGCACCAGCAGCGGCACCAGCAGCGGCACCAGCAGCGGCAAAAGCAGCGGCACCAGCAGCGGCACCAGCAGCGGCAAAAGCAGCGGCAAAAGCAGCGGCAAAAGCAGCGGCAGCGGCACGGATGGCGGCACGGATGGCGGCACGGATGGCGGCACGGATGGCGGCACGGACAGCAGCGCGCACTGTAGCCTGACACTCGTCAATTTGCTGTCCGCAGCGAGCTTCGCGGTTCTGGCCGGCTCCACGGTCACTAACACCGGACAGACCACAGTGACGGGGGATCTCGGCGTGAGTCCCGGCACGGCTGTGACGGGATTTCCGCCAGGAACGATTACGGGCGCAAAGCATGCCGATGCCGTGGCAGCGCAGGCCGAAGCCGATTTGACGACAGCGTACAACGACGCCGCTGGACGGACGCTGTGTCCGATCGGTGTGGCCGGAAACCTCGGAGGGCAAACGCTGTCCCCGGGCCTCTACAAGTCCACGTCTTCCCTTGAGGTCTCATCGGGTGACCTCACGCTCGATGCCAAGGGCAACTCCGGCGCCGTTTGGATCTTTCAAATGGCAACCACGCTGACCACGACTACGGGTCGCCAGGTCGTCCTCGCCGGTGGTGCGCAGGCAAAGAACATTTTCTGGCAGGTCGGCAGCTCAGCGACCCTTGGAACGACGTCGACCTTCAATGGAACGATCATGGCCGATCAAGCGATCACCATGGCTGCCGGCGCGACGCTCAACGGCAGGGTGTTGGCTCATACTGCTGCGGTCACATTGGACAGCAACATGATTGTGAGGCCGTAGGCAGGTCCTCGGCTCGGCTAACCGCGACCGTGGGCTGAGGAATCCGTCAGGGGCTTGCCGCGGGGAACGAAAGGGGCCGAGGATGCGGCGATGCGTGCCTGCCGACCCATCCATGCGCGACGTTCGCTCGCGCCGGCACTCCTGGGCGCGACCCTGAGCTGCGGAACGGGCGCGGACGCGACCACGGAGCGCCGACGCAAGCACGGGCGCGGAGGCAGGCGCGGGCCCCGGCGCCGACGCCAACCCGGACGCACACGCGGGCGCGGAGGCAGGTGCAGGCGCAGGGACGGACGCAGACACAGCCGCGGACGCGAGCACGGACGTGGGTTCGAGTGCAGCCGCGGACGCGAGCACGGATAGACCACGACGGGGCCGGGGATATAACCTTCCGTTCATGTCACCGGTCGAGTCCGTACAAGTGACGCTCGCCGATCGCGGCGACCTCGCGGCGATGCTCGCCCTCTCCAACGAGTCGGCCGCGAGGTCCGTCGCCAACTTCGCGACGGCGCCCGAGCCGCTCGACGAGTGGGTGGAGGCGTTCGAGCGCGCCAGCGCGGCCTATCCCTGGCTGGTCGTAGGCACCTTCGAGTTCTTCGCAACGCGGGGCGACCACGAAGCGATCGCCGCGCTGGCGACCTACGCGCTGCAGCGGCACTACCCGGACGCGGTCGACACCGGCAACGACGCCCTGGCGCTGCTCGAGCGCGTCATCGACGCCCAGGCGACGCTCGTGGCGCGCTGGCTCGGGGTGGCCTTAGGTCATCGCCGCGGCCACTCTTCGCGACGACTTCGAGCCCTTCGAGACGCTCGTGAAGGCCCTCGCGTCTCCGTACGAAGAGCAGCCGGAGTTCGCCTACCTGAGCCAGCCGCCCGGGCGTGAGGAGCGCGTGCAA
Organism: uncultured Myxococcales bacterium; assembly: GCA_937902985.1. Taxonomy (GTDB): domain Bacteria; phylum Myxococcota_A; class Polyangia; order Polyangiales; family Polyangiaceae; genus Palsa-1150. Next base: position 3,076 of record CALFNG010000325.1, read on the forward strand.
GCCACCTTCTGCGGCACCTGATTCGCCGTCGACGAGCACGGGCCGTCCGCCTCGGGGATTCGAGGCATTAGTTCGCCAGGATGGAGGGGGCCCGGTCGGTCGGAGCGTCGTCCCGGGCGGCGTCGAAGGAGCAGGGCTCGGCGCGGGCGTCATCGCGCCCGCGGTGCTACGAGGCACGGGCCGGTCAAAGACGCCCCAACTTCCATTGATGGCTCGACCTCGTCGAGTAGTTTGGCGGTCGGCTCGACGTACCGAAGGGTGTTGCAGCGGCGCCTGTACCATGGGCAGCGTTGGCCTCCACGTATCAATGAATGCAAGTACGGAGCACCCTTCTCGCGAAGGAGTCCTGACATATTGTGGCGAATGCGGGAAGGAACGTCTCTAGTGCCGATTCGGTGTGATAACTCGGGAACCAACCTCGATCGTGTTCGAAGGGCGATATCCACGTAAGCCGCCCGTTTTCCCATACCGTCGTCCCAGTCGGGTCGTGCCCCGTGATGAGGATGGGGCCGGTCCATCGGCCCGCGCAGAACGAGAACATCGCGTCGATGAGAAGTAAGAAGTCGACAACGTCGCGAGTAGGAAGCCCAAACGCTCCTGCGCGATCAAGGCGCCCCGGAGCGCGGCGCGGGGTCAACATAACGCCCATCGGACGCCCAACCAGTTCCCGTCGCGCTGGAACGCCGACCACGTTGGCTTCTATCCAGTGAGGACGCGACTTCTATGGAGTGAAGTCGCGGCCGACCGGCATGCCATCGCGTCTTCTATCATGTGATGCCCGGGCTGCGCCCCGGAGAGTGCCGAGCTCCGTCAGTCCGCCGATGCGTCCGGTAGGTGAGCCTGTCCGCACCATTGATCCATGGGTAGGCTTTCGTTCGTCACGAGCTCCGGGCACCCGTGCGAGTCGGTGCGGGTCACGACGGGTGGCCCGTCGGCCTGGCCCGGTCCCACTACGCACTGACTCGAGCTGGACGCCCATCCCCCCCAATCGCCGGGCGGCGTTTCACATCCGGCCAGCGCGGTGATGGGGCAGCACACGCCGTTGCCGTCCGGCGCGGGGGTCGACGCGACGCTCCCGTCGGACATCGGCGTCGCGGTGTTCCCGTCGCCCGTCGGCAGCGCAGCGCTGTCGTCCCCTCGGGCATCCATGCCTTCGGCGTCGATCGCCGCCGAGTCATGCGCTCCGTCGCCCGAATCGTCCTTGCAGCCGGCAAGTGCGATCGAAACGGAAAGGAATATCGAAAAGCAGGTGCGACTCATGTCGGAAGGACAGAGCACACTTCGTACCAACTCGGACGAACGTAGCCCCATGCTTCCACAAGGCCGGTTCAACTGCCGGTTTCTCATGTGGAGTGCACGCCCGGTGGTCCGAGCGATCTGTGCCAGGCCGTGATCGCGGCGCCAGAGGGGCCCACCCGCGCTCCGCCTTTGTTTCAGTCGGAGTTGTGATCGAAGAGCTCGATCGCGAAGACGAGTCGCCACTCGGGCGCTCCGAAGTGCTGGTTGATGCCGGCCCCCGTGCCCAGCTTGACTCGCAGCTGCGGCACACGGCCGGCCGTCCCTTCGAGTCGACCCGTGAGGAGCCCCTCCAGCGCGGTGCTCGTCGATCCCAGGAAGGATCGAAGCGCGGTTGCCCCGAAGGCGCTTAGCACCGGGATCGCCACGCGTCTGGGCAGCGCCGCGGTCGGTGGGGCCGCGAAGATCGAGCCGGTGGTGCGCCGCGCTGAGCGCGTGCCTGAAGGAACCGCCGCCGTCTCGATCGGGTTGGCGGACGCCTTTTTGCGCGAGGTCGAGACGTGCATCGCCGAGACTAGTTTAGTCCGCCACTTGTAGCGCTTCGCTCGAACCGTTATGGCGAGAAGGTCGCCGATGCGGCTTGACCGGCGAACAGGTCAAGGACCAGCTAACCCCCTTTCGAAGTGACGACTGCTGGCGCTGCCTTCGCCCAAGCCTCGGCGGCACCGCCACTGCGGCGGCGCACCGTCGAGCAGCGCTGCGCGAGCTCGTGGCCCGCATGGTCGAGATCAATGCGAAGAGCGAATTCCTCGTGGGTATCGAAGAGGCGTACGTCTACGGCAGCTATCTGCGCCTGCAGACGTGTCGGTCGCACCCGCCGTCGGGATGCTCTTTCGTTGTGGGCGAAGGGGGCGTCGTCGACGCGCGCGCGAACGTGAGCGCCTGGTGGGGTCGCGTCTCTGCAAGGCCCGGTCGGCGGAGAGTCGTCGCTGGCGGGTCGCGTGCGGCGTCTTAGTCGGCACCCGAATCGGTGCCACACGCGCCTTCGTGCGAGATCGGGTACGGGAGAACCCCGACCGGGTAGTTGCACGAATCCCCGGCGACGGTCGCTCCCGTACAGCTACACGCAAGCGGGCCCCCCGCGTCGCACGCTCCCGCCCCGACGCTGACGGCGAGACAGGTGCCCGACGTGCCGCAGCCTTCGGCGATCTTGAAGCCGCACCCCTGATTCGTCGGGCAGTCGGCGTTCGAGCTGCAAGGAACGGCTGTACCGCCTTCGGTGGCGCTGCTGCCACAGCCAAGGGCGATGAGCGCCGTAGAAGCCAAGAGCACGAATACGGTCCGAGCGTGTCGAATGATTGCCCGCGCCATGGCGGTTGCACTAGCAAAGCTCGTACCTTCGGATACGCCCCTCCAAATTGGGCACAGGAAAACGGGCACCTTGACCCAGTTCCGCGGTTGCGCGACCGCGCTGTCGCGGTGGGTGGGCTTCTTTCACCCCCTCGCCTCGAGCTTCCCGGCCAGCCTTTCGAGCTCGTCCGGGCGATGTCGTAGCAATGCCGAGCGGCGGATCCAACGTGGACGCCGCGGTGGCCTCCTTCGACGTTGCCTGTCGGGGCAACGCCAAACACAGGCGACCACGGTCACGTACGGGACAGGACCTGGCTCGTCCGGCATCTCACGCCCGACGAGCAACGCGCGCTCCTCGACGCGCCCGAGCCGACCAAGCGCCTGGGCATCCGCGATCGGGCCATGCTGCTGGTCGCGATCACTGGCGGACTTCGCGTCTCGGAACTCATCGGGCTGCGCGTCAGCGAAGGGCTGTTCGACGGTCGCTACGTCGACCTCCTCGTGCGAGGAAAAGGACGTCGCGAGCGCTCGCTCACCCTGTGGAAGTCCGTCGCCGACGCGATCCGCGCCTGGCTTGCCGTGCGCGGCGAGGCCCCGACTCCGGAGCTGTTCCTCAACGCCTGGGGCACGCACATGACGCGCTCCGGTTTCGAGCGCGTGCTCGCCAAGCACGTCGGGACCGCGACCACGAAGTGTCCCTCGCTCCGATCGAAACGAGTCTCCCCGCACGTCCTTCGTCACACGTGCGCGCTGAACACGCTTCGAGCCACACGCGACATTCGAAAGGTCTCGCTGTGGCTCGGTCACGCGGGCACGCAGACCACCGACATCTACTTGCAGGCCGACCCGACGGAAAAGCTCGAGGCGCTCACAGCGATGACAGTGCCGGCCCTGCGGCCCGGCAAGTTCCGTCCCGCGGACCGGCTGATCGCTGCCCTGCGAGCGCCTACGAATATGCGGAGCCCGAAGGCATGAATGCACGAGAAAGGACCGCGAATGTGACCGCTGCGCGGCATTACTTGGAGGTCCGCATACGTGCGCTTATGCAGACGTCTGCATAGGCGCACCAGTCGTTCGCGCCCCATGTCGTCGCCGCGTACGATGCGCACGCCCGCGTGCAGGTTGAACCCGTCGCGCTCGACGGCGACCGCTGGCTTGCCGGTTGCCCTCTCGTCGTGGTCATCCTCGGGGGTCTCGGCGTTTGGCAACGTCGCCACCTGGCCGCGACCCATGGCGATCGCGGCGCACGCATCGAGGGCGGTCTGCGCGGGCGGTTCGTTGGAGCGCTCGGCGAGCGCTCGTTCGTCCAAGTGGCCGTGGCGGCGAGGCATGGGCGTCGCGATCGACAGTCCTCGCGGCACACCCCGGCACACGGCGCCTGGCCGAGGCCTTGAAAACAAGGCTTTTTCAACTGGCAGACCTCATGCAAGGCCTTCCCTCGAGGAGCTCACTATGACGTCTCACCTTTTCTTGCGCGGTTCTCTCGCCACCCTGTTTGCGCTGGGCTCGCTCGGCGTCGCTCGGACGGCCGGCGCGGACCCGACCACGTGCACCGCGGACAGCGACTGCACGAAGGGGTTCAGCTGCCAGGTCGTGGGCGCCTCGGCGTGCGCGGGATACGCTTGCGCGCGGCCGGCAGCCGGCGTCGACGCAGAAGCCTGTCCACCTCCTCCCCCGTGCGACCCGACGGTGATCAAAGGCTGCATGCCCGGGCCGTGCACCACGGACTCCGACTGTGCGACGGGAATGGTCTGCTACGCCGACAGCTACACGAACTGCCCGGCGCCGGAGCCTGTCGCCAGCTGTCCGAAGAACGCCGACTGCGCGGCCCCGGCGATCGACGCGGGCGCGTGCACGACGACGACCGTGAAGTCGTGCGTGCCCCGCTACGACCTGCCGTGCACGGTCGCGAGCGATTGCGGCGACGGGTTCACGTGCGTGCCCGACAGTGTCACCGAGTGTTCCGGTGGGGGTTCGGCCGGGTCCGGGGTCTCGACCGGTGCGCCGGAAACGAGCTCGGGGCCTGCCATTCCGGTCGATGCTTCGCCGGTCACGGTCGGAGCCGTGGATGCGTCGTCGCCGCCGCCTTCGTGCACCACCACGGTCGAATCGACCTCCTCCTGTCAGGCGAACACCATCGCGTGCACGACCACCGCCAACTGTCCATCGACATGGACGTGCGTCGCGCAGCCGGAGCCGGCCACCGAAATCTGTGCAGGCCCCGCCAGCTTCGACGGAGCGGTTCCCCCCTGCGGATCTCCCGACCCGGCCCCGGCGCAGTCACGCTGCGAGCCTCCCTACACCAACCTTGGCTCGAACTCCGGTGGCGCAACACTGTCGGGCACCGGCACGGCGCCCGTCGCCGCAACCGCCGGCGGCACGCCCATCAATGGCAGCGCCGCCAGCTCCAGCTCCGCGCCGACCGGTTCCAGCGGAGGCTGCCAGATGGCAGCTCCCGGTGCAGCCAACGGAGGGATTCCCTTCTTGGCCCTTCTGGGCCTGACGGCCCTCTCGCGTCGCCGCCGCTCGAGTTAACTCGGACCCCGTGACGCCCGGCGCCCGCGGGGGAACGGATCATCCTCACCGGACGCACGCTTGGGGAGAGCCACTCGCTCGACAGCATTTCCAATGCCAGAGGGACCCACACGCTCCCCGTACTCACACGAACCGCCATCCCCGTGGGCCGAACCAATTTGCCCTATTGCCCCCCGCCCCCGAATAGCGAACACTCTCCCCGCCTACGGCTTGGCCGTTGGCAGAATCTTGTCCGCCAGTAGCCGAAAATAAGGGGTCGATATGCACAACTGGAGTGTCTCGTTCCGTTGGTTGGCGCTCGGAGGCCTGCTCGGCGGCTTCGCCGCGGCGAACGTCAGCGGCTGTGGCGGCGGCGGCTCGTCGTTCCCTCCTGAAGAAATCGACTCGGGGCCGGATTCCACGAGCGAGGTCGATGCCTCGAGCAGCGGCAGCGACTCTCCGGAGACCCAGGATGCACCCGACGATACGGGCACCGGCAGCTCCAGCGGGAGCGATTCGGGCGACGGAGGGGGCACGAGCTCGGGCGGGGACTCCGGGAGTGACACGGGAATCGACTCGAGCCCAGGCGATGCGAGCGATGGCGGCAACGGCGTGGATGCCAGCGATGGCGGCTCCGGCGCGGATGCCAGCGATGGCGGCAGCGCGTGCACCAACGGGTCGGCCTGCTCGATCGGCAACGTCAACGGCGTGTGCGTGAACGCCGCCTGCGTACCGTGCAATGGCGGGGCAACGAGCGCAGGGACGGACACGGGATGTACGACCGCATACGGCAGCGGCTCCAGCCCGTACGTGTGCATCAGCGGATCGTGCGCGCCGGGGAACTGCACGGCGTCCTCCGCGTGCACGGCGCCGACGCCCACCTGCGGCGTCTCGACTCCGAACTTCTGCGGCGGCTGCACGAGCGACTCGAACTGCACGGGCGGCGACATCTGCAACCTGAAGGCCGGCAACGCCGCCGAAGGGACATGCGTCGCGGCCTCCGCGGGTGGGTGCACGGTCAACCAGAGTGACGCCGTCTGCCCGCTCAACGCGGCCGACGAGTGCTGTGCCGGCTCCTGCTATCCGGGCAACTGCTGCATCATCGCGAGCACCGGCTCCGGATGCACCGGAGCGGGCGTTGCCTGCGCATCGCAGCAGCCGGGCGAGGTGCTGGGCGGCGGCGTCTGCACCACGTGCCCGGCCGTCAGCGGCGCGAGCCCCGTCTACTTCGTCGACCCTGTCCACGGAAGCGACACCACCGGCACGGGCAACAATTCGACCTCCCAGCAGTGCGCATTCCGGACGATCTCCCGCGCGTTGCAGTTCATCGGCAACGCGCCCCAGCAGAACACCACGATTGACCTCGTCGGTGCCGCCGGAGGCGTGACCATCACGGGAGTGGCGAGCGGCGCGCCACCGGTTGGTCAGGAACTCTTCCCGCTCACCATCCGGTCGAACATCACGGTCAAGAGCTCGGGTGGGCCGGTGACGATCAAGGTCCCGGCTCCCGGCGGCGCGGTGGCCCAGACGACCGGCTTCATTCTGAGCGGCAGCCCGGCGGCCATCCAGGGCGGCGCGGGCGCGGCGCTGACGATCGACGGCCAGACGCAGACCGCGACGACGGGCATCGCCGTGCAATCGGCGGGCTCCTCGCTCTCGGCGGTGACCATCCAGAACTTCGCGCGCGACGGCATCGATGTCGCGAACGCGGGAGCGACCCCGAGCGCCCTCGCCGTCGGAGCGGGCGTCCAGTCCATCGGCAACAAGGCGGATGGTCTGCTCGTGTCCGGGAGCTCGAGCGCGACCGTCGTCGGGTCGGACGCGGCGCCGACGCAGTTCAACGGCAATGCCGCCCACGGCATCCGCGTCATCGGGACGGCCGTCATCACCGTCATGGGCACCGTGGGCGCGACTCCGCCCGCGGGGTCGACCGTCATTCTGACGGGCAACGGCCAGGCGGGCGTCTGGGTGCAGACGGCGGCGACCACGCAAAGCACGCTCACCGGCGTGGTCTCCACCGGAAGCACCGCGGGCAATGGCATCCGGATCATCCCGGGGTCGAACGTCAAGGTGCGTGGCAGCTGGGTCCTGGGCAACTCGCACGGCAGCGGAATCGACATCGAGAACAGCGGTGGTGGGGTCGTCGCCTCGGTCGCCGCCATCGACCTCGGCACGGCCGCTTCCGCGGGCGCCAACGTCCTTCAATCCGCATCCGGGGCCAACCCGAACCTGGGGGCAGGGATCTGCCTGAGGTTGCCCGCTGCGTCCGCCGTTCAGCTCAACGCGCGGGGCAACGTCTTCCAGGGTGGCGTCAACTGCGCGAGCACCGCCGGCGTTCTCAAGACGGCGGCCAACCGCGCGTGCGCCAACGGCGCGGACGTCGGCGGGAGCATCGTCGCGTTCCCCGGCGGCGCGGGCGACACGATCGACGTCACGATGTGCACCTATCCGTAGGCTCGGGCTGCTGTGCCCCCGCCCGACGGCGGGTGGGGGCTCGGGTCTCGCAGGACATCGGCCGTCTCGCCTGGCATGCTCCCGGGCGATGCGGGCGAAAGCGACGCTGGACGAAGATCAGGCGTCCGAGCGCGGCGAGAAGCCCCTCACGTCGCGCCTCGTGCGCGTGATGCGCTACGAACACCTCGAAGCGGGCGGCGGGCCGCAACCCATTGCCCCTTGACGTCCTCGTAGGTCGCGGACTACGCCTGCCCCATGTAGTTCGCATCTTTGACAACTCAATTGGGACTCGGGTGCCCGCGAGGGCACAAGAGGGAAGCCGGTGAAAAAGCCGGCGCGGTCCCG
>CALFNG010000326.1 GCA_937902985.1 uncultured Myxococcales bacterium
TTGTAGGCGCGATAGGTTTCGAACCTACGACCCCTACCGTGTCAAGGTAGTGCTCTACCACTGAGCTACGCGCCTAAGGTCGCGCAGACAGGTAGCTTTCACCGCCTCGGCTGTCAACCACTCGAACACCTCCGGGGGCCCCCTCCGCCGTTCCCCGCCCGGGCGCGCCGCTCCGCTCTCGATCGGCCGCCCCGAAGCCTCGACCGCTCGAACCTCCACCCCAGGCCTCCCCGCCTCTCCGTGTAAGCTCCGCCCTCGAATGCCCCCCCGGTTCGCCGAGGCCCTCCCCACGAACTGGACGATCTGGCTCCGGCGCTTCGCCCTGGCACTGGGCATCGCGTATCCCGTCGCGCTTGCCGTCACGATGGCGCTCTTCCGGTTCGTCGGCGAGCGCTGGTGGGCGTCGGCGGCGGGGCTCTACGTTCCTCGCTACGCGTTTGTCGCGCCCTTGCCCATCGTCCTCATCGCCCTCTTCACCACCGGGCTTCGCCGCGCGTTCTGGGCGGTGCTCGCGATCTCCGTTCCCCTCGCGCTCGTCATGCTGGGCTTCGTCCTTCCCTGGTTCACCGGGGGCAACAGCGGCGCGCCTCGCATCCGGGTGCTGAGCTTCAACGTGAACTCGGGCGAAGCGGGGACGCAGCCGATCTTCGACGTCATCGACAGGTACTCGCCCGACATCGTCTTCTTGCAGGAGCTCGCCGGGGCGGAGCCGCTCGCCACGCTCTTGCGCGCGCGATACCCGACGGTGCGCACCGAGACGCAGTTCCTCGTGGCGAGCCGGTTCCCGATCACGTCGACCCTCGACCCCGACAAGGTCGAGTACAACGGGCGTCGCCGCTCGCCGCGCTGGCTCGAGCAGGTGATCGAGACGCCCATCGGTTCGATTTCGTTTTACAACGTCCACCCGATTTCGCCGCGAGAGGGGCTCGTCGCGCTCCGCGGCAACGGCCTGATGCGCGAGATCCTCTCCGGCCGGCTCCTCCGGGGAACCAACCGGGAGACGATGCAGACGAACGCGGCCTTGCGCGCGCTTCAGGTGGCCGACTTTGCCGAGGCGGCAGCGGCCGAAAAGGGCCCCGTCGTGATCGCGGGCGACACGAATCTGCCCGGGTTGAGCTACGTCTTTCACCACAACCTCGACGACCTCCAGGACGCCTTCACCAAGGCGGGCTGGGGGTTCGGGTACACGTTCCCGACGACCCGGACCCCCTGGATGCGCATCGACCGGGTGCTCGCGAGCGACCAGCTCCGGTTCGTGCACTTCGAGGTCGGCCACTCCCGGGTCTCGGACCACAACTGCGTCGTCGCCGACCTGCAGCTCGCCGAGTGAGCGGAGCCCCCGCAGCCTGCTAGTCTTTGGGCGGCTCGCATGGCCAACCCGCACGATCAACATGACCACGATCACGATCACGGTCATTCACACGCGGGCGGCCACGCGCATGCCCACGGCCGAGCCGACGCGCATGGCGCCGCTCATGCCGGCGCTGCCGCCGCCGCTCACGCCGAAGGCGAGGCTCCGAAGCTCGCGGGCGTACGCCGGCACGGCCACGACCATCACGGGCACTCGCACGGGCCGGTAAGCTACGGGCGCGCCTTCGCGATCGGCATCGGGCTGAACCTCGCGTTTGTCGTCATCGAGGTCGTCTACGGGATCCTGTCGCACTCGGTCGCGCTGCTCGCCGACGCCGGGCACAATTTCGGCGACGTGCTCGGTCTCGGCCTCTCGTGGGGAGCGACGGCGCTGGCGAGCCTGAAGCCCTCGAAGCGGCGCACGTTCGGCTTCCGGCGGTCCACGATCATTGCCTCGGTGACCAACGCGTTCGTGCTCCTTTTCGTGACGGGCGGGCTCACGTGGGAGTCGATCCAGCGGCTGCTCGCCCCCCAGCCCACGCAGGGCAAGACGATGATCTTCGTCGCCCTCGTCGGCGCCGCGATCAACACCGCGTCGGCGCTCCTCTTCCTGAACCACGGCAGCAAAGCGCACGGCCAAGGCCACGGAGACCTCAACGTCCGCAGCGCCTTCCTTCACCTCGCCTACGACGCGGTGCTCGCGGTCGGCGTGGCGATCACCGGCGCGCTCATCGTGTTCACGGGCTGGCTCTGGCTCGATCCGGCGGTGAGCATCGTGCTGGCCATCGCGATCCTGGTCGGCACCTGGGGCCTGATGAAGCAGTCGCTCGACCTGATGCTCGACGCCGTCCCCGAGGGCATCGATCCCGAAGAGGTGAAGTCGTTCCTCGGGGCGTTACCCGGCGTGGTCGAAGTGCACGACCTCCACATCTGGGCGATGAGCACGACGGAGACGGCGCTCACGGCGCACATCGTGATGCCCGGCGCCACGCTGCGGCCGACGTTCCTGTCCGAGGTGTGCAAGGACCTGCACGCGAGGTTCGAGATCCAGCACTCGACCCTGCAGATCGATCCCGAAGAGGCGCCGCACCCCTGCGCGCTCGCGCCCGACGAAGTCATCTGATCGGCGCTGGCCACCTCTGAATCAGCGCTCACGAACGTGAGCGCTAACGCTCGTCGATTTAGCCAAGCAGCTCGGCGCGCTCGGCGGCGGTGATCGTGATCCCGATCGTCGCCAGCGGATCGAGGATGTCACGCACCACGACCTCCTTCGCGACGGGCGCGAACTGCGCCGGGCCGAGCCAGCCGAGGGCGCCGAGATCGGCCTCCGACCACGCGGGCGCCTCCTTGCTCGTGGCCGAGCGCGACTTCCAGAACGGGGCGAGCCCGCGCAGCGACGCGAGCAAGACCTGCCCGAGGCGGCGAAGCTCGGCTTCGTCGATCCGCGAGAGGGCCCACTCGAAGTAGAGCCCCCCGAGGCGGCGGTGGTGCGCTTCGTCGCGAAGAATGGACCCGTAGACGGCGCGCGGCAGAGGGTGCGAGGTCGCCTCGTAGCTCACGGTCGCCGTGCCGCCGCTGAACGCCTCGGAGATGCAGCTCACGCGGAGCACAAGCTCGTTCGCGCGCTGCGACGCCGTGAGACCCCGGCGGAGCGGCCCGGTGAAGCGATCGAAATCGACCAGGCGCGGCGCGGCTCCCCCGAGCTCCATCGCCATGCGGCTCGCGAGCTCGACGTGGGCGCACTCGTCGGCGAGAAAGTCGCTGGTCATTCCCAGGAGATCGAGCGGCGCCTTAGCGTCGACGAGCGCGCGCAGGACCTCGGAGAACGACGCGACGGCGCGGTACTCGTTGATGGCCACCTCGGTCCACGAGCTGCGCGCCCGGTCGACGGCAGCGGGATCGTACCGCGACGGGTCGACCGTGCCCCAGGGCAGCTCCTCGGTTCGCGGGCGAGCCTTCCGGAAGTGGCGCTCCGCGGCACCGCCCAGCCATTCGAGCTCGAACGGGACCTTCACCGATCACTCGTCGGGGCGAATCACGACGCCGCACGGATGGCACGGACCGATGGCCGCGTCGTCGAGCGGCGAGGCGTCGTGATCGCTCGCGTCGCTCGCATGGCCCGCGTCCCCCGCGTCGGGCGGCATCGCGACGGTCCCACAGAACCCGCCTCCACACGGACCGGCCGCGTCGGGGTTGTACGGAACGACGCCCATCGGGTGCGAGGTCACATCGAACTCCGCCTCGGCGTCGGAAGGATTGGAGCCGATGCCGCAAAAGACGACCCCGCATGGCGACGAGGCATCGTCGGACGTGTCCGGCGGCACGTTCGGCACGGACCCCGCCTCGGGACTGACGACGACCCCGTTGACCGTACTGCTCGACGAGCACCCGGTGAACCCGAGGAGCGCGCCGGCGCCGGCGGTCGCGACGATTCGAAGAAGGAGCCTGGGGGGAGTGGGCGGAGCCTTTCGATAGAGCATGCGCGTTCAGACTAATGCAAAGGCTGGGCCTCGGGCGCTCGGCACGATTCCCGTGCGTGTACGCGCTCTTGCGAGAACGCTGGTTCGACCCCGGAGCATGCCAGCTCCGGCCAGCCGTGATCCCGCCGTCATGCCTCGCCCGAGGCCGCGATCCGCCCGGCGTGCCGCGCCACCATGCGCTCCTCGTCGGTCTTGACGACGCGCACGGTGCACGCCGCGCCGTCGGGGCTCACGACCGGATCGTGCCGATCGTTGCGCGCGGGATCGAGCTGCACCCCGAGGTGCTCGAGGCCGCTGGCGATGGCCGCGCGCACCGGGGCGGCGTGCTCGCCGATGCCCCCCGTGAAGACCAGCGTGTCGAGGCCGCCCGCGGCCGCCGCCATCGCGCCCACCCACTTGCGCGCGCTCCACGCGAAGACATCGAGCGCCAGCGCCGCGCGCGCGTCGGTGCTCCGGCGGGCGAGGAGATCGCGAACGTCGGCCGTGGTGCCGCTGACGCCGAGGAGGCCCGAGCGTTTGTTGACCAGCTCGTCGAGCGCCTTCGCGTCGTGTCCCTTGCCGAGCCCCAGCCAGTGCACGACGAGCCCGGGATCGACGTCGCCGAGGCGCGTGCCCATCACGAGCCCCCCCGCCGGCGAGAAGCCCATGGTCGTGTCGACCGACGCGCCGTCGCGAACGGCGGCCATGCTGGCGCCGTTGCCGAGGTGCGCGATGACCGCGCGCCCGAGCGTCTTCGCGCCCACGAGCGAGACGACGTACTCGTACGACAGCCCGTGGAACCCGTACCGGCGGAGCCCCAGGCGATCGACGTCTTCGGGCACCGCGTAGCGCTGCGCGACCTCGGACAGCGTGCGGTGGAACGCCGTGTCGAAGCAGGCCACCTGGAGGCGCTTCGGCCAGCGCTTCAGCACCGCCTCGACGGCGCGGATCTCCGCCGGCAAGTGCAGCGGCGCGAAGGGAACGAGGGCGCGCAGCGACTCGAGGAGCGCGGCGTCGACGCGGGCCGGCGCCGTGTGCTCGGCCCCGCCGTGAACGATGCGATGCCCGATGGCCTCGGGCAGCGGCTCGCCTCGGCGCTCGAGGTCGTCGAGCACGGAGCCCACGGCGGCCGCGTGGTCGGGCACCGTCTCGCCGATGCGTTCGACGCTGCCGCGAGAGACTTCGCGCTCGCCGCCGACGTCGACGTCGAAGAGCGCGTGCTTCAACGACGACGAGCCGCAGTTGAGCGCGAGGACGCGCATCGTGCGGGCCGATCGATCTGCCCCACGGTCAGGTAGTTCGCCGCGCGCCACCGCCGAAGCTTGGGGCCGACCGGCCAAAAGCGCAGCATCAATTTGGTGCCGATCGTCGCGCTCGCCGACAATCGGCTATCCTGCCCGTCCCCGCCCCGTGCATTTCGAGATCGCCCACGAGTTCGACATCCCCCGCGATGCCCTCGAGCTCGCCGTCATCTCCCCCCACCTGGTCGACAAATTGGGGGCCAAGGTCCGGGAGCTCGGGATCGGCATCGATACCATCCGCGAGCGCGCGCGCTCGCTCAAAGACGGGGTGCTCGAGCGCGTGTGGCACTATCAGGCCAACATCCGGATCCCGCAGTTTGCCCGCCCCTACGTGACGCGCGAGATGTGCGCGTGGGACGAGCAGAGCGTCTACCAGATGAGCAAGCACCACGGGCGCTGGTCGATCACGCCCAACGTGAAGCCCGAGTGGCGCAAGTATTTCTCGGCCGCGGGAACGTATGCGCTCGAGGAGCTCGGCGACGGGCGCTCGCGGCGCGTCATCAAGGGCGACCTCGAGCTCCGCGTGCGCGTCGTTCGCGCCATGGCGGAGCGTCTCGTCTTCTCCGAGGTCAAAAAGGCGTTCGAGGCCGAAGCCGCGACTCTGCGCGACATGGCCACCCTTATTTGAAGGTCGGCTGAAGGTCGGCCGAACTTCAGTGGAACCTCAGCGAACAGGAGCAATGGCTTATGCGTCTCACGCATGCGGCGAGCGCGGTTGGCGGGGCGGGGCTCGCCCTCGTGGCAGCGGTCATCACGTTCGGCACGGCGGTCACGGTGGCGTCGACCGCGGCGGCCGACCCGCTGCCCACGAGCGCGGAGCACGTGGCCACGCCGGGCCAGAGCGTGGCTTCGACCGACACCGGCGACGCCGTGGTGCTCGACCCGGCCAACCTGGCGTGGCTGCCGGGTAGCGAGCTTCGCTGGACGTGGGTCGACTGCCCCAACGACGCGGTGAAGGTCGGGTGTGGCCACTCGTGGACCGCGGCGACGCCCCTGCCCTTCGGCCTGGCGACCGCCCTGCGCGTGGACCTCGTGCAGCCGCCCTGGGGAGGCTCCGACCACGAAGGCATCGGCTTTCCGTACCGAGGCAGCGACTACGTCTGGGTCACCTGGGGCCTCGCGTTCAAGCTCGGAGAGCGCCTGGCGTTCGGCGCCTCGCTCGAGCGCTCGTACTCGCAGAACGCCTACGTCGACGCGCTCTTCGGCCTGAGCGCGGGCCTTTCGTACCGGCCCAACACTCATTTCGGCTTCTCGGCCGTCGCGCGCGACTTCAATCAACCGAGCCCGGCCCTGCTCCTGCCCATCTCGCACCCCGAGGTCGCTCCGCAGCCGGTGCTCGACGGTCGCTACGCGCTCGCGATGTCTGTCCGGCCGACGGGGCGCCGTGACGTCGATCTCGGGCTCGAGCTCCAGTACTACCAGGGGTCGGATTTGTGGGTGCCGCGCGGCACGCTCGGCATCGACGTGCCGTACGTGGGGCGCGCCTTCGCGAGCGTCGAGGCCGCGAACCTGCTCAACGACACGAAGCGCGGGGTGCTCGGCACCGCCGGGCTCGAGGTGCACTTCGGCGGCCTCGGCGTGGGCGGCGGGGCGCTCTTCGGCGACGGTCTCGGCGGGAGCGCGGGCGAATACGTCACGGCGTCGATCGCCGGATACACCCAGCCGGGCCTGCCCTACCCCGATCACGCGGTGTGGATCCGGCTCGAGAGCACCCCGTCGACGCGCGGGCACGTCGCGCTCCTGCGCCGCCTGTGGAAGCTGGCCGACGCGCGCGACGTCGACGCCGTCACGCTCGTCTTGAGGAGCGAGCCCGCCGCCTCGTTCGCTCACGCCGAGGAGCTGGCCGACGCCATCCGCGTGCTCCGGGCGCACGGCAAGAAGGTCCTCTGCTCGTGGGAAGACGCGGGGCCCAAGGCCATCTATGTCTGCGCGAGCGCCAACCGCATCGTGGTGAACCCCGCCGGCGGCGTGCGCTACGCGGGCCTGAAGTCGCAGTACATTTACCTGAAGGGGCTCCTCGACAAGATCGGCGTGCGCGGCGCGTTCGTGCGCGTCGGGCCCCACAAGTCGGCGCCCGAGCAGTTCACCAACGAGCACGCGGGCCCGGTGGCGGCCGAAGACCACCTCGACATGCTGAGGCAGCAAGAAGCGGTCTTCGTCCGCAACGAGTCGCTCTACCGGCACATGACCGAAGAGCGTATACGCGACGTGACGCGAACAGGTCCCTTCGTCGCGACCGAGGCGCGCGAGGCCGGCCTCGTCGACGGCTTCGCCTTCGACGACGAGCTCGATCGCGCGACCAAGGAGCTGGCCGGCCGCAGCCTGCCGTACGTCGAATACCAGGACGAGATCCACGCCCCGGCGGCGTTCGCGGGGCGATCGAAGGTCGCGATCTTGTACCTCGAGGGCGACATCATCGACGGCCACTCGCAGCACGTGCCGATCCTCGACATGCGCCTCGTCGGCTCGTACTCGATGGCCGAGACGATCAGGCAGCTCCGGGACGACGACACGGTCGGCGCCGTGGTCCTCCGCATCGAGAGCCCCGGCGGCTCGTCGCTCGCGAGCGACGTGATGTGGCGCGAGCTCGTCTTGCTCGGCAAGAAGAAGCCGCTCGTGGTCTCGATGGGAACGGTCGCCGCGAGCGGCGGCTACTACGTGGCCGTCGCCAGCAAGAACATCTTCGCGCTGCCGCTCACGATCACGGGGTCCATCGGTGTGTTCTACGGCAAGGCCGACCTCAGCGGCTTGCTCGACAAGCTCGGCGTCACCGTCGACACGTACAAGACCGCGCCGCGCGCCGACGCCGAGTCCCTGTTTCGCGGGTTCACCCCCGACGAGGAGCACGAGCTGGCGCACAAGGTCGACCAGTTCTACGACACGTTCCTCGACCGTGTGAGCCAGGGGCGCGGCATGAGCAAGGCCGATGTCGACGCCGTGGGCCGCGGTCGCGTGTGGATGGGCCAGCAGGCCGTCGACCGTCACCTCGTCGATCACCTCGGCGGGCTGCGCGAAGCGCTCGCCGCGGCCCGCGCCGAAGCCGGCCTCCCCGACGACGCGCCGATCACCGAGATGCCCGCCCCGGACGACTCGCTCCTCGAGGCCGTCGTCAAAGCCGCCACCGGAATCGGCACCGAAGAGCGCGCCGCCGCCGCCTTCGGCCAGCTCCCCGCCCCCGTCCGGAGCCTCGCCCGGGCCCTCGCGCCCCTCGTCGTCTACCGCAGCGACGAACCCCTCGCCCGCATGGAATGGGTAGACGCCCCCGACTGGAGCTCTCCCTAGAGCAAGCGTCGGCGTCGTGGAACGGGCGCGTCTCGACGCTCGCCGTGCTCGCCGGACGGGAAG
>CALFNG010000327.1 GCA_937902985.1 uncultured Myxococcales bacterium
CTCGCGTCGCTCAAGGCGCAGCTCACGTCGCTCACCGGCGACGTCGACGCGATGAGCGTGAAGACGCGCGAGCGCATCGAGAAAGAGATCGCGGGCCTCGAGCCGACGGTGAGCGAGATGCGCGCCAAGCTCGACTCGCGTCGCGGCGCCGTGGCCGCCCTGGCCTCGCTGCGCTCCGAACGCGAGCGCCTCGAGAGCGAGCTCAAGACGGCGCGCGATCGACAGAGCTTCGCGCGGCTGGGAGAGCTCGAGCACGTCCTCGTGCCCGACGTGCGGCGCCGCCTCGAGGCGGCCGAGGCCGCGATCGCGCGCGAGGGCGGCGTCGACGCGTCGAACGTCGTCACCGAAGAAGACGTGGCGACCGTCCTGGGCGACTGGACGGGCATCCCCATCAGCAAGATGCTCGAGGCCGAGAGCGACAAGCTCCTCAAGATGGAAGAGCGCCTCGCCGAGCGCGTCGTCGGTCAAAGCGAGGCGGTCCGCGCCGTCTCGCGCGCCGTGCGGCGCGGCCGCGTCGGGCTGCGCGATCCCGGCAAGCCCATCGGCTCGTTCCTCTTCCTCGGGCCGAGCGGCGTCGGCAAGACCGAGCTCGCGAAGGCGCTGGCCGAGTTCCTGTTCGACGACGAGCAGTCGCTGACTCGCCTCGACATGAGCGAGTTCATGGAGAAGCACATGGCGGCGCGGCTCGTCGGGGCGCCCCCGGGGTACGTCGACAGCGAAGAGGGCGGCTACCTCACGGAGGCAGTGCGGAGGCGGCCTTACAGCGTGCTCCTCTTCGACGAGGTCGAGAAGGCGCACGCCGACGTGTTCAACCTCCTCCTGCAGGTGCTCGACGACGGGCGCCTGACCGACGGCCGCGGCCGCACGGCCGACTTCTCGAACACCGTCGTCATCATGACGAGCAACATCGGGAGCAAGCGCCTGCTCGAGACCGACCCGCGCCTCTTCGAGACGGCCGAGGGCGTCGAAGCCCTGCACGACGTCTTGCGCGAAGAGCTGCGGAATTTCTTGCGCCCCGAGTTCTTGAACCGCATCGACGACATCGTTCTCTTCCGGCCGCTCTCCAAGGCCGATCTCCGCGGCATCGTCGACATCCAGCTCCGGCGCCTCGACAAGCTGATGGCCGATCGCGAGCTCAAGATGCAGCTGACCGACGGCGCGAAAGACAAGCTGGTCGACCTGGGGTACGAGCCCGCGTTCGGCGCGCGGCCCCTCAAGCGCGCGATCTTGAAGAAGCTGCAAGACCCGCTCGCCGAGGAGATCCTGCGCGGCGGGTACGCCCCGGGCAGCGTCGTGAAGGTCGACCTCGAGGGCGGCGAGTTCGCCTTCCACAAGGGATGACCGAAGGTCGAGCGGACGATGCGGATTCACATGGTCGGCGTGTCGGGCACAGGCATGGGTGCGCTCGCCGCGCTGTTCCGCGAAGAGGGCGACGAAGTCAGCGGCTCCGACGTTGCGTTCAACCCGCCGGTCGGGCCGATGCTGAAGACCCTCGGCGTCCGCTGCCTCGAGGGATACGACGCGGCGAACCTCGACCCCCGCCCGGACCTCGTCGTCGTCGGCAACGCCATCCGGCGTACGAACGTCGAGGCGCAGGCGGTCGAGGCGCTCGCCCTCGAGGGCGTCCTGGCGAAGACGTCGATGTCCGCGGCGCTGCGCGAGCGCTTCCTCGCGAAGCGGCGGCCTCTCGTCGTGGCGGGCACGCATGGAAAGACGACGACCAGCGCGATGTGCGCGTGGCTCCTCTCGCGCGCAGGCTACGAGCCGGGGTGGTTCATCGGCGGCGTCCCCAAGGGCCTGCCGGCGAGCGCGGCCATCGGCTCGAGGCGGATCCGGCCGGGCCACGGCCGGGCGCCGTTCGTCGTCGAGGGCGACGAGTACGACGCGGTCTACTGGAACAAACAGCCCAAGTTCCTCGACTACGCCGGCGTCGGCCCCGACGACGTGGCCATCGTCACGAGCGTCGAGCACGATCACATCGACATCTACCCCGACGTCGGATCGTACGAAGCCGCGTTCGCCGCCTTCGTGAGCCGGGTGCCCGAAGCGGGGCTCGTCGTCTGCGACGCTCACGACCCTCGCGCGCGCGCCCTCGTCGCGCGTCACGCGCGCGCCCGCGTCGTCTGGTACGCGCTCGAGCGCGACCCGACCGGCGACGTGAACCCGGGCTGGGTGGCCGCGCCGGCGGTGCCCATCGGCCCGTTCGCGAGCGCGGCGCAGGCGTTCGATCTCTTCGCGGGCGGCGTCTCGTGCGGACGCTTCACGATGGCCGTGCCCGGCCACCACAACGTGCGCAACGCGGTCGCGGCGATCGCGGCGTGCGCCGAGGGTTTCGGCGCCAGCGTGAACGACCTCCGCGGCCACCTCAAAGGGTTCGAGGGGGTCCGGCGCCGCCAGGATCTCCTCGGCGAGCCGCGCGGCGTGCGCGTTTACGACGACTTCGCCCATCACCCGACCGCGGTCGACGAGACGCTCCGGGCGCTGCGCGCGCGCCACCCCGGCGGCGCTCTGTGGGTCGCGTTCGAGCCGCGCAGCGCCACGGCCTGCCGCGCGCTGCATCAAGACGCCTACGCGCGCGCGTTCGACGCCGCGGATCACGTGCTCCTGGCGCCCCTCGGCAGGAGCGGCCTGGCCGAAGGCGACCGGCTCGATCTCGAACGCCTCGCGCGCGAGCTCGGGACCAAGGCGAAGGTCATGCCGAGCGTCGCCGCTATCGTCGAGCGCATCGTCGTCGGAGCCGCCCCGGGCGACACGGTCGCGCTCTTTTCGAACGGCGCGTTCGGGGGGATTCACCAGTCGTTGCTCGAGGAGCTCTCCCGATGACCGAAGCCGACGCCCTGCAATCGATCGATTCGAGCGCGCTCGTTCGCGTCGCGCTCATGGCCGCGCGCGAGGCCGGCGCGCTGGTGAAGGCGGCGTGGCGCAAGCACCCGACCGCCGAGCACAAGGGACGGACCGATCTGGTCACGCGCTTCGACCGCGAGAGCGAGACGCTGCTCATCCAGCGACTCACCGCGGCGACGCCGTATCCGGTCGTCGGCGAAGAGCACGGAGGCGAGCGAGCGGCTGGCACCGACGCGCTCACGTGGTACGTCGACCCGATCGACGGCACGACGAACTTCGTGCACGGCCATCCGTTCTGGTGCGTCTCGGTCGGGCTGCTCGCCGGAACGCGGCCCGTGCTCGGCGCGGTCGTCGCGCCGTCGCTCGGCACCGAATGGATCGGCGTGGCGGCCGGGCAGGGCACCCGGAGCGGCGAGCGCTGCCGCGTGAGCGACGTGTCGACGCTCGACGACGCGCTCCTCGCCACCGGCTTTCCGTACGACCGCCACTCGAGCCCCGAGAACAACTTCGACGCCTTCGTCGCGATCAAGAAGAAGTGCCAGGCGGTGCGCCGGTGCGGCTCGGCGGCGCTCGATCTCTGCCTCGTCGCCGACGGTACGTACGACGGCTACTGGGAGAACAAGCTCAAGCCGTGGGACGTCGCCGCCGGGGTCGCGCTCGTTCTCGCAGCCGGCGGTCGCGTCAGCGACTACAGCGGCCGCGCCGCCGACGTGACCACGGGCCAGATCGTGGCGACGAACGGCCATGTCCACGACGCCCTCCTCGCGGAGCTCGAGCTGGCGACGAAGGGTCGCTAAATCGGCCGAGCGTGATCTTCGATCACGCTCGGCCGATTTATTCGCCCAGGTTTGACCAAATCAGCGCTCACGTTCGTGAGCGCCGATTTAGTCGCGCCCTACGACGCCGACGCCTTCGACGGACGTTCCGTGAGCTCGGCGAGGGCGCGATCGCAGTCTTCGACCACGAGGCTGTGCCCCGCGCCGGCGGCGAACGCTCTCGCCTTCTCGTAGGCTTCGCGCGCGTCGGCCGGCGAGCCCCGGCGGTGGATCAGCTTCGCGAGGAGCGCGCGGCCGCCCACGACGTCCCACGTGAAGTCTTTGCTCTCCGCGTACGCGATGCCCTGGCGAAGCGACCCTTCGCCGTCGGCCGTGCCTTGCAGGCCGTCGAGGTACGCGAGGAACATGCGGTTGTAGTTCGCGAGCCTCTCGTAGCTGCCCTCTTCGCACAGGGCGAGCGACTGCTGGAACGCGCCGTACGCCCGCGGCAGGTCGTCGAGGTAGACGAGGCTCCCGCCGAGGTTGTGGAGGTTCACCATCACCTCGTAGGAGAGACCGAGCTCGCGGCCCATCTCGATGGCCTTCTCGCAGTTCGAGGCGGCCGAGCGAAAATCGCGCGTGAAGTGATCGACGATCGAGCGAATGCGAGTGCGCTCGACCGCCGCCGTTCCGTCGCTGGGGAGGAGCAGCTCGGCCTCTTTGAGGCTCTCGAGGGCGGCCGCCCGGTTGCCGAGCGCGGCGGTCGCCTGTGCGAGGGCGAGGGCCACGCGGTGCTTTTCCTGGTCGTCGCTCTTGCCCTTGGCGCCGAGCACGATGCGTCGCAGCTCGTCGAGTCGCTCCGAGGCGCGCTTGAAGTCACCCTGGCGGGTCGAGAGCTCGACCTCGGCGACCAGCACCGACTTGAGGAGCTGCTCGTCGGTGCCGGCGATCTTCCTGGCCTCGGCGAGCCGCTGCCGCGACTCTTCCATTCGCTCGACGGCGGCGAGGATGTGACCCGCGGCGACCCGCACGCGCACGCGCTCGGTGCGCGAGCCGGCCTGGTCGACGCGGTCGGCGACGCGCTTGCAAAGGTCGTCGGCGTCGGGCGCCGAGCGGACGAGACGCACGGCGGTGGCGAGGTGATCGAGCCAGTTGGCCAGCTCGGCGGTCGTGCGCTTCGCGGGATCGGCGAGGGCGATCGCGTGGGTGTAGTCGCGCGCGCCCGTCTCGAGCTGGCGCGCGGCCAGCCGGCGCTCGCCGCTCCGCGCGAAGTAGGTCGCCGCGCGCTCGCGGTCGCCGGCTTCGTAGAGGTGTCTCGCGATGCGCGCCGCGTGGTCGGAGGCGTGCGGGCCCGAGGCCTTCTCGAGCGCCTGTCCCGCGGCGGCGTGCATCTCGCGCGCGGCCTCCGGGGTCAGCGCGTCGACCACGATCTCGGGCAGGATGGGCGAGCTGAAGCCGACGCCCGTGGGCCCCCGGTCGACGATGAAGTCGCGCTCTTTGAGCACGCCGACGGACTTCTCGAGCAGGGGAATCGCCTGGCCGAGCATGCTCGCGAGCACGTTCGTGTCAATGGGATCGCCGAGCACCGCGGCCGCCTGCAAGGTCGATCGATCGGCCTGCGACAGGCGCGCCACCCGCGAGGCGACGAGGCCGCGCAGGGTCTTGGGGAGCGCGAGGTCCTGGCCCACGAGCTTCATCGAAGCGACGCATCGGTTGGCGACCGTCACCGCGCCGGCGTCGACCAGCGCCTTGATGACCTCTTCGACGAAGAGGGGGTGGCCGCTCGCGCGGGCACGGACGAAGCGAAGGAGCTCCTCCGGCGGCGCGTCGATGCCGAGGCGCACCGCCACGAGGCGTTCGACGTCGCCCGGCGACAGGTCGCCCAGATCGATGGTGACGTGGCCCTCGGCCTTCTCGAGCAGGTGCGAGAAGCCGGACCGGGCGGCGAACGCGATCACGAGTCGCGACTGCTTGAGGCGCCGCCGGAGCTCTTCGAGGAGGGCGAAGCTGTCTTCGTCCATCGCGTGCGCCACGTCCCACGCGAAGGCGTACGTGCGATCTTCGCACAAGCTCTGCACCATGCGTATGAACGCTTGCCGGAGGCGCGTGTTGGCGTCGCCCCGCGGCGAGGGCATCGTCGCTCCCAGCGCCGTCAGGACCGCGTTCACCTCCTCGGCCTGGAGGCCGAGGGCGCGGAGTCGCGGCTGCACCGCGCGGATCCGGGCGTCCGAATCGCCCTCGCTCGTGCCGCAGAGCACCTGCAGCATGCACACGATTCCCGAGAGTGAGAACTCGTTGCCGCGGGGCGGACAGGTGGCGGTGTGGAACCCGACGTTGTAGCCGCCCTTGCGGAGGCGGCGCTCGACCTCGTAGAGGAGGCGCGTCTTGCCGATGCCGTGGTCTCCGCGCACGGTGATGACCCTTGCGGTGCGCCGCGTGGCGACCGCCAGGACCTCGCCGATCTTGCGGAGCTCCTCTTTCCGGCCGACGAAGCGGCCGAACGCCTCGCGCGGCCCTCGCACGGCTTCGACGATGACCCCGGAGACGTCGCCGCCGGCGCGGTCGGCCTCGTTGATGGGCTCGAAGTCGAAGAGCGCCTTGATCTGGCGCATCGCCGCCGTGGACACCGCGGCGCGTCCGTCGCGCACCCGCGCGAGATCGCGCGCCGTGTCGAGCAGGCTGCCGAGCCGCTCGTCGTCGGTGGGCTCGCCGGACGGCGACACGTGGATTCGCCCGATGTGGAGCCCGATGCCCGGGGCCTTCGTCGGGTCTAGGCTCCGGAGCGCGACCAGGGCGCAGCGGGTCGCCATCTCGGTGTCGCGTCCGTCGGGGTCGCCGAGGCCGAAGAGGGCGGCGACGTGACCGGCCTCGCGCCGGAGGACGCGACCGCCCCAGCGCTCGATGAGACTGGCCGCGCGATCGATCACGGACGCCGTCGTCTCGCGCGGGAGCTCGATGACGAGACCCGTGACCTCACGCCGCTCTCCCATCTGCGCGGCCCGATCGATGGCCGCGTGGCGTTCGCCCAGCGACGCACGAACGCTCGACGCCGAGCCGCCCGCGGGCATCTCGACGGGCGTCCGGTCGGCGGCTCCGGGGCCATCGGCCTCGAGCATCGGCGCCGGGCCTTCGAGCCGGACGCCTTCGTTCGGTTCGCGGAACCTGGAGAGGAACTCGGTGAGGTCGTGGGCGCCGTAGCGGCTACCCTGCGCGTAAAGGAAGGCCAGCAGCGCCTCGTACATCCGGCCCGCACTCGGGAAGCGGTCGCCCGGGAGCTTCGCCATCGCCGTCTTGAGGATCGCGACCAGCTCGGGAGGGGCGTCGCGGCGGAGGACCTCGATGGGCGGGTACTCGCACGCCTGGACGCGACGGAGCGTCTCGAACTTGGTCGGCGCGCTGAAGGGGTTCACCCCGGCCACGCACTCGTAGAGCAGGGTACCCAGCGAGAAGAGATCGCTCCGTGCATCGACGCGCTCGCCCCGCGCCTGCTCGGGGCTCATGCACCCGAACTTGCCTTGCAGGTGGCCCTCGGGCTCCGATCGGTCGACGGCGCCGCGAGCCTTCGCGATGCCGAAGTCGGTGACCTTCACCTCGCCTTCGAACGACAGGAGGACGTTCTGCGGCGACACGTCGCGATGGACGATGCCTAGGGAGCGCATCTTCTCGTCGCGCCGGCGGTGCGCGTGGTCGAGGCCCTTGGCCACCTCGGATGCGATGTACACGCCCATCTGGATCGGCGAAGGCAGGCCGATGCGCCGTGATCGCGCCAGCATGCTCGCGAGGTCGAGGCCGTGCACGTACTCCATCGCGATGTAGTAGGCGTCCATCGGCGGCGCGATCTCGGGGGTCGAGCCGCCGGCCGCGCTCTCGCCCGCGCTCGCCGCGCTTACCCCGGGCTCTCCGGGGGCCTTGCCCAGGTCGAAGACCTGCACGATGTTCGCGTGCGATAGGTGCACCGCGAGCTTGGCCTCGTGGATGAACATGTCCACGAACTCCTGGCTCCGAGCGAGCTCGGGCAGGATGCGCTTGATGACGAGGATCTTCTCGAAGCCCTCGACGCCGTAGCTCTTGGCCTTGAACACCTCGGCCATGCCGCCTTGGCCCAGCCTCTCGAGAAGGCGATAACGACCGAAGGCGGTGTCCAACCCGGGAAAAAACTACCATCCATCGGCCCCGGTCGCGAGACGCGCTGCGCTGGAGGCGGTGTCGACCGCACGAGCTCGCGTCAGGGCATGGGCCGGCCCGCAAGCTCCGGGGGGCGGGGCGCCGGAACCCCGGGGAACGGCGGCGGTGGGGCAGGATGGCGGACCACGTACACCGGGTTCGTCAGGCCCATCGGGGGGACGGGCATGAACGGCAGCACGTCGTCCAGGCGTCGATCGCCGCGCACGATGACCTGCACCCACCCGTTGTCCGGTCCGACCACGACGTCGAGGTCGCGATCGAAGCGGATCGTGCGGTCCTGCGCGTCGGCGAGGGTGCCCGGCTCGGGGCCGATCTGCGTCGGCCGGCGCGGCACGTCGAAGGTGTCGACGATCCGGTAGCCCGACTCGATCTGTCCCACGACGACCTCGATGCTGGCGACGTCGATCCACGGCGCCGCGCGGACCCGCAGGTGGCCGCGAATCGGGTCTTCGCTCGTGACCGTCTCGTCGCCCGGCCTCGCGCCGCCGAGCGTCAGCTCGATGACCGGCCCGCTGGTGACGGTCGCGTGGCCTCTCTTGATGTTCGCGACCACGAGCAGCGGGTCGACGGGCTTGTCGCCGGTCTTCTCGTCTGGGTTCGCGTTCGCGTTCGCGGCCCCCGCGTCGACCGTGACCATCGTGCGGGGGTACCCGGCCCAGTGGAACTGGATCCGGTGCGAGTCGCTGCTCCCCGTCGCGGCGAAGCGCCACCCGAAGTCGAGCAGCGCCCAGTAGTCGCGCAGGACCTGTTCGACGCGCTCGGGCCGCTCGATGTCGTAGCCGTTGTAAACCTCGATCCCGTCGAAATCGACGCGGCTGTGGAGGCGGGCGCGGGGCCCGTTCGGGTCGAAGCCGATGTTGGCGAAATAGCCGATGCCCTTCGGCAGCCGCGGGTGGTTGAGCTGGAAGTACCGGTCCTTGTCGCCGGTGCGAACGGCGTGAAAGATCGCGGCCATCGTCGTGTGCTTGAAGGGCGGCACCGGGGTGCCCGGCGGGAAGGGAAACACGCCGAAGTGCCCGAAGCCCTTGCTGTAGGTCGTGACCTCGACCCCGGTGACGGAGAGGAGCTCGGACTTGAGATCGAGCGTCTCGATGGCCGACGCGTAGTCGCCGACGATGTTGTGCTCGGTCGGTACCGCGAAGTCGATCCCGGCGGCGGCGAGCGAGAGCACGCGGTCTTCGGGCGCGACCGGCGTGTCGAAGCTGGGGCGCGCGTGCACGTGGAGATCGCAGCCGAGCACCCCCGGCGTCGGCACCACGTGGCGCGGCGCGAGCGAGATCTGCGTCGCGCGGCCGGGCTCGATATCGACGATCTTCGCGTCGACGCTCCACTCGATTCCCTTGGTGGCCGCGACGCGGTAGCGGCCCGCCGGCAGGGGCGTGGCGACGTCGCCGCGGAGCGCGTCGATGACCGGGCCCGCGCCCGACGCGCGATAGTCGGGGCCGAAGCTCGGGTCGACGGTCCCGTCGATCCCTCGAACGAGGAGGCGGGCGGTCAGCGGCTTGCCCGTATCGGCGTCGTCGATGGTGACGTGGAGGTCGCCGCCGGGCGAGACGTCGAGCACGAGATCGCGCGGGGTTCCCGGCACGAACGACGCGAGCGCGCTGGCTCGCCCCGGATCGATCGCCGCGTACCACTCGACGACCGAGGCCGGCACGTCGAGCGAGAAGGCGCCGCCCTCGCCCGCGAGCGCGCGAACTTGCGGGTTGCCCTGCGCGTCGCGGCCGACCACCGTCGCGCGCTCGCCCGTGCCGGTCACGCGCCCGTGGATCGACGCGGTGGCGACGCCCGCGAGCTCGGCGAGGTCGCGCCACACGACCAGGCTCGAGTCGGCCACGAGGATGTGGAGCTCGGCGATCCGGTCGCTGTCGGGCGCGTGCGTGGGGCTGGACGCGGCGACGCGCGTGGGCTCGCCGGGCATGAGGCTCTCTTCGGCAATCGACTCGACGACGACCGGTCCCATCGTCGACGCGATCGCGATGGGATGCGGCTCGACGTCGATGACGAGCGCGCCGCCGGAGACCGTTGCGCGATCGGCGATGGGGCCCACGCCGGGCACGAAGACCACCTGCCCGTTGCTCGGGAGCTCCGCCCGCAACGCGAACTCGTGGCCGGCCGTCTGCCCCGGAGGCGCCGTGATCTGGATCGTCAGCGCGTCATGCGCGGCGTCCGTGCGGAGCTCGAGCTCGGCGAGGATCGTGGCATCGCCGATGGGAATCTCGGTGGTCGCGCGCAGGAGGTCCGGCTCCGGGTGGAGGCCGCTGCGCGTGAGCGTCAGGGGGCGCGCCGTTCCATCGACGACGAGCGCCAGATCGATCTCACGGCTCACGGCCCCGTCGCGGCTGGCGACGGTGAGCTGAGACGCGGTCGGGCGGAGGTCGAAGACGGCGCGGCGGGTCGACAGGGGCGGCCGCGCACGGGCCAAGGGTTTGGTCGTGGCGCCCGGTCGCGTCGCGTAGGCGAGCCCGAAAGCCACGAGTCCCGCGATGACGCCCATCGCGAGCAGCTCGGTGAAAGGTCGGCGTGGGCCCGCCATCGACGCCCGGGACGATACACCACCGACGTTGGCTCCGCTCCGCGACGGAGCGTCACGGCCCGGCGTCGGCGATTTCGGCGGCGCGCGGCCCCGCGAGCGTGACGGTGCGCGCGTGGTCGCCGTCGATCGCGAGCGCGATCGCGAGCTCCGGCTCGCCGCCGAGGGCGTCCAGCGCGTCTTCGCCCCATTCGACGATCAAGAACGCCCCTTCGGTGCGACGCTCGCGCAGGCCGAGCCGGCGGGTCTCCGTGTCGAGCTCCGGGCCTCGAAGGCGGTAGAGGTCCACGTGCACGAGAGGCCCCCGCCACGTCGCCAGCTCGCGCACGAGGGCGAACGTGGGACTCGTCACCCTGCCCCGCACGCCGAGCCCGCGCGCGATCGCGCGCGTGAGGAACGTCTTTCCCGCGCCCAGGCTTCCCGAGAGCAGCACGAGGTCCCCCGGGTCGAGCGACCGCGCGATCGCCGCGCCGAGCCTCCGGGTGTCGCGACGGCTCCCGAGCCGGCGACCGACCGGAGCGGTCACGGAGCCGTCGCAATCGCCGCCGTTGCCGTCACGTAGCCTCCGCCTCGGGCTCCTCGTCGTCTGCCGCCGGGCTCGAAGGCGCTTCGCTCTCGCCGCGGAGCCGGCGAATGCTCGTCATGTCGCCGAGGCTCATCGCGAGGCGAGGGTTCTTGCGGGCGTCTTCCCAGGATCGGGCGTAGAGGAACGCCACGAGGAGACCGCTGACGACGCCGATTAGCTGGCTGGTCGAGAGCTGGTACGGCACCGTCTGGGCGAAGCTCGCAGGCCTGAGAGCGAGATACGCGACGAGCGGCGGCAGGAGGGCCACCACCCGGGCCACCGTGCGCGCCGTCTTGTTCGGAATGCCGAGCGAGATCCCGAAGATGAACCCGAGGCCCATGAGAAAAAGGCACAGCGGGATGTAGACGTGCGCGTCGAGCGTGGGTCCGTAGTTGCCGCGCTCGACGTCGTCGCGCCAGAGCTCGAGGATGAACCGCAAGAAGCCGTAGGCGAACACGAACAGGAAGAACACTTGCCCGCGGAAGCGCGTGTACTTGCGCTGCCAGAGGAGCAGCGTGAGCAGCACCAGGCCGACGAGCGACTCGTAGATCTGCGTCGGATGAACCGGGAAGCTCGTGTTCATCCGAATGAGATCGGTCTCTAGCGCGGTGCCGCGGTAGACATCGAGGTGCCGGACGTAGGCCGGGCTGCCTTCGCCGTTTGCGAGGGTGCCGGCGGCCCAGTGCGGGAACGTCCCCAGCGTCTTCAACCAGCCGGGCGCGCCGTCGGGCAGGCGCTTGCCGAAATCGCAGCCGAAGAGGTAGCAGCCGATACGCGTGACGAGCAGGCCCGACGCCAGGCTCGGGACTGCGTCGTCGGCCCAGGCGAGGAGCCGGATTTTCTTCGGCGCGAGGAACGCCCAGCTCCCGAGGAGGCCCCCGATGAAGCCGCCGTACGCGACGAGGCCCCCGTTGCGCAGGGCGAAGAGGTCCCAGAACGACTTGAACTCCTCGGGATTGGTGACGATGTAGAGCACACGCGATCCGGCCAGGGCCGCCAGCGCCGTGATCACGTAACAGTTGGCCATGGTCTCCTTGGGGAGACCGTCTTTCTCCGCGAGCGGCAGCGTGAGGTACCAGCCGACGACGAGCGACGTGCCGAGCATCACGCCGTAGGCGTAGATGGGCACGTTCGGCGCCTCGTAGCTGACGGCGCGGTAGACGTACGCCGCACCTCCGGTGGCGATCGCGACGACGATCGCCGTGATGGCGTCGTTCTTCTCGCGCCGGGCTCCTGCCACGACGGCATAGACGAAGGCGATGGCGGCGACCGCCGCGAGCGCCCACCACAACCTGAGCGGCACGTGTGGCAGCGGAATACGAAATAGGATCGGGTGCATGGGAGGGCCCGGCCTTCGTTTACAAGAAAAAGGAGAGAAACGCACCTCAGCGGGGTGCATTCGGTGCGTGAGGGTGTGAGCCGGGCGCGCGTCGGCGCGCGTTGAGGTGTGCCGCACGCGTCAAATTGGCCCGCCGCGGCGCGCGGTCTCGGTCTCGGACGCGGACTCGGGCGTGCGCGAGACACCGGGCGCCGTGCTGCATCATGTTGATGCCTCCAGGTCGCGCCATCCCCTGTGGTAGATCCCCCCGGCCATGACTGACATTCGGCCGGTCGCGCCGCGGATGCCTTTGAGTCTGGCGCTTTTCGGGAGCGTCGCCGTGCTCGGCTGCGTGCCGCCAGGCAACGCGCCGCCAGCCGACGCCGGAGCCCCCACCGCGCAGACGCCGCAGCGCCCCGCGGCGACCGCGGTGACGGCCACGGCCTCGCCCGACGTGATGAAAGCGCCGTTCGAAGACGACTTCGAGCACGCGGAGCGGCCGAGCGGCCTGCTGGCGGCGGGCGGTGCGGCCGAGGCTGGCGCCGTCCCGGCACCCGACGCCGCGGAGCTCGACCCGGGCCCGGAATGGATGCCGACGGTCGCGGGCGTCTGGCACGTCGAGGGCGGACGTCTCTGCGGAGAGCACGCGAAGAATCACGGCATCTGGTTGAAGCGCACGCTACCGCCCAATGCGCGCATCGAGTTCGACGCCGTGAGCGAGGCGGCCGACGGCGACCTCAAGGCTGAGTACTGGGGCGACGGCCGGTCGTACGCGACCGCGCTCTCGTACACCAACGCCACGAGCTACCTGACGATCTTCGGCGGGTGGCACAACACCTTTCACGTGCTCGCGCGTATCAACGAACACGCGACCGATCGCAAAGAGATCACCGTCGACAAGAACTCCGACGATCCGCGAGAGAAACCCGCGATGGCGGGCCAGCTCTACCATTTCAAGGTGGAGCGGAACGACGGCAAGACGGTGCGGTGGTGGGTCGACGGTAACGAGATGCTGACCTACCCCGACCCCGTGCCCCTCGCCGGACTCGGGCACGACCATTTCGGTTTCAACGACTGGGACGTGAAAGTCTGCTTTGACAATGTCCACGTGGCGCCGTTGCCTTGAGATGGCGACACCGTGGAGCAGTCAGATGTCGAGAAACAGATCGGTGACCTCGAAATCGCCGTCGACCGTCTGCGCTCGCTCTACGAGCAGTACTTCGTAGGAATCGAAAAGATCGAGCCCCAGGTCCCGCGCAAAGACGTCGACCGGCGAATCTACGCGCTACGCAAGGAGCAAATCCGGAACACAGCGCTGCGCTTTCGGTTCCAGATGGTCCTCCAGCGGTACAACACGTACCAGACGCACTGGCAGCGCATCTGCCGCGAGATCGAGAATGGCACCTACAAGCGCCACATGATCCGCGCGCAGCGCCGATTCGGGAGCGTTCGCCCGCCTCGGGGGCCCTCGGAGGCACCGCCTCCCCCGCTCGTCCAGCCGGGGGCGCCGCTCGCGCCTGATCTCCGGGCCGAACTCGCCGAGCTCGATCGCGACTTCTCGTCGCCGCCCGCGAGAGTCGCCGCCGCGGGTCTGGCTTCGAAGCCGCTTTCGCCCCCTCGGCCCCCGCCCATGCCTGCGATCGGACCTCCGAAGAGTCCGCTCGCAGGGAAGGCGTCGATTCTGCCGCCGCGGCCCGGCGTCGCCGGCACGCAGGTGCCACCCGCCGCGCCGGCTGCACCGGTCTGGAAGAAAGTGGCGCCTCCGCTGGCACTGCAGCCGCAGCCTGCTCCGGCCGCGCAGAAGCCCGTGGCTGCCGCTCCCGCTGCGTCTCCGTCTCCGCCTCTCTCTCCTGCGCAAACGCCGCCTCCCGCGCAAGCGCCGCCCCGACCGCCGCCGCCTGCCGTCGCGCCCGTCGTTCAAGCGAAGCCGGTGCCCGCCCTGGTCGATCTTACCGAGGAGCGGATGCGCCAGCTCTACTCGGAACTCGTCGAGACCAAGCGGCGCCAGAACGAATCGACCGCCGCCATCACCTACCAGTCGGTCGCGAAGAGCCTCCTCGAATCGAGCGACCGGCTCCGCAAGAAGCACGGCCGATCCGTCGACTTCGAGGTGATGATCAAGGACGGCAAAGCTGTCTTGCGCCCCGTCATCAAATAGAGCGGCCCCCGTCCCCCTCTCCGCGCCTCTGCGGCCAATCTCGCTCCCGGGCGTGAGCCGAGCGGGAATTGTAGGCGCGAAAGCGCTTCAAGCCGATCGCGGTCCCGGATGGGGAGCTCTTCCCTCCCGGATGGGGCTCATCCCTCCCGGATGGGGAGCTCGAGGGGAGCCCCCGGCTCCCCTCGAACTTGATCAGTGATAAGCGCGGGGCGGGGTCGGAGGCGGAAGGGACGACGAGCGGGCGGACGCAGGGGAGGCTTCGTCGCCGGTAACCCGTTCGTCACAGAACAGGATCGCGCAGTATTTGCTGTCGCTCGCCTGCATGCGACTGCAAAGGGCGACGAGGTCCTCGTCGGCGTCGACCACTGTGCCCTCGGTGGGCTGCGCGGTCCGCGGGTCGTAGGTGCATCGGTCCAGCGCCACCCACCGCCCCCGGAACTCGTCACAGCCGCAGATCTGTGGCCAGGTCAGTCGACTGCCCATGCGCCTTTTCCTTGAATCCGCATCGTGGCGTGCCCCAGCTGCCGTGCCTGGTCTCAGATCGATCGTCGGTGCGGACATTCCCTGCTCGCCAACCGATAACCGGGCGGCCTCGGGCGGTCAAGAACCGGTGTCTTCATGGTGCAACAGGGGGGACCATCTGTTCAGCGAGCCGGCCTGCCACGAACCGTGCTCGTCGTCAAGGGTCGAGGCTCGGCCCGGTAGCGCGTGCTAAATCGGGCACCGTGACGCAGCATTCCCCGGCCCGCTCCCAGGCTCAATGGGCGCCGACATCTTGGAAATCGAAGCCGGATGCGCAGGCGATCGCCTACGACGCGCGGGCCCTCGACGCCGCGTGCGCTCGCCTGCGAGAGCTGCCGCCGCTCGTGACCTCCTGGGAGATCGAGCGGCTCAAGCGCCAGCTCGCCGAGGCCCAGCAGGGAAAGCGCTTTCTGGTTCAGGGAGGTGACTGCGCCGAGACGCTCGCAGACTGCCGGTCTCCGGTCATCGCGAACAAGCTGAAGATTCTTCTCCAGATGTCCCTGGTCATGATCCAGGAGGGGAAGCGGCCCGTCGTGCGCGTGGGCCGTTTCGCCGGGCAGTACGCCAAGCCCCGGAGCAAGCCAACCGAGCTTCGCGACGGGGTTGAGCTGCCGAGCTACTTCGGCGATCTCGTCAATCGGCCCGAGTTTACCGAGAGCGCGCGCCGCGCAGACCCCGAGAACCTCATCGTTGCCTACAGCCACGCAGCGATGACGCTCAACTTCATTCGTTCGCTATCGGGCGGTGGCTTCGCCGACGTTCACCACCCGGAGTTCTGGGAGCTCTCGTTCTTCCGCGGCGCCGGGATGTCGGATGCGTTACGCGCCGAGTACGAGCGCACGACCACGCAGCTCGCTGCGGCCTTGAAGTTCATGGAGGCTCTCGGCGAGAACACGCTTGAAGAGCTGACGCGCGTCGAGTTCTTCACGAGCCACGAAGGGTTGAGTCTTCCCTACGAGTCGGCGCAGACGAGGCAGGTCCCGAGGCGCCACGGCTGGTACGATCTGACCACCCATTTCCCGTGGATCGGGGAGCGAACGCGGGCGCTCGACGGCGCGCACATCGAGTTCTTTCGCGGGATCGAGAACCCGGTCGGCGTGAAGCTCGGACCCACCGTCGGCGCCGATCAGGTGCTGCGGCTCATCGATGCGCTCAACCCGGAGAACGAGCCCGGAAAGCTCGCCCTCGTGACGCGCATGGGCGCGAGGAAGGTGAGCGACGTCTTGCCCGACCTCGTCGAGGCCGTGAAGAAGGCTGGCCGGCTCGTCCTCTGGGTCTGCGATCCGATGCACGGAAACACGCAGGCGGCGCCGTCGGGCCTGAAGACGCGCGATTTCGACCACATCCTGCGCGAGGTGGAGCTCACGTTCGACGTGCACGAGGGCTGTGGCACCTCGCTCGGAGGCGTGCACTTCGAGATGACCGGCGAAGACGTCACCGAGTGCATCGGGGGCGCGGCCGGGATCACCGTCGACGATCTCGACAAGAACTACGCGAGCGCTTGCGATCCTCGCTTGAACTACCGCCAGGCGCTCGAAGTCGGCTTCAGGATCGCGCGGCGCCTGGGCAAGCACGCCATTCCTTCAAGGACCTGAAGGACCCGCCGCGGCAGACGAGGCGGGCGCACTCTCGTTTGCCCCGGCCTGGGCGTCGACCTTCCAGCGGAGCTCGCCGTTCCCCTCGGCGCCCGCGAAACGCAGCCCGAACCACCGAGCGGTGTTGGCGATCGTGGGCCGACCGTCGCCCTCGAAGCGGGGGAACCGGATGCGGAAGGCGCGACGCCAGGGGTTCGTATAGGGGAAGTACCGCTGCTCGAGGGGGCCCGGCTTGACGATGGACTCGATCTTCGAGGGAACGGTCTCGTTCCCCTGGTCGTCGATGAGTCGCACGGTCCACGCGCTGGTCGGACGGCTCAAGTCGGACCAGCGCCAGTTGGTTCCGTAGAGCGCCACGTAAAACTCGTGGTTGTCCGCGGTCTCGCGCAGCGTGCGCTCGAGGACTTCGTGGCGCTGTTCCACCGTCAGCCGATAATCGTCGGCGTAGCGAACGACGTACGCCCATCGAAAGTCCCACGACTCGAAGGTCGCCGTGACCGTCAGCTTGTCCTCGAGCTCGGAGAGTTGAATGACACTCTGCTCGCGGGTCCACCGTTTGAGGACTTGCGCGTAGTCGCCCGGCACGTACTCGCGCGGCCCGGTCGCCAGCGACACGGTGGGCTCTGCGCACGCGACGCAGGGAGATGCGAAAGCCAGAACCAGGGGCAGGCAGGAGATGCGCATCGCGCGACGCGAGCCTAGCAGGCGCGTGGCTCGGCGCGTTACCCGACGCGTCAGGGTGCGCACACCGTTCGCCATGTCTCGGGCGTCATGGCTGTCGTGCACGGATGCACCCGGGCGCGCGGCAGGCCGCTTCGGCAACCGCGCCTCACTCGTGCACTACGCGGCCCGCGGCGGCTGCGACTCGAAGAGGCGCGTGGGCGGCTTCTCGAAGCGACGGTCGTGGCACGGGCGCTGCACCCTGCACTCTGTCGCGACCGATCCTGCGGTCACGACCGATTCGACCTTTTCGACCATGACGCATGAAGACCGCGATTTCCTGACGCCCTGACGTCCGCTTGGCGAGGGCGCCCCGGCGACGCCGTCGGCGCCTGCGCGAAGCACCGGAGAGCCAATGCCCCGAAACCAAAGATCGAGAAGGGCCTCGTGATCGACAAGCTGGGTTTCCTCGTTCGCTTCTGGCAGCTGAAGGGCCGTCATGCGACGCAGGCGAGTCCTGGCGCCCCGCTCTCCAGCTCCGAGCAGGTCGAGCTCCTGTCGCTCATGCAGCTCGTCACGAGCGACTTCAAGATGCCGCCGCCCGGCACGTGCGCGCGGCCTTCGAACGCGCTGCCGGCGCAGCTCATCGGGGAGGGAATCATTCTCGCCGTAGAGGTGCGGCACGTGTGCGCGGCGGCCTTGCTCGTCGCGGGCGTCAAGGCGATGTCCGTTGGCGAGCGCGTCATCATCCGCACGGCCGATGCGGTCAGCGGCGTGGAATACGTCCTCCCGTGCACGCTGGCGTGGGTGCACGACGGCAGCCCCTGCACCATGGCCCTCGTCGTCGACGGAATTCCGACCCGTTCCGAGTGGCTTGCGGCAGGAGCAGGCGGGGCGCCGGCGGTCTCCCGCGATCTGCGCGCCTGGCCGATCGGTAGGCAAGCGCGGCTCGAGAGCTGAATCGCGGCCATTCGCCTTCGCCGCGAGTTTGGCCTACTAATCGGAGTTCATGCTTCTTGAGATTCAGGTTCGCGCGGCGCAGGCACTCGAGCTCACAGCAGACGTTCTCGTCGTCGGCATCTTCCAAACGGGAGGCAAAGGGGCGCTGCCGCCGTCGCTCAAACAAATCGACGAGGCCCTTGGCGGGGCCCTCGCCAAGCTCATGGCCCGTGAAGAGTTCTCTGGCAAGCGCGATCAGACGATCGCGCTCTCCACGCTCGGCCGCATCGGAGCCGAGAAGCTCATGGTCGTCGGGCTGGGCGACCGCCGTTCGCTGGGCGCTCCCGAGGTGCGCACCTTCGCGGCGAAGGCCGCGCGGGGGGCCAACGTCGACAAGGCCGCCTCGCTCGCCATCGCCCTTCCCGGGGGGCTCGAAACCGAACTTCGCGCGGTGGGGGAGGGGCTCGAGCTCGGAGCTTACCGCTTCACCAAGTACCTCACGGGTGACCGGAAGCCGAAGCGATCACTGGCCACGGTGACCCTCGGACTCGCCAGCCGACCGAAGCCCAACGCGCGATCCCTCGTGAGCATCGGCCAGCAAGTTGGGAGCGCGGTCAACTTCTCTCGCGACCTGAGCAACGAGCCGCCGAACGTCATTTACCCGGAGACGTTCGCCACCGCCGCCGAGGCGCTCGCGAAGGCCAACGGACTGCGGGTGCAGGTCTTCGACTTCAAGGAGATCCGCCGGCGCGGGATGAAGCTCATCGACGCCGTGGGCCGCGGAAGCTCACGCGAGCCTCGGTTCATCCACATGTCGTGGACGCCCAAGGGCGCGAAGCGAAAGCTCGTGTTCGTAGGCAAAGGGATCACCTTCGACACCGGAGGCATCAGCATCAAGCCGGCTGCCGGAATGGGCGAGATGAAGCACGATATGAGCGGAGCCGCGAACGTCGTGGCGCTCATGGCGGCCGTCGCCGCGGTGAAGCCGAAGGTCGAGGTGCACGCGATCGCATCGTGCGCCGAGAACATGCCCGACGGCGACGCCTATCGGCCGGGGGACATCTGGGGATCGCTCGATGGCAAGACGGTCGAAATAGTCAACACCGACGCCGAGGGTCGCCTCGTCCTGGCCGATGCGCTCGCCTACGCGCGCTCGCTCGACCCGGACCTGATCGTCGACAACGCAACGCTGACAGGCGCCTGCATGGTCGCCCTCGGCAGCACGACCGCCGGCTGGTACGCGAGCCACGACGACGCGGCTCGCGAGTTTGCTGCGGCGCTGAAGCAGTCGGGCGAGTCGATGTGGCGCATGCCGCTCCTCGAAGAACTGCGCGATCAGATCAAGAGCGAAGTGGCCGACGTGAAGCAGGCCGGCGATCGCTACGGCGGGTCCATCACCGCGGCGCTGTTCTTGCGCGAGTTCGCCGGCACCGGCCGCTGGATCCATTGCGACATCGCCGGCCCCGCGTCGGTCGACCGCCCCACGGGGTGGTCGCAGACGAAGGGCGCGACCGGGCACGCGGTCCTCACGTTCCTCGCACTCATCGAGCGCAGCTCCCGGTGATCCCCACGCCGGCCGAGGCCCTCGAGAAGAAGCTCGGCCGCGCCACGTCGCGCGCCATCGCCGACTTCTCGATGATCGAGGAGGGCGATCGCATCCTCGTGGCCGTGAGCGGCGGGAAGGACAGCTACACGATGCTGGACCTCCTGCGCGCGCTCCAGCGCAAGGCGCCGATCACGTTCGACCTTCGCGTGGTCAACGTCGATCAAGGGCACCCGGGTTATCCAGGCCACGTGCTTCGCGAGTACATGGCCCGTGAGGGTTACGACTTCTCGATGATCGAAGAAGACACCTATTCGATCGTCACCGAGAAGATCCCCAAGGGAAAGACGTTCTGCTCGCTCTGCTCGCGCCTGCGGCGCGGCATCTTGTACCGGGTCGCGAAGGACCTCGGCTGCAACAAGATCGCCCTCGGCCATCACCGCGACGACGTGCTGCAGACCCTTCTTCTGAACCTCGTCTTCGCGGGGCAACTCGGCGCGATGCCGCCGCGGCTCGTCGCCGACGGAGGCGCGCTCGTCGTCGTGCGGCCGCTCGTTTACTGCGCCGAAGAAGACATTCGAGCCTTCGCCGAGCACGCCAAGTTCCCCATCTTGCCTTGCGACCTGTGCGGCACGCAGGAGCACTTGCAGCGCAAGGCGATGGCGCGCCTGCTCGATCAACTCGAGAAAGAGCATCCGGGAACCAAGACGGTGATGCTGAGCGCGCTCCAGAACGTGCGGCCCTCGCACCTGCTCGACCAGCGCCTATGGCGGTCCTTGGGCCTCCCGGTGGCCCTCGACGACGAGGACGGGCAACCTCAGGGGCCCCTCGTCCCCCTCGCGCCGCAGCGCTTGCTGCGGGGGTGAGCCGGCAGATTCGTGAGCACGCCCCCCCTCCTCGGCCGGCTGCCTGCGAAGGGCCCCTCGTCACAGGTCGCCATCGCGGGGCTCTACGCGTGGGCCGTGACGGTCGCCCCGGTGGGCGCCTACCACGGCACCTCGTCCGCCACGAAGCTGGCGGCGGCGATCGCGTTCCTCTCGCTCATCGCCGGAGCGGCCGCGGATCGATGGCGGAGAGGTCCGGCCCGCGCGGTCTCGCTCGCCGTGTTCGTCAGCGCGAGCGTCGCGACGTGGATGCTCGCGCCCGCGGCGCTCCGGCCCGTCGCGATCGACACTCCGCAAGGGCTGGCCGGAATGCTCGGCTGGGGACTCTTCGCCCTCGCTTCGGCGGGGCCGGCCCTCGGCGGTCAGCGCGAAGTGGCTCGGGTCATCGACGACGCCCCGCTCGACGCGCGTCGCCGGCTCTCGCGGGGAGACGCTCTCTACCTCGCCGGGGGAACGGCGCTTGCGCTCGCACTGCAATGCACGGGGTGGGACGTGGCGGACCCGGAGCGTGCCCTCCTGGTGCGCCTGATCGCCGTGGCGGCGGCCCTTTCGATCGTCGGGGCCTCGGCCGAACTCGCGCTCGCTCGCCACGAACCGCGCGCACAGCGAAGCGGTCGCGCCCGATGGCGCGGCGCCGCGCCGGCGCTCGCCTTGCTCGGCGCCCTCGCGCTGTCCGGTCTGCTGCTGGGCGCCCGGGGCTGATATCGTTGGCGGACCGATGCAAGTGACGGACGCCGTGGCGATCCTCCTGACCGTTGGA
Source organism: uncultured Myxococcales bacterium (assembly GCA_937902985.1). Lineage (GTDB taxonomy): Bacteria > Myxococcota_A > Polyangia > Polyangiales > Polyangiaceae > Palsa-1150. The sequence continues at coordinate 21,262 of CALFNG010000327.1, forward strand.
GCCGGGGTCGCGTTCATCGTCGGGGAGCGCGCCCTCGCGCGCGTCGACGACATGCAGGCGATTTACTGGCTGACCATGGGAGTAGGCTCGCTTTACGCCGCCGTGAAGCTGGCGAAGCCGGGGACCAGGGCGTGAACCGTCGCTCGGTCTCGCTGGCCGCTGTGGGCGCGACCGCAATGGTCGCCCAGTTCACGGTCCACTGCGGCGAGAAAGCCCCACCGACGGTCGAGACGGCCTCTCTCGACGGAGCGGTCGCTCGCGTGGGCGACATCGCGATCACGCCGTTGCAAGTCGCGTGGGTCGCAGCCGGCAGCGGGATCTCCCCTCGGCAGGCGATGGACGAGCTCGTCGGCGATGCGCTCGCGTCGCTGGGCGCGCTGGCGCGCGGCTTCGATTCGGACCGGGCTGTGGCCTGGGAGCGGACCGCCGTGCTGGCTCGCCAGGTCCCTTTGCGGTTCGCGAAGGAGGCGGCGCAACAGGGTCCTCCGACCGACGACGAACTCGCCAGCGTGCGGGTCGTTCACGCGGTCGTCATGCGGTCGCCGACCCTTCGCGAAGAAGACGCGCTCACGCTTGCTCGCTCGATTCGCCAGGCGGTGAGCCAGGCGCGTAGCGCAGACGAGTTCGTTCAGCGCGCGGACGCCGTGCCTCATGTCCACGCGAGCGTCGTCGCACAGAACGTCGGTCCCTTCGCGGCCGATGGCGTCGATGCAACCGGTGGCGAGGTAGACGCGGGCTTCGTCGCCGCGGCGTTCGCGCTGCGCACGCCGTTCGAGGTGAGCCCGATCGTCGCCACCCCGTTCGGGTGGCATGTGCTTCAGCTCGTCGAGCGACGGGCTCCGAGCGATCCTGCCGAGGCGGCCGCCCGGAGAGAGGCCCTGGCGGGGGCCGTTCAGACCCTGCGAAGTCGTATGCGGCTCGATGCGCTTCTTCGTACGCTCAGGTCGACCGCCCACGTCGAGACCGCGGTCTCCGCGGACGAGATCATGGCGCGGGCCATGGCCTCGCCGTGAAGGCGAGGTGGTCGAGGAAAGCTCGCCGGCGACGGGAAGGGGACGACGGCCCAGTCGCTCGAGACCAGCACGAGAGCGCGTTCGCGGCGATCCTCGCGGACCTCGTCGCGCGCTTCCCCGGCGCGCGCGCGGCCGCGCTCGTCGACCGAGACGGCGAGACCGTCGACTATGCCGGCTGCCGGAACCCTTACGAACTCAGGGTCGCGGCGGCGCATCTTCGCATCGTCCTCGACCAGGCGCGGTCTCAGCCGTCGGTCACCAAAGCGCTCGGTCAGCCGCGCAGCGTGCTGGTCCGCGCGGGGCGGGCGAGCTTCCTCGTTCAGGCGCTGCCCGAGGCTTACGCACTGGTTGTCTGGATGGCGCGAGGCGCCGGCTTTCGAGGGCGTACACGGGCCGTCCCTGTCTGCGTGCACCGCCTCGCGCGCGAGGCCGGGTGGCCGGCGTCCGTCAGTCCGTGGCACCCCATCGATGTCGACCTGGACGCTCGCAACACGCCGAACGCGCTGCGATTCGGCCACACCCTGGCGTCCCTCGAGGTGCTCGGGCGCTTCCGGACGATCCTGCCCGAACACGAGCGCGCCTGGCGCGTCCGCAATCTTTTTGGCGTCGAGTTCACTTTGGTTCGCGAAGTCGGCGGATTCTGGTACATGGACGCCCTCGTTGCCGAGTGAGTCCCGGAGCCGCGCCACCGACCGCAAACGATTCAAACAAATTCTTTGACAGGAAGCGCCCCGCGACTAGAATCCGCCGCCCACCAGCAAGCCGCATGCAACTGCTGCGACGGCTCAGAGCGAAGAACATCCCTAAGAATTACCGGACCTTCCCTCCGGAAAGCTTGTGAATAATTTCTCGGAATCGAGCGACCCGATCGCTCTCCACTTACCGCTTCCGTCGCCTATTACTTAGCTCGCAGCAGAGTCTCTCAAGACGACGAAATCAGAATCCGGCTCTTGACGGACTCCAGCCGGGGAACTAGAGTACCGCCCCCGACCCCGGAACCATCGGTTCCCTCGGTCCTTGAAAACTGAATCGTACGCTCGACAAAGCGTTCCGCGTTTTCGCGCAAGCGAGCCGCGGGGCGACGACGAGTAGGTTACGGAGACGCGAAATCCGCCGCGGCCATCTCGGCCCGACGTGAAGGAAGCGATCTCCAAACCAAGCCAGAGTCCGAGCTCTGCCAGCTCCACTAAACCGGAGTCGACAACTCGGAGACTCACCAGATTCAACTGGAGAGTTTGATCCTGGCTCAGAACGAACGTTAGCGGCGCGCCTAACACATGCAAGTCGCACGAGAAGGGGCTTCGGCCCTGGTAAAGTGGCGCACGGGTGAGTAACACGTGGGTAACGTTCCCTCAGGCGGGGGATAACCTTCCGAAAGGAGGGCTAATACCGCATATGACCACGGCCTCGCAAGAGGCTGAGGCAAAAGCAGGCCTCTACACGTAAGCTTGCACCTGAGGATCGGCCCGCGTCCCATCAGCTAGTTGGTAGGGTAACGGCCTACCAAGGCTAAGACGGGTAGCTGGTCTGAGAGGATGATCAGCCACACTGGAACTGAGACACGGTCCAGACTCCTACGGGAGGCAGCAGTGGGGAATCTTGCGCAATGG
>CALFNG010000328.1 GCA_937902985.1 uncultured Myxococcales bacterium
TCTTTCCGATGAGGACGCTCTTGGACTTCGGGCCAAGGGTCACTCGAACGGCTTCGGCCAGGGCGGTCGCGCCGCGCAAGACCTTCTCACGAGCCGCCGACTGGAAGAGAACTTGTTTGTGAGCCATGCGCATCGGCTATTCACGTGTCGTGCCGCCGGGCCCCGTGACCGACGATGTGCGATCGCTTCCCGGTGCAAGCGCGCCTGATTCATCCGGTCGACCGGCGGCGGGCGCAAGCCATGCGCCCCGACGCAAGCCACGCGGCTGCCGATAAGCCGCGGTCGAGTATGGCCGATGGATCGGGGCGCCTTCACGGCCTGGACCCACTCGGAACGACCCTTGCTCTAGGGGCGCCTGCTGCTGCATTCGAGCAGAAAGGAGTCGTGACATGACACGGCCGATTGCCAAGACGGACTCGCACATCAAACACGACGTACTCGAGGAGCTGAAATGGGACACTCGTGTCCGCGAGACGGACGTCGGAGTGGAGGTCAAAGGTGGAACGGTGACTCTCACCGGAACCGTCGATAGCTGGGCGGCGCGCCTTGCGGCTCAGGATGCCGCCCATCGGGTCGCCGGTGTGCTCGACGTCGCGAATGAAATGCGGGTCAAGCTTCCCGGCTCGTTCGAGCGGGACGACACGGACCTCGCCAAAGCCGTTCGCGTCGCCCTCGAATGGGACACCCTTGTGCCGCACGAGCGCATTCGAACGACGGTCTCGAACGGCGTCGTCATCCTCGAAGGAACGCTCGACTACTGGAGCCAGTACGAGGACGTGGTGCGCGCCGTCCGCAACCTGGCGGGCGTGGCCGCGATCAACAACCTCATGTCCGTCGAGCCGCCGCTGCCGCGACCGTCGGCCGACGCCGTGCGCGGAGCCATCGAGAGCGCGCTCGAGCGGCACGCCGAACACGCGGCAAAGAAAGTCAAGGTCGTGGTCACGGATGGCAAGGTGGTGCTGAGCGGCGACGTGCCCTCCTGGGCCGAGCGCGACGCCATCGAAGGCGCCGTGAGAGGGACGCACGGCGTGCGGAAGGTCGAGAACCACCTCCGCATCGCGTAACCGGGGGCGGGTGGGCGCTGGCGGCGCTACCGCCCTCCGGCGTCTACCGCCATCGCGGACCTGCCCCCCGGCACGTACCGTGTCATGGCGTGGTCGCCGCGTTTGCCGACCGCAACGCAGTCGGTGACGGTGGGCTTCACGGGGATCGCGACGGCGAACTTCACGCTGCGTCCCGCCGGCGCGACGAACTAGGGGCTGCACCCCCGGTGGCGTGCTCCTTGCTCCTGACGTCCGCGGAACGTCCGCGGAAGGTGTCCCATGAAGCCGAGCGAGATTCGAGGCGTTCTTCTCCGAGAGCACGCGCAGATCCGAGTCATGCTGGATGTGACGCTGACTTTTGCCGAAGTCTCACAGGTCGATGCACCCGATGGCGACTCTCTCCGAGAGCACCTCGTTCGTCTCACTGACGCGATGCGCGCGCACAACTTGCACGAGGAGGCCCTGCTGCGGGACCTCATTCCCGCGGTCGACGCCTGGGGAACAGCCCGCGCGGCGATCATGTTCGAGCAGCACAATCAGGAGCACGAGAGGCTCTACGCGGCGCTCTTAGGGATCCCCTGCACTCCGGCCGAATGCGCAGCCGCCGGGGTCGCCGCGCTGGTCGACTTGATTGGCGAACACATGGACCGCGAGGAAGCCGCCTTTCTGGGCGAAGACATCCTGCGCGATGATCTCGTCGTTGCCAACCAGTCCGATGGCTAAGGGTAGGCAGGCACGAGAAACGCAGGGCTTGCGCCGATGCGAGTGGTCTGCGCGGCCTGACTGATGGCCGCGATCGATGCGATCAAGGAGGTGTCCCGTGGACAAGATTACCGCTCCCAAGTCATGACCCGCGAGGTGCTCACCGTCAGGCCCGACTTGCCCGTCGATCGCCTCGTTGAGTTTCTGACCGATCACTCCATCTCGGGAGCGCCGGTCGTCTCCGAGCAAGACGCCTACATTCACGGGCTTGGTCAAGTACTGCGCAAAGCCGGCCTCCGCACCTCGTCGCCTGTCGGCATGGGAAGCGGCTGCGGTGAGCGCGATCACGGGAATGTCCCGGGTCTCCGGTAGGGTGCGTAGCTCGCGGAGCGCGTCGGTTCCGCTCATGCCGGGCAAATTGATGTCCATGATGATCGCGTCGGGCTGGCGCGCGCGGGCGAGGTCGATCCCCATCTCGGCCGTCGGAGCGGTCAAGAGCTCGATTTCCTCCATGGTGCTCACGAGGTCGCTCATGAAGGTGACGTTCGCGGGATTGTCCTCCACGTAAAGCACCAACCGAGGCCCGTCCGATGCGAGTCGCTCGGAACTCCTCTCACGAGCAGGGGGCAGGACGCTCGAACGTGCGCCGGACGCGTGAGCCGGCATGTCCACCCAGAACTCCGAGCCCTCACCGAAGACGCTTCGAAAGCCCACGTCGCCGTCCATGAGCCGCGCTTGGCACGCCGTCTGCTCTGGACTCGAGGCTCATGATCCTCGACCCGCTCGTGTTCCGCAACGGCGCGCGTGCTCGCAATCGCGCGTGGCTCGCCCCCATGACCAATCAGCAGAGCCACCCTGATGGCTCGCTCTCCGACGACGATCTGCGGTGGCTCGAGATGCGGGCACGCGGCGGCTTCGGCGTCGTCGAGACGTGCGCCGCGCACGTCGCCCTGGATGGTCAGGGTTGGCCCCGGGCGTTGGGGGTCTACGACGACCGGCTGCTCCCGGGTCTTCGGCGACTCGCCGCGGCGCTCGCCGGTCACGGCGCTCTCGGCGTCGTGCAGCTCTTTCATGGTGGGTTGCGTTCGCCGAGGTCTCTCACGGGCGTCGCGCCGTTGAGCGCCACGGCTTACGAGGTCCCCGGAACGGAGCGCGCGCGCGCGGCCACGGAGACGGACATCACGCGTATCATCGGACAATTTCGAGATGCGGCCGCGCGGTGCAGCATGGCCGGCTTTGCCGGCATCGAGCTGCACGGCGCCCACGGATTTCTCATCGGGCAGTTCCTCAGTGCCTCGATCAACACCCGCACCGACGGATGGGGCGGTTCGCTGGAGGGCCGGGCGCGCTTCGCGCGCGAGATCATGCGAGCCGTCCGCGCCGCCGTCCCGGAGCGATTCGTCATCGGCATGCGCCTTTCGCCGGAGGATCACGGCAACGCGGTCGGACTGGACCTCGACGAGTCGCTCGAGGTCGCACGCTGGCTGTGTTCGGACGGGGCCGACTTCATTCACCTCTCGCTCTGGGATGCGTCGATCAACACGCGCAAGCGCCCCGATGAGCATCCCGTGCCGCTGTTTCGGACGGCCATTCCCCGCGAGGCCGTGCTCGTCGCGGCGGGGGGCAGATGGACCGGGAGTGACGCGGAATCGCTGCTCGGCATGGGCGCCGATGCGGTGGCCGTCGGACGGGCCGCGATCGCCAACCCCGATTGGCCGAAGCGACAGAGCGAGTCGGGCTGGCTGCCCCGTCGACCGCCGCTCACGCTGGCCGAGCTGCGGGAGCGCGGTCTGAGCGAGAGATTCGCGACCTACATGCGAAACTGGCCGGGCTTTGTCGCACCCTGAAATCCCGGCGCGCTGCGCGGTGCCGGTGCTCAAGGCCGCGCGCGGTCCTCGGCGCACCTCGTCATCCTCACCGTCCTGCCAGGCGCGCCTTGCGCGGCGGCGCATAGTCTGCGCGCGAGGCATGAACCGCCGGTGGCGAAGCGAGCGGCTCGCTTCGATGGCTTGCGGGTTGCTTGATGTGCGCCGCCCAGCATGAGTGCTGTCGTCCTGAAGCCGTCGCCGTTGATCGTGTTCCTCGCGTCTGTGCTGGTGAGCTGCGCCGCCCGCGTGGAGTACCAGTCCCCGTCGCTGCCTCCACCCCCACCCCAGCCCCTCGTCGCGGAGCCGCTGCCAGAGCCCTACGCGCCGCCGCCACCCGCTCCGCCTTCGCCGCCAGACGAAGGGGGCACCCCCAGCGGCTCAAGCCGCGCCGACGCCCCCACCCGCAGAGGCGCCGCCGCTCGTCTACACCTATCCGGCGGGCCAGTGGGTCTACACGGTCGATCACGGATGGATCTGGATACCGGCCGGGGCGACGACGGTGGAGGTGGAAGGCATGCCGTACGTCCACCTCTACACGCTGGATTTCGGTTGGACCTGGTACATCTCGCCGTGGGGCTGGGGCCCGTACCATTACGGCCTTTGGTTCCGGCATCCGTGGCATCCGGGCGGATGGCACGGCTACTGGGTGGCGCATCCCCGAGCGATCGATCGGCTCGGTCGTGAGCCAGGTCGGCGATGATGCCGCCGACCGCTGCTCCGCAGTGACCGCCGCGTTCTTTCGGGTTCGGCGCGCGTTCACCCGCGGCGCGGACATCCTCTTTCGTGAGCGGTTGGACCCGACGCCGATGCGCGTCGCGCGCGTCTTCCGCGTGGCCAGGAGCATCCAGGCGTTCGGTGAGCTGCATCCGCTCGCCGCGCCTTTGATCGCGCGGCTCGCGCTTCGCTCCGGGCTGTCCGTGCGCACGGTCCACGCCCTGCACGCGCTCCACACGCCAGAGCGCCCATCACTCGTCGATGCCCGGAGGACGTACACGTACTCCGAGGTCGATCGCCTCATCAATCGTACGGCGGCCGCTTTCCGCGACGAGCTCGGAGTCGGCCGCGGTGACGCGGTCGGGCTGGCGGCCGAGAACTGTGCCGAGTACGTCATCGCGTGGTTCGCGCTCATGCGCCTCGGCGCACGCGCCGTGCACGTGAGCTCTCGTGCCCAACCGCCGGAGCTCGAGGGCATCGCCGCGCGAGCTCGGCTGCGCGCCGTCCTCGTCTCCGAGGCCTCGTTCGAGACCGCGTCCGCGGTTGCCCGCGCGAGGCCCGGCGTGGCCGTGGTCGTCGTCGGCGATCGGAAGGCAGTGGCTCCCGCCGTTCGCTTCGACGATCTCGTCGCCCGCGCGCGATCCTCTTCTTTTCCCGACGTTCCGCGGCTCGATACCCGCAGCGAGAGCATCGTCTACACCTCGGGAACCACCGGGCAGCCCAAGGGGGCAGTTCGCGATCTCGTCCGGTTCGGCGTCATCGAGGGCTCCCGCGTTCTCGAGCGCCTCCCCTTCCAGGTCGGCGACCGGCACCTCGTCGTCGCGCCGCTCTATCACTCGGCCGCACAGGTCTTCACGCTCCTTCACGCGGCGCTCGGCGCCACGATTCATCTGCGCCCGCACTTCGACGCGGAGGCGACGCTCGGCGCGCTCTCCGGTCTCGGCATTCACAGTGTTCTTCTCGTTCCCACGATGATTCGCCGGATGGTCGATCTCCCGGTCGATCTTCGCTCCACGATGCCAAACCCCGAGTTACGGGCGCTCATGGCTGGAGCCTCCGAGTTCCCCGAATCGCTCCGGCGCGCCGCCATCGACGCCTTCGGGGCGCGCGTCGTCCACGACTTCTATGGCGCCACGGAGCTCGGGTGGGTCACCGTGATCGACGGGACCAAGATGCTCGCCCGTCCGCGGAGCGTCGGACGGCCCCTCCCCGGGCAATCCGTCGCCATCCTCGACCGGGAAGGACGAAGGCTCGCGGTGGGCCAGACGGGCATCGTCTACGTCTGCAACGACCAGACGATGAGCGGGTACCTCGGTGACATCGATTCGACCGAAGCAACGCGTCGCGGTCCTTGGGTCACGGTGGAGGACCTCGGGTGGCTCGACGGAGACGGCTACCTCTACATCGCGGGACGCGGGCGCGACATGGTCAAGTCGGGCGGCGTGAACCTCTACCCGGTCGAGATCGAGGAAGCGATCGCGCTTCATCATCCGGGCGTGCGGGAGGTCGCCGTGGTGGGCCTCCCCGACCTCGAGTGGGGAGAGCGCCTGGCAGCGGTCGTCGTTCCCCGCGGCAATCCTGACCTCGCCGACATCGAGCGCTTCGTGCGGTCCAGGCTGGCCTCCGTGAAGATCCCCAAGGAGTGGCACCTCGTCGACGAGCTCCCACGCAACGCGACCGGCAAGGTCATGAAAGACGAGCTCAAGACACGCTTCTCGACGTCACGGCGAAAGAGGGTTGACGACACCCGCCTTAATTTAAGAGGCCCGATGCGCTGAAGGTCACGGAGCGGTCGCCTTCTTCGGGAGCGCCGCCAGAAACGACTCGATGGCGCTGGACACCGTGCCGCGTTCAACGTCTCGCTGCGCCAACGCGAGGGTCGCGACGGGATCAGCCGCGACGACCTGGGCCATCTGCTCGAAGACGCGCCGGGCGCCGCCGCCTCCCTCGGTCACGAAGAATGCCACCTTGTGCAGCCTGCGCGCATGGTTCGACAAGAATGATCGAACGGGCGCCGACAAGCTCCAGCCCCAGACGGGAGTGCCGACGATGACGAGATCGTAACGAGTCGGGTCTCGGTCGACGGCGTCGGTCGGGACCCACCGGCCGAGGGTCCCATCGAACGCGCTGCGGAGATAACCGCGAAGACCACGTCTGTCCTTCGACTCGTGGATCGCCTCGATGTCGGCGCCGAGGCTGCTGGCGATGGTTTCGGCCACTTTGCGGGTGGTCCCGGTGCGCGAGAAGTAGACGACGAGAGCGTTCATGGTTCGTCGAGTAGCATTCTCGATGCCAGGCGAAATCCCCCGCTCATCCGGCGCGATGCTTCGAGGAGCTCGCCCACGAGCGCGGTCGTCATGCCAGCGGCGGACCGCCCATGTCGAGCCGGAGAAAGCCGTCGGGGAGCAGGCTCGTCGCGAGCATGACTTCGTTGATGTCGCGGTGCTCCGTCCACGACGTGGCCCTCCGGTTCTCGGGGTCGAGCCAGAACGCGATGATCGCATCGCGAAGCAGGTCGTGGGACGGGAGGGGCCCGCCGCGCAGCTTCGCGTCCGCATGAAGGCCGATGGCGAGACCCAGCTCGCGAAAGGCGAGCCGCTGTTCGGCCGGCCGCGCGCGGACGGCGCGGAGCGCGGCCTCGTAACGTTCGAGGCTCGCGGATGCCGCCCGGAGCAGGACGTCGGCGAGGGTGTCCTGCCCGGCGGCGCCGGCGCGACGCAGCTGAGCAATCCGGTAGGCGTCCGCAAAGAGACCGCCGATGCCGAGAGGATCGGGCGTCGCGAGGTCGCGGCCGACCAGCATCGAGGTGAAGTCGGAAGCTTCGTAGCGGAGATCGGGCCGGACCGGCGCGGCAAGCTGGCGCGCCGTGGCGTCGAGCTGCAGGCACGTGATGAGGCCATCGAGCGGATCGTGCTGACCCATCGACGGAACGAGAGGCCGCTTCAGGTCGATGCTCATCTTCCAGACCATGCGCCGCTCCGGGCCCAGCGGCCCGTACGCGAACGCGGCGTGCGCCGTTCGGGCGAGCTCCCGTGCCCAGACGTTGAGCTCCGGCCGCCTCGTGAAGCGGCTCGTCTGATCGAGAGCGTGCATCCACTTCGTCAAATAATGGAAGTACTGCCCGTCGCGCTCCCACTCGAGCGCCTCGTCGAAGGGCTCGGCGGGCGCGCGCTCCGGAAGGTCCTTGCCGATGCGCAAGCCGCCGCACGTGGGATGGCGCGCGCCCTCGTCCTCGCCGAGCCCGCTGACCCAGCCGACGCGGGGGTCATCGGGCCGGTGGCGTCCGAGCGCGCGATGCACTCGGTCGACGAGGGCCACGGCGAGGTCTGTGTAGCGCGACTCGCCCGTCGCCCTGGCAAGGCCGAGGAAGGTGCACACAGCGAACGCGTCGGTCCAGAGGTACCGGCGCCCGTTCCCTGACGAGAGGATCCCGGTCCGCTCGGCGAACCGTAGCATGATGGCCGCAGCCTGTTCGGGATGAGTAGCCAAGAGTGCCCTCGACGATCGCTCGACGCCTGCGCTCACGAACGCGATGGATGCTCGATGCGCCTCGCCTCGTCGGCGTCGAAGCGCGCCCAGGGCACGGCGAGCAGGCGCGCGAACGGGATCGGACGTCCGCTCATCTCGCTGAAGCCGAAGATGCCCGCGTCGATCTTCGCGAGCGCGTGCTCGATCTCTCCGAGGAGCGCGCGAGCGTGCTCGTCGAGGGCCGCGCGGAGGCGATCTTCGATCACGCCTTCGGCTCGATCGACCACGTCGACGCTCGCGAGCTCCACCTCGCCGGCTTGCTCTTCGCGATTTTCGTGCAGGCGCAGGAGCTGCGCCTTCTTGGCCTCGAGCGCCCGCCGGAGCCCCGCCTGGCGCGACATCGAAAGCGTTCTCGTTTCCTGATTGGCGACGTTCCTGGTGGGACCGATCTTCGAATGGGTGTTCATCGTCACCGGTCTCTATCCACGTCTCGTGCCGTGGTCTCGTGGGCCGGCGGTCGCCGCCGGGGCGAAGGTCGAGACCTCGAGCTTTCGATACAGGCTCCGCTTCTTGTAGCGGTGCTCCTCCATCCTGTGCAGGATGTCGGAGAGCGCGGCGACCGCCTCGTCGACGAAAGGCCCCTTGTTGAGCATCACGCACTCCGCGGCGACGCTCGCGGCGGCGTCCGTGACCTCCGCGCGCGACGGCACGCCCGTGCGCGCGAGGGTGTCGAGCACCTGCGTGGCCCAGATCGCGGGCACGTGGCTCGCCTCGCAGAGCCACAGGATCTCCTCCTGCAACTCGGCGAGGCGCTCGAAGCCGACCTCCACGGCGAGGTCACCCCGCGCGATCATGACGCCGAGCGCCGGCCGCCGCAGGCCCTCGAGCAGCAGGCGAGGCAGGCTCTCGAAGCCCTCGCGGGTCTCGATCTTGAGGACGACCCCCAGGTCGGGGCGTCCGAGCCGGGCGAGATCCTGGTGTAGCGAGCGAACGTCCTCCGGCGCGCGGACGAACGAAAGGCTCACGGCGTTCGCGTGCTTCGCCACGAAGGCGAGCGCGCGGCGGTCGTCGTTCGTCAGGCTGGGGACGGTCATCCGCGTATCCGGGAGGTTGATGCCCATTTCGGCGCGGAGCTTCGCGTTTCGCTTCTGCGTGCGGACCACCCGGACGAGGAAGTCTTCTCGCTTCTCGTCGATCCGCTCGACGACAGCCACGATGCAGCCGTCGTCGAAGAGCACCCGGTGCCCGACGTCGAGATGATCGAGCGCGGCCGGGAGCGTGCACGCGACGACGCCGGGCCGCTCGACGGTCCCTTCGCCGTCCCGCCGCGGAGGCTTGCCCTTGACGCGCCGGCGGGTCAATACGAGCGGATCGCCGACCTTGACGTCGATCGCTCCGCCCTCCTCGTCGCTGACCTCGAGCGTCAACGCTCCTCGGGCGCGTCCGGCGCGATGGATGCGCGCGCGCGCACGAGCGAGCACGTAGGCCCGCTCCGTCGCGAGGGCGACGAGCTCGTCGCCGCCGGTCGCCTCGACGGCGAGCGTCCGCTTCTTTCCGCGTGCGTCCCGGAAGCGGAGCTCGTCGCCCGTCCGCACTTTCGCGAAGTCTCGATCGCGCACGACCAAGCGCGGCCCCGCGCCCTCGGCAGGGAGCGCCGAAGCGCGGTGGACGACGACGCGCACCGGCGTGGTGGCGCGGCCGATGTCGTCCCTCGCGGGCTTCCACGTCGCGACGGGCCGTCCCCCCGCGATGGCGCCGGTCCGTATCTTCGGGCCCGCGAGGTCCATGAGCACCCGGCACTCCTTGCCGCTCTCGCTCCGCGCCTGGCCCAGCGCCTCGACCACCCGGGCCCACTCGCTCTCGCCTTCGTGAGCGCAGTTGATGCGCAGCACGTTCATCCCCGCGCCGAACATCTTCGTCATCCACGCGCGATCGGCCTCCTTGGCCGAAGGCGCGGTGACCATGATGTAGATGTGCCGCTCGTCGGGCCGAGGCCCGAAGAGGTCGCGCGTGTGCTGGTGCAAGCGCGCCTTCGCCGTCTCCCACGACATCGCGCTGGCGCGTTTCCTGCCGAGGCGCGACAGCTCCCGCCGCGCGCTCTCGTCGCCGCGCAGCGCGAGCGACTCGTGCGCCCGCTCGGCCACCGCGAGCAAGCTGCCCATGACGCAGCTCTCGGAGTGGCTGAGCGACGAGAGCCCGCGCTGGGAGAGGCGGAGCTGCAGGTCGCGCAGGTCGTGCTGCCTCAGGGCGACGTAGTGAACGAGGTTCCGGGCGCTCTCGCGGCGCTCGGGGGGGACCCTTTCGATCGCCGCTCGCATCTCCTTCTCGAGACCGCGCAAGCTCTCCTCGAGGCGCATGAGGTCGCGAGCGACCCCGACGAGCGAGGCCCGTGGATCCTTCACGCGCGGCGGAGCGCCTTGGATTTCGTCGCGCGGCAGGTCTTTCACGCTGGACCGCGATGCAGAGCGCATGCCGCCCGTCCACGGCGCAACGCTTGCTGCGTGACGCAGACGATACGCGGGGCCCGGCGCGAAGGACCGCGAAAACGAACCCTCCGGGCTCGAACGCTCGCGAGCAGCGGCTGGCGCGCATCCTGCTCGGTGAGACGGACCGAAGGAGACACGAACCATGAGCAACATCACCATTCGCAAGCAAAACGGAGACAAGCCCGCCCTCACGGCCCCCGAGTCGTCGTGGGATCCGTGGAGGCAGATGCGCGCGCTGCTGTCGTGGGATCCATTCCGCGAGATTTCCCCGTTCCAGGCTTTCGAAGAGCGCGCCGTCGCATTCGCGCCGGCGTTCGATATCAAGGAAACGAAGGACAGCTATCTCTTCAGGGCCGACGTCCCGGGAATCCAGGAGAAGGACCTCGAAGTGACGATGACCGGTAACCGCCTGACCGTGAGCGGAAAGCGGGACGAGGAGAAGGAGGACCGCTCGGAGCGCTACTATGCGTACGAGCGCAACTACGGCTCGTTCAGCCGAAGCTTCACGCTGCCCGACGGCGCCGAGACCGACAAGCTGAGGGCCGCGCTCGAGCACGGCGTCCTCACCGTCACGGTGCCCAAGAAGGCGGAAGTGCAGCCGAAGAAGATCGCGGTGAAGGTCGAAGGACAGGCTCCGAAGTCCTGACGAAGGGAGCGGCCGCGACGGCGGGCATGCGCTCGTCGTAGCGGCCGTTCACGACGGCTTCATCCCCCCAGCGCCGCGACCTCGCTCAGGAGTCGTTCGCCTTCCCGTTCGAACAGATCGCCGTGGTGGCCCCCGGCGACCGTGACGAGTCGCGCGTGCGCGATCGCGTCGGTCAGGCGCTCGCCCATCCAGTACGGGACGATCTCGTCCGAGTCCCCGTGGATGACGAGCGTCGGGATGAGGATACCTGCGGCCTTCGAGAGCGTGTCGAAGTGATCGGCAACGAGGAGACCCGCGGGAACGAGCCGGGCCACGGCCGTGACGAGTCCAGGAATGGATGTGTAGGGCGAGACGAGGACCAGGCGTGCGCCTCGTTCGCGGCGCGCCATCTCCGCGGCCACGCCGGTTCCCAGCGAGGTACCCCAGAGGACGACGCGCTCCGGTCCGGTTCCGCGCTCGTCGAGTGCCTCGAGCGCTGCTTCCGCGTCGGCGTAGAGCCCGTCCTCGGACGGAGACGCCTCGCGGGCGAACCCGTAGCCGCGGTACTCCACCAGCAAGACGCCGAAGCCGCGCGCGCGCAGTCGCCGCGCGAACCCGACGCGCTCCTCGATCGTCTCGCGATTGTTGTGAAAGTAGACGATCGTGCGACCGCCGGCCGGGGCGGGGATCTCGAGCGCGTGCACGCGAACGCCGTCCGACGCGCGACAGTCGCGTCGCACGACGTCATCCGGAGCCCGGACCGCGGGCACCTCTTCCGTGGGGAAAAGGTAGTGGCGCGAGACGATGCGCCCCGAGCCGACGAGCCCGGCCGTCAGTGCGAGGAGACCGAGCGCGGAACGGATCGCCTGGGGCCCCATGTCCTCTTGAGGATGGCTCGCACCGAGCGAGGCGTCGAGTCTTCCGGCGTCGCTCTTGCAGTCTCCATCGTCCGCGATGTGGCAAGCCCTCGGATCTGCGGTCGATGTGACGCATGCGCTGCTGATGGCCGCGTGGCTGCTCGGCATGCCGCTTCTCTTCTGGCACGGGCGGCCCGCCTTGACGCGCGCGTACGCGGTGTACGCGACCGCGTTCGTCGTCGTATCGCAGCTGTCGCGGCCCATCTTCGGCGAGTGCGTCTTCACGACGCTGGCGCGCTGGCTGTGGAATCACCCGTCCGGGTCGTCCAGGGTCGACGCCATTCCGCACGAGTGGTTCACGGTGCGGCTCTCGCGGGCCATCTTCGCCATGGCGCCTTCTCACCGGGCGATCGCCGTCTCTTCGGAGATCCTGTCGGCCGTCGCTGCGCTGGGGGTGCTCTGGTCGATGCGACGCCTCCGATGGGCACCAGGGCGGCGAGCACCCGCCTCGTCCGAGATCGGCAAGGAGCCGCTCGCGCAAACCTTGCGCTGACGCGCAGCGCCTCGCTATCCCTTCGCCGAGAACGCGGGCAGCTCGGAGCCCGGGGCGACCGCCTCCACCGTCGAGCGCATGCCGTCGAGGATATGGCGATGCAGTCCGTGGGCGAGGAAGCGCTCGAGCGGCCGCCAGAGCCAGCGCGGCCGCAGGTGGCCGCGGTACCGCGTCGAGAGCACGACGTCGGCGCCGCCGCCCTCGGCGGAGATCTCGTACGAGCCCCCGTCCATCGAGATGCTGTCCTCGACGCCGAGGCGCTGCACGAGGACGTCGAACCGGACCGACCGCGCGTCCTCGACGGCGGTGATGCGCTTCTCCAGGTAGCCGCCCTCGTAGGTGCACTCGATGAGCGAACCGGCGCGGGTCTTCTCGCCCCGCGTGCGGACGGGCACCGGGAGAAACATGCGCAGGAGCGGCGCCGGACGGCACGGCACCTCTTCGTAGAACAGCATTCCCTGCCACACGCTCTCGGGCGACGCCGCGAAATGAACTCGCGTTGCGACGACTTCGAGCGTCTCGTTCCGCGGAAACAGTCGACCGATCATGGCGAGTCTCATGGCGTCTCCCATGGCGGCGGTCTGCACGCGCGGTGCCGACACGAGCAGTGCGCACGAACCACCTATCGCGCAAGCCTCGCAAGCGAACGTGAGCGATGCTTTCCGCGGACGGGCAAGTCGTGCGCGGCGGGCCGTGCGGCGAAAGTCGGCCCTCGCGACTGCCTTACGGGCACGACGCATGCTCAGATCGCGCCGATGCTCGCGCTCTCGCTCCCTCTCCCGCCCTTGCTCGTCGTCCGTGGCGCCGTCGCGGCCGTCTGGCTCTACGAGGGGCTGTGGTGCAAGGTCCTCGGGCGCGAGCCTCACCAGGTCCGGGTCGTCGAGGCGGTGCCCAGGCTCGGACCTCTCGTCGGGCGGCCATTTCTCGTGGCGCTCGGCCTGGTGGAGACGACGCTCGCGGCGTGGGTCCTGTCGGGCATCGCCCCGGGGCTCTGCGCGATCGCGCAGGTGGTCCTCCTGGTCGCGCTCAACGTGAACGGCCTCCTCTGGGCGCGGCACATCATTCACGATCCCGGCGGCATGGTCGTGAAGAACATCGCGTTCCTGCTCCTCGCCTGGATCGCGGCGGTGATGAGCGGCGGTCCCTCGTGAGCGAGGCAACGGTCTGGCAGAGCGGCAGGTTCGATGCACGGGTCGGTCCGAAGCGCATCCTCTTCGGGCGCATGTACGAGGATCCCGCGATCGAGCGGGCTGCCTTTCCCGAGGGGGCTCGCGTGTTCTGCATCGCCTCCGCCGGGTGCACGGCGCTGCGTCTGTGCGACCGTCACGAGGTCGTCGCGTGCGACATCAACCCCACGCAGCTCGCTTACGCCGAGCGACGCATCGCGGGAGCGCCGGGCGAGCACGGCACGGCCGAGAAGGTGATGGGCTTTGGCCGGGTCCTGATGCCGCTCGCGGGCTGGAGGTCGGACGTGGTCCGCGCCTTTCTCGCGCTCTCGTCCGTCGAGGCGCAGGTCGCGTTCTGGCGCGAGCAGCTCGACACCTGGCGCTTCCGCGCGGGCTTCGACGCGATGATGTCGGTCACCGGGCTCCAGGCGGTGTACGCGCCGCAGTTCCTCGACTTCCTGCCGCGTCACTTCGGCGCGGTCATGCGCGGGCGTATGGCGCGCTCGTTCGCGCGCCACCCCAACGAGAGCAATCCGTACGCGCGGGCCCTGCTGCTCGGCGAGACCGAGACCTACCGTCCGCCGCCGGGCGCCACCGCGCGCATCCGCCTCGTGTTCGCGGACGCGGCTTCTCACCTCGAGACGTGCCCGCCCGGGAGCTTCGACGCCTTCACTGTGTCGAATATCCTCGATGGCGCGGCTCCGGCGTACCGCCAGCGCCTCGTCCTCGCCCTGCGGCGTGCGGCCACGCGAGACGCCGTCGTCGTGCTTCGCAGCTTCGGCGAGCCGCCGGACGGCCTGACGAACAACCGGGCCGAGCACGATCGGGCGATGCTGTGGGGCATCGTCCAGGTCGTCCGCGTCGCCGACCTCGACGCTTGATGCTGCCGCGCCTGCCTCGCATCCTCTTCGTCCTCGGGAAGGGCGGCGTCGGGCGAAGCACCGTCTCGGCGGCGCTCGCCATGGCCCTCAGGCGGCGCGGAGCCCGGACGCTCGTCTTCGAGTGGACGCTCTCGGAAGCGATCGCACCCTGGTACGGACTCGCGCCCGCCGGGATCGATCCGATCGAGGTCGAACCCGGCCTGGCGGTCGCCAACTTCTGCCTCGAGGACTCGCTCCGCGCCTACTTCGTCGGGCACCTGGGCCTCGGGGCGTTCTACCGGCACGTCGTGAACGGTCGAGCGATGAGGCGGCTCGTCGAGGCGGCGCCCGGAATTGCCGAGATGATGTTCCTCGGGCATCTCAGCTGGCTGACGACGCTCGCGGAGAAGGAGGTCGGGCTCGCGTTCGACCGGATCGTCGTCGACGCTCCGGCGACGGGTCACGGCGTGTCGCTGCTCGAGCTCCCCGCGACGCTCGCGTCGATGCACGCCTCCGGCCTCCTCGGCAAGGAGGTGGGGCGCGTCCTCGAGATGATGGGCGATCGCCTGTGGACCGGCGCGCTCGTTGTGACGACGCCCGAGGAGCTCGCGACCGAAGAGACGCTGGAGCTCGTGCCGCGCGCGACCAGGAGCCTCGGGAGGCCGCTCGTCGCGGCGCTCGTGAACCGTGGCGCGGGGAGCATCCTGAGCGACGATGCGGCGCCCCCGTGGCTCGACGCGTGCGGCGCGGCCCTCTCGCCGCCCGCCCGCGCGGGGCTCGCGATCGTTCGCGCCGAGCTTCGCAGCCGCCTGGGATTCGAGCGAGACCTTCGCACGAAGCTCGCCGGGGCGACCGAGCGAGGCGTCATCGCGCTGGACGAGCAGCTCGGGCTCGTGCCCGAGGTCTCGTCGCGCGCAGTCGCAGCGGCGCTTGCCACCGCGCTCGCTCCGTTCTGCGCGGAGGACGAGTGACCGCGCGCCTGCACCTCTTGCTCGGAGCGGGCGGGGTCGGCAAGACGACGCTTGCCGCCGGCTATGCGCTGGCGCTCGCTCGCGAGCCGGGGCGGCGCGTCGGGCTCCTCGGGATCGATCCGGCGCGGCGCCTTCAAGATGCGCTCGGCGTCCCGCTGTCGGATCTCGAGGCCCCCGTCCCGGGCGTCGGGACGCTTCACGCCGCGCTCCTTCACCCGGCCGACAGCCTGCGGCGATGGACCGCCGAAGCGCTCCCGGACACCGGCTCCCGCGCACGTCTGCTCGCCAACCCGTTCTTCATCGCGCTCGCCGATCGTCTCGCGACGGCGACCGACATCTTCGCGGCCGCCCGCGTCGCCGAGTGGGCCGAGCGCGATCCGGCGCTCACCGATCTCGTCGTCGACACCGCGCCGGGACAGAACGCGATCGAGTTCCTGCGGCGGCCGGAGCGCCTCGCGGCGTTCCTCGAGGGACGCCTGGTGAGATGGCTCCGCTGGTTCGCCCGGTCGCAGCGCGGCGGCCCGCTCGGCGAAGCGCTCGGCGGAGGCGCGCGGCGGGTCGTCTGGGGCCTGGTCCGGATCGGTGGGACGCAGTTGCTGCTCGATCTCGCGGAGTTCTTCTCGCTCGTCGAGGCGGTCTTCTCCCGGATGCTGACGCGCGTGAAGGCGACCGAGCACTGGCTGCGCGACCCGGCGACGGAGATCCTCGTCGTCACCTCCGTGCGCGACGACGGCGGCCGGATGACGCGCGAGCTCGCCGACGCCCTCCGAGACGTCCGGCTCGCGCCGCGCGCGATCGTGATCAACCGGGCGCTGCCCGCGGGCTTCGTTGACGAGGTACAGGCGCTCGGCGACGCCCCGGGCCTCCCGCCGGAGGGCGTGCGCGTCCTACGCTACGCGGTCGCCTACGCAAAGATGCAGGAGCGCCTCGTCACCGGCTTGAAGGAGCTCGCGCCGGCGACCGTCGTGATCGGGGCGTGCGCAGGGCTCGATGGTGGCGAGCGGCTCGCGGCGCTCGAAGAGCTGGGACGCGCTCTGGAGCGTGCTCTCACGGACACTTGAAGAGCCAGACGCGCTGACGCCTCCGGCCGCTCGTGGCGGGACAATGATGGATCCATGCCGGGGTGCCGGGGGCGGGGCAGGCCATGAGCGGGAAGGGAGCGCGCGTCGGGCCCCCCCGGGCTCCTCGGTATTCTGATCGGTGGCATGGTTTTGCCCGCCAATTGCCTAGTCGTCTCGGATCGCCGGGCAGCTTGGGGAATTACCGGGCAACGACTGAGATGCTGCCGCCTCCCGCAACACGTTACCGACCAGACCCAACGCAAGGTCCTCCCCGATCAGGGTGACGGTTCGGGTTCTCTTCCGGGTTACTCCGCGTCGTCATCGCTCCTCTTCCTCCACGGCCGACGGCCAAACTGCGCGCGCAAGACCCATCGCGAGGTCCTCCCCGATCAGGGTGACAAGGAGCTCGATGAAGTGACCGACGATCGCCCGGGCGCCGTCTTGGAGCTCGGCGAGCTCGGGTCCCTCGAGCGCGGCGTCTTTGAGGCCCGCGAGCGTGCCGCCCGGACCCGCGGTGACACCGGCGAGCACGGGGTGGGCCCGGCGGGCGAGGACGACCGACCGACGCAGGAGGACGTCGACCCCGGCGTCGCCAACGAGCTTCCCCAGCTCCTCGTGGAGACGCATCGTGATGCGCTGGGCCACCTCGGAATCGTGCCCGGCCCCGGCTTGCGCGCGTTCGGCGCGGGCGACGGCATTCGCGAATCGCGTGACAGAGGGGCGAGGTTCGATCATCGAGGCTCGATCCGGACACTCAATCGAGAGCAGCGTTGGCGTGGGGCGCCCTGACGACCTTCCCACCGTGCTTCGAGCCAGGTACCACGGGGTACCACGGGTCTCTCGCCTGGGATCGCAACCTACCTGGTTTCAGGTGGCTTCCTCCTGGACTTCGAGGATGGAGGCGAGCGCGGAACACCTGGCCCGACGTCGACGGGCCGGGAGAAGGACCAACGGCCCCGGATTTGCCCTTGGTTTCACGCCTCGTGCAGTGGTGTTCATGGCTCGCCAGGTGAGCTGTGAATTACCCGTCGCGGCTCGAGCCAGCAGCATACATTCCCAGCAGTCGAGCGGTTGGAGGCCATGGTGATGCCAGGTGACGTGAGCGATGCAGCGGCGGTGGACGCGCCTGGTTCGTTCCCGATCGCGGCGGTCGGTGCGTCGGCAGGTGGGCTGGCGCCGACCGTGGAGCTCCTGCGTGACCTCGGGGCGGAGCCGGGGATCGCGATCGTGGTCATCCATCATCTCGATCCGACGTACGAGAGCAGCCTGGTCGACATCTTGTCGCGGGCGACCACGATGCCGGTCAACGCCGCAAGCGACGGGGCCGGCGTCGAGCCGAACCACGTTTACGTGCTGCCGCCCAACGCAGGGCTGCTCATCAACCAGGGAAGCTTGAAGCTCGTGCCGCGTCTGGAAGAGACAGGCCTCAACCTGCCCATCGATCGGTTCTTCGAATCCCTCGCGCTGGACCGAGACGGCCTGGGCGTGGGCGTCGTGCTCAGCGGAAGCGGCTTCGACGGAACCGAGGGCGCCAAGGTCATCAAGCGCGAGGGTGGGATCGTGCTGGCGCAAGACGCGACCGCCCAGTACGCGAGCATGCCCCAGAGCGCCGTTGCGACCGGTTGCGTCGACTTCATCTTGCCGCCCGAAGGATTGGCGCGTGAGCTCCGGCGCATCGGCGCGCAAGGGCCATCGTTCTTGGCCGCGCCGCAAAACCGGGTCGCAGACCGTGACTACCGCCAGATCCTGGCGGCGGTGCGCAGCGCGAGCGGCGTCGACTTCGCGAGCTACAAGGAGACGACCATTCGGCGGCGGATCCAGCGGCGTCTTTTCCTGCGTGGGCTGACGGACCTGACGGCCTATGTAGAACTCCTGAAGCGTGACCCGGCCGAAGTCCTCGCACTCCGCGAGGAGGTACTGATCCACGTGACCGGGTTCTTTCGCGAGCCCGAGGGGTTCGAGGCGCTCCGGACGCTCGTCTTTCCGAAGCTTTGCGAGGACCGAACCCGCGACGTTCCGATCCGCGTGTGGGTTCCCGGTTGCTCGACCGGCGAGGAGGTCTACTCGATCGCCATCTGCTTGCTCGAGTTTCTGGAGGACACGCACACGGACCTGCCGATCAAGATCTTCGGAACGGACCTGAGCCTCGTTACGATCGAGAAGGCCCGCGAGGGCCGATTCGCCGAGAGCATCGAGCGCGACGTCTCGCAGGCGCGGCTCCAGCGCTTCTTTTCGAAGAGCGAGGCCGGCTACCAGATTCGACGAGACGTGCGCGACATGTGCGTCTTTGCTCAGCACGATGTCACGCGCGACCCACCGTTTTCGGCCATGGATCTCGTCAGTTGCCGCAACCTGATGATCTACCTCGGCCCGGAGCTGCAGGACCGGGTCCTCGCGCTGCTCCACTTCGCCTTGAAGGAACCTGGGTTCCTCGTACTGGGCAGCGCGGAGACCGTCCGCGCCTTCGTGGGCTTTGCCGCATTGGACGGCAAGAACAAGATTTACGCGCGCACCTCGGCGGCACCGCGGATCGCGTTCGACTTCACAGTGCCGCGACCGACGTTCGACCTTTCCCGGGCCAGCCCCGGCGCGGCGATCTCGCTGGATCGCGCCACCGGCGCGAGATCCAGCCCGGCCGAGGTCCAGCGCGAAGCGGATCGCCTCGTCCTCGCAGCCTTCGCCCCCCCGGGCGTCGTCATTACCAATGACCTCGCGATCGTCGAGTTCCGGGGACGCACGGGCCCGTTCCTCGAGCACGCGGCGGGCGTGGCGAGCCTCGATCTGCTCCGCACGGCCCGCGAAGAGCTGAAGCTCCCGCTTCGCCGCGCGATCGACAAGGCCCGATCCACGCAGAGCCCCGCGCGAGAGGCCGGCCTGACGCTCGTCATCGAAGAGGAGCGTCACGCGATCGCGCTGGACGTCATTCCATTCATCGTCCACGCGCCGCAGCAGCGCCTCTTCCTCGTGCTCTTCAAGGACTTGACCGCGAAGGAGGCCGAGACGGAGGCGCTAACGGCTACGGGCGCCCCTGCCGCCGAGCCACCCACCGACATTGCGGTGGGGCAGGAGCTGGCATCGACGCGGCAATACCTCGAATCGGTCATCGAGCAGCTCGAGGCGACCAACGAGGAGCTGAGAGCCGCCAACGAGGAGATCGTCTCGAGCAACGAGGAGCTCCGAAGCACGAACGACGAGCTTCAGAACACGAAGGAGGAGCTCCAGGCGGCCAACGAGGAGCTCCGCACCGTCAACGACGAGTTGAGCGAGCGGAGTGCCGAGGCGATCCGGCTCAGCGACGATCTCACGAACGTCCTCACCAGCAGCGAGATCCCGATCCTCATCGTCGGGCGGGACCTGCGCTTGCGGAGGTTCACGCCCGCGGCAGGGAGGGTGTTTGGGCTGCTCGGCACGGACCTCGGCCGTCCAGTGACCGACGTCCGACAGATCGTCGCGATCGCGCCGGCCCTGATGCCTCTCATCCCGGAGGTCCTCGAGCACCTCGGTCCTGCGGACTGCGCCATCCAGGACGCTGGCGGGCGCTGGTATCACGTCTCGGTGCGTCCGTACGTGACGCTCGACGGTCGGATCGACGGGACGGTGATCTCCGCACGCGATGTCGATGCCGAGAAGAAAGGGGCCGAACGTCTCGCGGCCGCGGGGAAATATGCGGAGGGCATCGTCGAGACCGTTCGCGACGGACTCGTGGTGCTCGATCGCAATCTCCGTGTGAGCTCGGCGAACACGGCCTTTCAGCGCGCGTTCCGTCTGGCGCCGAAGGACATCGAGGGACGGCGTCTCGACGAGCTCGGGCACCTGGAGCTTTCCACGCCAGCGCTGGGAAGCCTTCTCGGGGGGCTCGGCCGAGGCGACGCAACCGAAGACTTTCGCCTCGAGCACAGCGACGGGGCCGGGGGCCCGCGGGTGTTCCTGCTCCACGCTCGCCACATCGAGGGCGCGGACCTCGTGCTGCTCGCCTTCCAGGACGTCACCGAAGCCGAACGTACGAGGAGCGCCCGCGCGGAGCTGAGCTTTCGTGACGCGCTGACGGGTGCGGCGGAGGGGGTCCTCATGGTCGACTCCGCCGGGCGGGTCCTCTTCGCCAATCCGGCGGCGGCCCGGGTCTTCGGCTACGAGAGCGAGGGGCTCACCGGTCTGTCGGTCGACGTGCTGTTGCCCTGGGCCCTTCGAGAACTCCACCCGGAGCACCGCGGGGAGTACCTGGCGGCGCCCTCGCCACGTCCGATGGGGCGCGACGGCGATCTCTTCGGCCGGCGGAAGGACGGGGCAGAGTTCCCGATCGAGGTCTCGCTCAGTACGTTGAAGCGAGAGGACGGGCCGGTCGTCGTGGCGTTCGTGACGGACGTCACCCCGCGCCGCGAAGCGGAGCGCCAAATCCGCGCGTATCAGGATCGGGTCCGGCGCATGGCTTTCGACGCCGCCCTGACCGAAGAGCGGGAGCGACGGCGCATCGCCATCGAGCTGCACGATCGGATCGGGCACGCTCTCGCCCTGGCCCAGATCAAGCTGAGCGCCGTTCGCGGGGACCTTTCGGGCGCGCCCCGGGCGGCCGTCGACGGGGCGGTGGAGCTCGTCGAGCAGGCGATCACCGACCAGCGCACGCTGATCTTCGACCTGAGCCCACCCGTGCTTTATGATCTCGGCCTCAAGGAGGCCATCGCCTGGTTCGCGGAGGACGTCGAGAAGCGCCATGGGGTCCAGATCGAAGTGGTCGACGACGGAGCGTACAAGCCGCTGGACGACGCCTCCAAGGCGGTCGTCTTTCGCGCGGTCCGCGAGCTCATCGTGAACGTCCTCAAACACGGGAAGGCACCGGCGAAGGCGTCGCTTCGGCGTACGGACGATCTCCTCGAAGTCGAAGTGGAGGACTCCGGCGTCGGCTTCGATCCGGCCGCTCCGACCGACCGAGCCGGCGGTGGAGGTTTCGGCCTTCTCAGCGTCCGCGAGCAGATTGCTAGCCTGGGCGGTACGCTGAAGATCGACTCCGCGCCGCAGCAGGGCACCCGCGTGAGCGTCCGTGTTCCACTGCTAACGAGGGGGATCCCGCCGCACCACGAGGTCCCTGAACTGCCTCCCGGGGGGGGCGCGCCGTGAAAGTCGTTCTCGCCGACGATCACAGGATGATGCGGGACGGGCTCCGGGCCGTGCTCGAGAGGGCCGGGGTGGAGGTGGTCGGCGAGGCCTCGAACGGCCACGAGGCCATCGCAGAGGTCAAACGCCTTCGCCCGGAAGTCCTCGTGGTCGATATCGCGATGCCCGAGCTGAACGGCATCGACACCACACGGCGTGTCACCGCCGAGCTGCCGGGCATCAAGGTCATCGCGCTGAGCATGAACTCCGATCGGCGCTACGTGATCGCGATGCTCGAGGCAGGCGCCAGTGGCTACTTGCTGAAAAATGCGGCCTCTGACGAACTCCTGAACGCTCTGGCGGTCGTGACTCGCGGCCAGACTTACCTGAGTCCAGCGATCGCGGGAAGCGTGGTCGAGCAAGCCGTGGGGAGAGCGCCATCGTGGCGCCGAGAGGCCGAGAGGCAGCTCAGTGCGAGGGAGCGTGAGGTGCTGCAGCTCATCGCGGAGGGCAAGTCCTCCAAAGGGATCGCCGCAACCCTCGAGATCGCCGTTACGACGGTCGAGACCCATCGTCGCCAGATCATGGACAAGCTAAACCTGCGGACCGTCGCGGAGCTGACCAAGTACGCGATCCGTGAGGGCCTGACGTCCGCGGAGGGGTGAGGCGGGGTGGCTGACCGAGTGGTCGCGTTCGGGGGCGGGGTGCTGGCCGTCGGCCAGGGCCTGCGCGCCAGCTCCTCGCACTCGCGCCCGACCGCCGGGAGCTTGAGCGGCGACCACGTCGTCAGCCTTCACGGGCTTGACGATGAAGCCATCGGCGTCGAGGGCCGCGAGCTGCGTCCATTCCTTTGGCCCTCCCGATGCCGTGAGCACGATAATGGGCATCGCCGCCCGGGAAGTCCGTTGCCGCAGGAGCCTGATGAGATCCATGCCGTCGATCGCCGGCAATGCGAGATGGCCGGATCGCGATCCTAATCTAACTCCGCTCGGCCGGAGATCGGCGCATCAGCGGCCATCGTTCGGGTGTCCGTCGATCTTGTCGCCCTCCTTCTCGAGCTTTTGGCCGGTCTTGTCGAGTGCGCGTCGGGTGTCCGTCTTCACCCCCTGCCAGGTGTTGTGGCAGGCCGTGACCGTAAGCATCTGCACGGCGGCGGCCACGACAAGAGCCGGCTGGAACGGATTCATGACCGGCCCTCAGGCAACCTCGGTGCCAATCGCAGGGCGGCGGAGACCCAGATCCATGCGCGATCTCACGGCGCAGCGTCCCCGCTGCATCCTCGTGGAAAAGTACGCTCCGAGCGCGAGCGCAACCATTGCGCCTGTGCGCAAACTCGTCTTACCGACAGCGACGATTGCATTCCACGCCGCGCGTTTTGGTGGTTCTCGCTTTGCAAACGCGGCGGTCGTGAAGTCCCTCTGTCGACTGCCTGCCGAGTGATTCTCGCAAACGAGAACCGGCAGTGCTCCCCGGTGGACCCGTCGACGCGCGGCGCCCGAGGCGTGCGCGGACAACGCTCCTGGTCTCGCACCGTTCGAGCGGTGGATCCACATTTGCTTCTCATCGGGATGGAGGCGGATGCGCATCGGGCGCATCAAGCCAAATGTAAACCGTTCTTCAGCGAGAGAACCATGGGCGAACTCATCGACAAGGTTAACACTGCCATGAGAATTACCCGGCGGGTTCCGGAGGGGCCGGGAGCGCTTGGGGGAGGCGAGCCGCGATGGTGACTTCGTAGCCAAGGCGCTGCAGGCGTCGAACGAGGTTGCCGGTGACGCGCTTGGCGTCGATGACGTCCAGGTACGCTGCGCCGAGGTCTCGATATTCGGCGCCGGTCGAGAGCATGGTGTAGACGGCGCGGAGGATCTTGTGCGCGATCGCGACGGCGGCACGCAGGTAGCCCCGTCGTGCCTTGATGCGAAAGAACTTATCCTTGAAGTAGCTGCCTTTGGTGCGCGAGGCCCCATGAGCGGCTTCCACCAAGGCGGTCATCAGGTGGACGTTGCCCTTGCGGGTGTCGGCGCGCTTACGCTTGCCCGCGCTCTCGTTGTTGCCAGGACAGACGCCTGCCCAGGCGGCAAGATGAGCGCCACTCTTGAAGACGCTCATGTCCGTTCCAAGCTCGGCAATCAGGACCGCGGCCAGGATGCGATCGACGCCGGGGATTTTCGCCAGCCGCACGTGTTGCTCGCGGTAGGGCGCAAGCTTGCTGTCGATGCGCTCATCGAGCTTGGCGATGTGCTCGTCGAGCTGCTCGAGACGCGCGAGTTGCATCTCGAGCACGAAGCGATGATGTTCCTCGACCCTGCCTTCGAGTGCGAGTTCGAGCTCGGCCAACTTTTGACGCAGCCTCCTTTTTGCGAGCTGGGCCATCTCTTGCGGCGTCGAATCACCCCGTACGAGCCCCCTGCGTCAGGATAGATGCCGCCTCAGCGAGACGAGACCTCGGGGGCGCGTA
>CALFNG010000329.1 GCA_937902985.1 uncultured Myxococcales bacterium
GGCATACGAGATGCCTAAGTGATGGAGTTCAGACGTGTGCTCTTCCGATCTCGATCACCCGTCCGTCCCGCATGGTCACGATGCGCTTTGCACACGCGGCCACGTCCTGCTCGTGCGTCACGAGGACGATCGTGATGCCCAGGCTGCGGTTGAGTGCCTGGAGGAGTGCCAGGACTTCGTAGCTCGTACGCGAATCGAGGTTCCCCGTCGGCTCGTCCGCCAGCAAAAGGGGCGGATTGGTCACGATGGCGCGCGCGATAGCCACCCTTTGCTGTTGCCCGCCCGAGAGCTGCGCTGGCCTGTGATGGACGCGGCGCGCGAGGCCCATCGATTCGAGCGCTCGCGTCGCTCGCGCCCGCCGCTCTCCGGGCGGAACCCCCCGATAGAGGAGCGGAAGCTCGCAGTTCTCGAGCGCCGTGCTGCGCGGCAAGAGGTTGAACGACTGAAAGACGAAGCCAACGAGGCGATTGCGAACGATCGCCCGCTCCGCGGCATCGAGCTTCGCCGGGTCGATTCCGGCCAGCTCGTATCGGCCGCTGCTGGGATCGTCCAGGCACCCGAGCACGTTGAGCAGGGTCGACTTGCCCGAGCCGCTCGTGCCTACGATGGCCACGAACTCACCCTTGGCGATCGTCAACGATAGGTCGTCCAGGGCACGAACGGCGGCGAGCGTCGCCCCGTAGTCCTTGCAGGCCGCCGTCAGTCGCACGAGGACCTCAGGGTTGGGCTTCGACATCATCGATCACCACCTGGATGCCCGGATCGGGCGACGCGCCGACGAGCTCCGTATTGCTCCCGTCCGTGATGCCGAGGTGAACGGAGACCGCCTCGACGACCTCGGGGCGATCCCGGGCGCTCGTCAGGAGCCAGAGGGTCCCGTCGTCCGCCGGCATCGCGGTCGGCGCCTCGTGGGTGGCGAAGGCCGGTCGGAAGCGCAGCGCTGCGTTGGCGACGCGACGCACCCCGCGTGCTTCGCGGGCGTCGAAGGTCACGACGGCGGTCATCCCCGGGCGGAGCTTGCCCTGATCGTTGGCCAGGTCGATCACCGCCGGGTAAGTCACGACGCCCTGCTGGTTGTGCGAGCCGTAGCGGATCTGCCGCAGCGTTCCGTGGAAGAGGTCGGAGGGATACGCGTCGACCTTGGCGCTCACGGGCATTCCGGGCGACACCTTGCTCACGTCGGCTTCGTCGACGTCGGCCACGATTCTCATGGTGCGAAGATCCTGGGCGATGACGAAGAGCGTCTCGGCCTGGAAGTTTGCGACCACCGAGGCGCCGGGGTCGACGTTTCGCTCCACCACGACGCCGTCGACGGGAGCGTAGATCTTGGTATGAAGCACGTTGGTCTGGGCGACCGAGAGCTGGGCGCGAAGGGCCGCCACGCTCGCCCTCGACGCCGACGCCGCGGCCCGCGCGCCCTCGTACGAGCCACGGGCGTTGTCGAGCTCCATCTGGGTCGACGCGGCGCCGGCGAAGATCCGCTGAACGCGCTCGAGGGCGATGCGGGCGTTGTCGGCGTCGGACTCTGCGCGTTCGAGCTGCGCCTCCTGCGCGCGGAGATCCGCCCGCTGCTCTTCGACCTGGGTATTCGCGATGGACGGATCGAGCTCGGCGAGCACATCGCCCTTCTTCACTTCGGAGTTGAAGTCGACGAGGACGGATGCCACGCGGCCGCTCGCCTGGGCGCTCACCTTGACCTCGAGCGTCGGCTCGAGCGTCCCGTTCGCCCGGACGCGATCGACGATGTCACCGACGGTGACGGTCGCGACCCGGTAGCGGGAGACCACCGTATGCGGGTGGGCCAGGCGGTAGAGCAGCGCGCCTCCGAGGACCGCCGTGCTCACGAGCGCCGCAGCCACCTGGCGCTGCCGGATGCTGCGACGGCGAGCGGTGAACGCCCAGTCGAGATCCGTTCTCAGCGCGCTCGGCTCGGTCATCGCTTCTCGATCTTCGCCGTCGGCGCGGCGCGGCCCACGCTCACGACACCCCTACTACCGCATCCGACTGTGTCAAGACGCGCTGTCGCCAAATACAGGATATGAATATCGGTTCACGCATGACGAGTCGTTCATCGAACGGGCGCGGCGCGGCATGGGCAGTACGACGTTGCGGTGGAGTCCGCGAGCAGATTACCCTGCGACCGAGGGCGTCGACGGCGATGAACGTCATGAAAGGCATGTACTCCGAGTCGGACGTCGAGAACCTCCGCGTCAAGCTCCTTGCCATGGAGGCTTTGCCCACCGTGCGAGAGGGGATGAAGGCGCTGCAGATGAATTCTCTCCTCGACTGGCTTCGCTCCCCCGAGCAGTTTTGCCGTCGAAGAAACGAGTTCGCGCATCCGCTGCAGCGGCCGTACATCTTCTTCCCTGGTTTGCGCGCGAAGATGTTCTGGAGCGCCGACGACTTTCCCTGGGCGGCCCGCGTCGAGGCCGAAGCGGGCCGGGTGATCGAGGAGCTCGAGGGCGTCATGCGTAGCCGCCGCGGGTTTCAACCGTTCCGCCACATCGAGGACGGCACGTTCCTCATGGCCGGCGACAAGAACGGAACGGGACCGGACGACCGGCCCGACTGGAACATGTTCTACTTCTACTTCGTCGGGAACCGCGTCGAGGCCAACTGCGAATTGTGCCCGCGCACCGCCGAGCTCCTCGCGAGCATTCCTCGATTCACGGACACGTCGATTGCGAGCTTCTCGGCCCTGAACCCCGGCGCGAACATCCCTCCGCACTACGGTCCGACGAACGCCGTCCTCCGCGTCCACCTGGGCCTGCACACTCCCGGTGGCTGCCGAATCCGCGTCGGCACCAAGGTCTCCGAGTGGCAATCCGGTCGCCTGCTGTTCCTCAACGATGCGTTCGAGCACCAAGTGTGGCACGAGGGGTCCGAGACCCGCATCGTGCTCTTCTTCGACGTCCTTCACCCCGACTGGCGCGACGAAGAGCTACCCATGGTCGACTCGTTCTTGCGTCACGGCGGCCCCGGCGGGCTGAGCGACTTCTTGAGCGGAATGCAGCAGCTTCGCGAGGAGGACCGCCTGCGGCTCGACGGCACCAAGTGGTGGACGTGAAAGGCTCAGCGAACCGGCGGCGGGCTCGCGGCGGCGCCGCTCACGCTCCGCTGGAACTGTGCGACGCACGCGCGCACCTGGGGATTCTCCGGTCGCACGTCGCTGCGGCCGCCGTCGACGGCGCACTCCGTCTTTGCCGGCGAGGGGCTGGCGGCGTCCAGTTTGCGAACCATGTCCGGCGTTGCGAGTTCGTCGCCCTTGCCGTGGACGATCAGGATCGGCGCGGTGACGGTTCGGAGGTCGGTCTCCGGAGAGAGATCGATCCGTGAGACGGAATCGTCCGGAATGACCTTGCAGCCATGCGTGGCGCGACCGACCGCCGCGACGAGGTCGGCGAAGGACGAGAAGGGCGACATCAGGATCAGCGAACCAACCGGATGGCGGCTGGCGACGCGCGCGGCTGGGGCCGTCCCCAGGGCCTCCCCGATCACCACGAGGGGCCGCTCCGCACCGGCGTGTCGGGCCCGGACGAATTCGTATTCGGGGAGGGCGTCGTCGACCATCGATCGAAGCGAAGGGACGCCTTCGGAGAATCCATAGCCCCGGTAGTCGAAGGCGAAGACATCGGCTTCCAGAGCGTCGCTGACGGCGTAAAGGGTCGACATGGCATCGAGCAGCGTCGAGGCATTGTCGTAAAAGAAGAGAATGTCTTGCCGGCTGCCGGGTCTCGAAAGAACCCAGCCGCGGACAGTCGTTCCGTCCGCCAGCGCCAGATCGATGTTGGCCTGGGATACCGCGTCGGACATGGGCGGTCGCGGCTCCGCGCGCGCGTGCAGGATGACCGCCTGGCCGACCCTGTGGGTACAGCCCGACACGGCGGAGAGGATTCCCAGCGCGATCACGAAGGATAGCCAGCGTGCCGGCACGGCGGATCGAACCATCACGGGCCGTGAGGCTACATCACGGGGAAGGGGCGGGCGGAGCCAGCGCGATCAAGCCGTCGCAAAAAAGGTCTTCGACCTCCTGGCGCTCGCGCGCCAGTCCGCGGGCGTCGGCCCAGCGCATCCCGAGGAGCTGTCGCAGGAGCTCGGCGCGCTCCGCCGGCAGCTCCGTGGAAACGTGGTCGCTGATCACGCGCCGCCCGCCGTCCCACGCACGGACGACGGGGCTCAGCGTGATCACCAGCGGGTCGGCGTCGATCGGATCGGGCGGCGGCTCGTCGACCTTGCGCAGGCACGCGTCGAGGTCACGCGAAAACGACTCGGACGTATACTCCGCCCGCAGCCGGGTCGCACCCGCCCGGCACGCGTCGCGCCCCCGCCCGGATTCGACGTCGTCGAGGATGCTGCGGGCGACTTCGCGGTACCCTGCGATGTCGCCAAAGTGCATGTCGACCGTCTCGGACACGCGGATGCCCGACCCCGCCGGCAGCAAGAACCGGTAGTTGCCGGCGCCGTTCGTATAGATCGGGCAGCCGTTGAGGACCGACTCGATGACGTAGAAGCCTAGCGCTTCGGGCACGCTGTTGTAAGCGAGACCGAAGCCGCATCTCTTCATGAGCGCGAAGAGGGCAGTCTGGCTCAACCACGGGACTCCCACGAAGAGATCGTCCAGGGACAGCCCCGCGCGCTCGAGTTCACCCATCAGCACCGCCCTCGCGGCCTGTCCGCGTTCGTCGAGCTCGGGGGAACGCAGCAGCCTGCGCAAGGCGCTCAGGTCGTCTTCGAAGATGCACAGGCGGTAGCGACCCGGTCGGCCGCGCTCCTTCGCGAGGGCGTTCAGATACACGAGGATGGCCGACACCGCGATGAAGTCGATTTTGCAGGGCTGGATCGCATGGCCGAGCACGTCGGGCCCGTCGAGCGCCTGCGTCAGGACGGCCGGTAGCTCGGCCCGTTCCGGGCTCTGTCGGAATGAGTCGCTATCCGCGACGGGCAGCCGCACCGTGTGCACGACGCCGAACGGATCGGGATGCACGCAGCCCGGCCCCTTGGGGTCTGGCAGGGCGAGGACGGACTGGAGGACGCGGGCGATGTACGGCGAGTTGGCGCAGTAAGATGCGATCCGCGTGCAGAGCGGCCCGGTCCAGACGGAGCGGCCCCCCGCCAACCCGTGAAAGAACGCCATCACGCGCTCGCCGACGCTCTCGGTCGGCAGGTAGGCATAGAGACCCAGGTCGTCGTAGACCGCCAGATCGGCCGGGGGGCTGCGACGAACGGCCTGCGCCACCCGACAGTGCGCAAATGGCATGAACGCATCGGCGGGACGCGGGGGATGCCGAGGAATCATATAATGAGCTTCGACATCGAATTGTCGCGAACGAAAATACTCTGCGAGGAGTAAGTTCGTGAAACTTACCGCGCTATGTGGCGTGGAGAATCCCGCCGAGAAGATCAGTCTTGCGCGCTTGGGCATGTCTAGGTCGCCGTTACGGTAGCCGTGCGAGACGGTCGCGCCAGCGATTCGTGGCACATGAACGGTTTTTAATATGAAGTGAACGTCACCATGCGACCGCGCGATTTTGGCCGCGAGTCACGCATAGTTGGCAAATTGTTGCGATTCCCATTCGTGGCGACGTTTCGCGTTGTGTCGCGTCCGCATCCGCGGCAAAGATACGCCGCACGGACCAGCCGGCCCGCCGTGCCGCGCGAGCGCCGACGTCGGCGCGTGCCCTCGAACCACTCGCAAGAGACCAATCGCACCCATGGATTCGAGTAAGCTCTCGGCGGCAAAGCTCGCGTTGCTGGAGAAGTGGCGGACGCGGGGGGCCGGCGCGGTGAGTGCACAATCGGCGACGCGTCCGGCGCCTGGGCCGGTGCCGCTCTCGTTCTCGCAGCGGTCGGTCTGGCTATTCGAGCAGCTGGAGCGCGGCACGGCCGCGTACCACGTGCCGCGCGGCGGGGGCATCCGGGGCCCGCTCGACCGGGAGACCCTCGTCCGCGCTCTGCGGGCCGTGGTGCGACGGCACGACGCCCTCCGCACGACCCTCTCGGTGCGCGACGGGCAGCCGGTGCAGATCGTTCACGCGGACCTCGAGGTCCCGCTCCCCACGATCGATCTCAGCGCGATGGCGCCGGGCGACGCGCGCGCCCGCGCGCTGGCCATCGCCGAAGAGGAACGCCGTCGGCCCTTCGACTTCGAACGAGGCCCCCTCCTTCGAGCGACGCTCGTACGGCTCGCCGCCGACGACCATGTCCTGCTCCTGACACTGCATCACTTCATCTACGACGACTGGTCAGGCGGCATTCTCATGACGGAGCTCGGCGCTCACTACGCCAGCTACCGCCGCGGCCGCGAACCGCAGCTCGAACCGCTGACGACGCAGTATTCGGACTACAGCGCGTCGCAGGCGCGGACGCTCACGACCGGCGTGATCGCGGAGCGCCTGGCCTTCTGGCGCGACTACCTGGCGGGCGCCCCCACGACGCTCGATCTGCCCGTGGACCGCGCGCGGCCGCGCACGTTGACGTTCGACGGCGCGCGGCATCGCTTCGCGATTGCGCCGGAGCTCGCAGGCGCCGTCGACAAGATGGCGGCCGACCGGGGCTGCACGCTGTACATGGCGGCGCTGGCGGCCTTCCTCCTGCTCGTGCACCGGCAGACGGGTCGCACGGACATCGTGCTGGGGACCCCCGTGGCCAATCGCAACGGGCCGGGTCTGGACGCGGTGATCGGCTTCTTCGCCAACGTCCTCGCGATCCGTGTCGACCTGTCGGAAAGGCCAACGTTCGTCGAGCTCCTCGATCGCGTGCGCACGTCGTTCCTGGACGCCCAGGCGCACCAGGATCTCCCCTTCGACTGCGTGGCGGAGGCTTGCGCAGAGTCGGAGCGATCGCGCCATCGCCTGGTCCAGGTGATGTTCGTGCTGCAGAACGCGCCCCCGCCGCAGTGGCCGGTGGACGGCTTCGAGCTCTATCCCTTCGAGGTCGACGCGCCGACGGCGCGGTTCGAGCTCACGTTCTCGCTGCGGAAGGGCGCCGGCGGAATCGAAGGCCACGTCGAGTACAACACGCGCCTCTTCGAGCCAGAGACGATGGCCTCGATGGCCGCTCAGTTCGAGCGGATTCTGGCGCACGTCGTCGCCGACCCGGCGAGCCGGATCGGCGACGTTCCGATGCTCGATCCGGCCGAGCGAGCCGTCATCGTCGAGGGTTTCAATCGCACCTCGCGCCCCTATCGCCGCGACGCGTGCGTCCACCACGGGCTCCAGCACTGGGCGGCGCGTCGCCCCGACGCCATCGCCGTCGCGTGCGCGGACGGCCGGCTGTCGTACGCAGAGCTCGACGCCAGGGCAAATCGGCTCGCGCGGCACCTGGCGGGTCTCGGCGTGCGACCCGAGGTGCGCGTTGGGGTTTGCCTCGAGCGCTCCGTCGACGCCGTTGTCGCGGTGATCGCGATCCTCAAGGCCGGCGGGGCGTACGTCCCGGTCGAGCCGACGTTTCCCCCGGCTCGCGTCGCGGCGATCTGGGAGGCGGCGGAGGTCGCGGTCGTCGTCACCACGACGGCGTTCGAGGATTCGATGCCGGTCGGGGCGGCGTATCCCGTTCGGCTGGACGCGGACGCCGCGTCGATCTCCGCGCAGTCGGGGGAGGCCGTCGACGGCGGCGCCGAGGCCGAGAACCTCGCGTATGTGATGTACACGTCCGGGTCGACCGATCGTCCGAAGGGCGTGTGCGTGACCCACCGCGCGATCATGCGCCTGGTCGACGGCGGCGACGTCGTCGCGGCGACCATCGACGACGTATTTCTACAGTTCGCGCCGCTCTCGTTCGACGCGTCGACGTTCGAGCTGTGGAGCTGCTTCGCGGGCGGCGGGCGGCTCGCCATCCACCCGCCGGGCCCCGCGTCGCTGGCGGAGATTGGCAAGTTCATCGCGCGGGAGGGGGTGACCACGCTCTGGTTTACCGCGCCGCTCTTCCACCAGATGGTCGACGAGGCGCCGGACGCATTCCGGACCGTGAAGACGGTCGTGGCCGGTGGCGACGCCCTCTCGGTGCCCCACGTCCAGAGGTTCGCCGCGGCGTGGCCCGCGCTGCGCCTCGTCAACGGATACGGACCTACGGAGGCGACGACCTTCTCGACGTGCCCCCTCGTGGCGACGGGCGAGCCGCTGGACTTCGGTGTGCCTATCGGCCGACCCCTCGCGAACACCACAGCGTACGTGCTCGACGAGGCGCTCTCGCCGGTTCCTCTCGGCGTCGCCGGCGATCTCTACGTCGCGGGCGACGGGTTGGCGCGGGGGTATCTCGGGGCGTCCGACCTGACCGCGGCCGCCTTCGTGCCATGCCCCTTCGGGGTCCCTGGCGCGAGGATGTATGCCACGGGGGACCGGGCTCGCTTCCGCCGGGACGGGGCGCTGCTCTTTCTCGGGCGGTCGGACCGTCAGGTGAAGGTGCGAGGGTTCCGCGTCGAGCTCGACGAGATCGAGCGCGCCGCGGCCCGGGATCCCGCGGTGGACTCCTGCGTGGCGGAGGTGAAGGAGTATGGTCCGTCCGATCGCCGGATCGTTCTCTACGTGGTCCGGTCGGCGGCCGCGGGGGCGAGCAGCCAGGACCTCATGACGAGACTCCGCGCGGAGCTCGCAGAGCCCGCGCTGCCGGCGATGGTGGTCACGCTCGACCAATGGCCGATCGGCCCCACGGGCAAGATCGACCGGGGTCGGCTGCCCGTACCCCAGCTCGGGGTCGCAGAAGCCCCGCGGAACGGCGCGCCCTCGGTCGGCGCGCTCTCGTCCATGGATGCGACCGTGCTGCGGATCGCCGAGGAACTCCTCGGGGGCTCGGTCGGCGCGCTCGGGCCGTCGGACAACTTCTTCGACCGCGGGGGCCACTCCCTGCTCGCGACGCTCCTCGTGAGCCGCATCCGGCAGACGACCGATATCGAGATACCGCTACGGACGGTGTTCGAGCAGCCCGACCTCGCGGGGCTCGCCGCCGAACTCGAGCGCCGCGTCCGCGATCGACATCCGCTCGCGCGCATCGCCCGCACGCCGCGGGACGCACCTCTCCCGGCTGGGTTCGCGCAGCGGCGCATCTGGCTGGTGTCGACGCTGCAGACCGACGAGCCGGCGTACCACGTGCCCGTGGTCCTGCGGCTCCGGGGCGAGCTGGACGTAGACGCGCTAGGCCGCGCGCTCGGCGGCCTCGTCGAGCGCCACGAGGTGTTGCGAACGGCGGTCGTCGCGTCCGACGACGGGCCCGAGCTCCGGATCGCGGAGTGCACGCGATTCTCCTGGGATCGCCTCGATCTCGACGTCTCGGAGCGGGCGGCTCCACGCACGCCGGAATCGCTCGCCGAGACCCTTCGGACCGACGCGAGGAAGCCCTTCGATCTGGCGCGCGGGGAGCTCGTGCGAGCCGGGCTCGTTCGCCTCGGCCCGAGCGAACACGTGCTCCTCATCACGCTTCATCACCTCGCGCTCGACGCATGGTCGACGGCCGTTCTCCTGCAGGACCTGGCGGCGCTCTATCGAGCCTACGCCGAGGGCGGCACAGCCGACCTTCCCGCCCTCGACCTGCAGTTCGCCGACTACGCCGCGTGGCAACACCGTTGGGCGAAGACGGACGAATTCCGGCAGCAGATGAATTACTGGATCTCCCACCTCGAGGGGGCCAAGTTCGATATCCGTCTGCCTTTCAAGGGGCCGCGGCCTCCGGTCCAGGAGATGCGGGGCGGGCGCGTTCCCTTCGTTGTGCCCGATGACCTGGTCGCGGCCTGCGACGTGCTGGGCCGGCGTCAGGGCGCCACCCCGTACATGATGCTACTCGCCGCGTTCTCGGTATTTGTCTCGAAGTACACGGGCGATAAAGACCTGATTGTCGGTACGCCCATCCTGAACCGTAACCGGCCCGAGCTCGAGCGTATGGTCGGCTGCTTCGTCAACGTGCTGCCGCTGCGCGTCGGTCTCTCGGGCGATCCGTCGTTCCTCGATGTGGTGGCGCGCGTCCGGCAGGAGGCGCTGAACGCCTACGCCCATCAGGACGTCCCTTTCGACATGCTGGTCGAAGAGCTCGGGTCCAAGCGAGATCCGAGCCGCGCACCGCTCGTCCAGATCCTCTTCTCGTGGCGTGAGGTCCCCGAGCTGAACGTCGGGCTCGGCGGGGTGTCGTGCGAGTCCGTCCCGCTCGATCTGTGCACCGCGAAGTACGATCTCACGCTGGAGCTCGAGAGGTCCGCGTCGGGCCATAAAGGCGTGTTCGAGTACGACGCGTCGCTTTTCGAGCGCGAGGACGTCGAGCAGATGGCCGCCCGGTTCGTCCACCTGCTCGGCGCGCTCTGCGCGCACGCGGGAGATCCGATCGGGCGGGTGTCGGTGCTCGATGCGCCCGAGCGCGTGGCGATCGTGGAGCGATTCAACGCGACCGAGCAGCCGTACGATCGGTCGGCGTGCGTTCATCGCCTGGTGGCGGACGCGGTACGTCGTCACCCCGACCAAGTGGCTCTCCGGTGCGACGACGTCGACCTCACCTATCGGGAGCTCGACGCGCGCGCGTCGTCGCTCGCTCTCCGGCTCCGGGAGCGGGGCGTGGGCGAGGAGACGTTGGTCGGGGTGTGTCTCGAACCCTCGATCGAACTGGTCGTCGCTCTGTACGCCGTCTGGAAGGCGGGCGGCGCGTACCTTCCGCTCGAGCCGTCGATGCCGGCGCAGCGCCTCGCGAGCATGGTGGAGGATGCGAGCCCCGTCTGCATCGTGACCCGGGGCGAGCTCACCGGGAGACTTCCTCTCGCGCCACTGGTCCTGCTCGACGGTGCCCCTGCGGTCGACGAGCGGGCGCTCGAGGGGCGGGTTCTTTCTTCGAACCTCGGTTACGTGCTTTTTACCTCCGGGTCGACGGGAAGACCGAAAGGAATCGCGATCGAGCACCGGAGCATCGTGAACCTCCTCGGTGCGCTGGGGCCGCGCCTCGGGCTGGGGCCTGGTCGCACGCTGCTCTCCTCGACCACGATCGCGTTCGATATCGCAGGACTCGAGCTTTGGCTTCCGCTGACGACCGGTGCCACGGTCGTCATCGCGTCGCGGCGCCAGGCGGGCGACGGATTCCTTCTCGGTCAGGCCCTCCGCGCCGGGGCCGTAGACGTCTTCCAGGGGACCCCGGCCACGTATCGGATGTTACTCGAGGCCGGACAGCTCCCGCTCTGCCTGACCGCCCTTTGCGGGGGCGAGGCGCTGGATCCCGATCTCGCGCAGCGTCTCGCGCGCGGGGTCGATGCCCTCTGGAACATGTACGGCCCCACCGAGACGACGATCTGGTCGTGCATGCAGCGGGTGGTCCCGGGCGACGGGCCGGTTGCCATCGGGACCCCCGTGGCGAACACGCAGACCTACGTGCTGGACGGGGAGCTCGATCCCGTGCCGCGAACCGTCGCCGGCGACCTGTACCTCGCGGGCGACGGGCTGGCGCGCGGCTACTGGCGTGATCCCGCGCGCACGGCGTCGGAGTTCGTCCCGAACCCGTTCCGGGAGGGCGAGCGCATGTACCGCACGGGCGATCGAGCGCGCCTATCGCGTGACGGCGCGCTCGAGTTTCTCGGGCGCGTCGACTCGCAGATCAAGCTCCGCGGGCACAGGATCGAGCTCGGCGAAGTCGAGGCCGCGATTCGCAGGCACCCGGCGGTGGCGCTCGCCGCGGTGACCCTCTGGGGGACCGATCCTCTCGAACAGAAGCTCGTCGCCCACTACACGAGCGAGCCTGGACTCGCCCGGCCGTCCCCCTCGGACCTGCGTGACTTCGTCGGCGCGGTCCTGCCCGACTCCATGGTGCCGAGCGACTTCGTCGAGCTCGCCGCATTTCCTCTGACGGCCACCAACAAGCTGGATCGGAAGAGACTTCCGGCCCCGACTCCGGTCGCCGATCGGGACGAGAGCTCGTGGCCCGAGAGCGCGGCGGAGGTCGAGCTCCTGCAGATCGCGGCGGATCTCTTCGGCCATCCGGCCGCTCGAAGCCGGAGCTTCTTCGACGGAGGCGGCAACTCGCTCATGGCGACGCGCCTGGCGGCGCGCATTCAGAAGAAGTGGAACATCGAGATATCGCTCCGGGCGATCTTCGAGTCGCGGACGCTCGCGGCGCTGGCGCGCGCCATCGAACAGAAGGCCGGCCTGCCCGGGCCCCCGGTCGAGATTCTCACGGCGCCTCGCGACGGCCAGCTCCTGCTCTCGTATGCCCAGGAGCGCCTCTGGTTTCTCGACCGGTACGCGCCCGGCGAGCCCGTCTACAACCTGAACATCGCCCTCGACATCGAGGGCCCGCTGGACCTGGCGGCGCTGCGCGCCTCGCTGGACGCTCTGTGTCTCCGGCACGAGGCGCTGCGGACGAACTTCGTCTGGGTCGACGAACGTCCGGTCCAGGCGATCCGGGACAACGTCACGGTGCCCTTCGAGCTCCGCAACGTCGAGGATCCCGCGGGGGGCGAGATCGATCGGCTCATTCGCGCGGAAGTACGACGGCCGTTCGATCTCGCGCACGACGTGCTTCTGCGCGCTCTCGCGCTCCAGGCCGGAGCCGAGCGGCACACGCTGGTGCTGACCGTGCACCACATCGTCGCGGACGGATGGTCGCTCGGGATCCTGGCGTCGGATCTGCTCGCACTCTATCGGGCGCGGGGCGAACGCGTCGCGGCCAGGCTCCCCCCGCTCGCCGTTCACTATGCCGACTACGCGGTCTGGCAGCGCACGTGGCTCGAGGGCGGCGCGCGCGCGCAGCAGCTCGAGTACTGGACGAAGCGACTGTCCGGCAGCCAGACGAAGATCGCGCTGCCTGCGTCCCGACCGCGGCCGGCCGTCGAGACGCTCTCGGGCGCCCTGCGTCCGTTCGCCCTGCCGGGATCGCTCAGCGACGCGGTCGATCGGTTCTCGCGCGAAAGGGGAGTGACCCCGTACGTCACGTTGCTGGCGGCCTTCAATGCACTTCTCCATCGACAGACGGGTCAGACGGACCTGCTCGTCGGGAGTCCGGTGGCGAACCGGCGCCTGCCGGAGATCGAGCCGCTCATCGGGTTCTTCGTCAACACACTCGTCATTCGCACGGCGGTGCCCCACGGCTCGACGTTCGTCGACCTCGTCGGACGAGTCCGCGACGCCGTGTGGGAAGCGCTGGCGCACCAGGACTTGCCCTTCGAGCAGGTGGTCGAGGCGCTGGCGCCGGACCGCGACCTCGCGCGCGCGCCCTTGTTCCAGGTGATGTTCGTCCTCCAGAACGCTCCGGCGCCCTGGGGCGTCGTGCCCGACTGCGTCGTCACCCAGCGCACGACCGACCCTGGCACGTCGAAGTTCGATATCACCCTGTTCGTCCACCGGACCGACGCCGGTTACGGGTGCGTGTTCGAGTACAATTCGGACCTCTTCGACGCGGAGCTCGTCGAAGGCTTCGCGCGCCAGTACCGCGAGCTCGTTCGAGCGCTGGTCGAGACGCCGGAGATCGCGATCGACGTGGCGCCCCTCGCGCCGCTCATCGATCGCGACGCGATCGTTCGCGCCAGCGCCGGCCCCGTGCGCGCTTACGGAGAAGCCACGCCGATTCCCGATCTCATCGCGGCCCGGGCCCGAGAATGCCCCGACGGGGTCGCGCTGATCTGGCGATCGGAGCAGGTCACGTACCGCGATCTCGACGCGAGAGCGGCGAGCATGGCGGCACGCCTGCGTGGACGAGGCGTGCGCGCCGAGACGCGCGTGGCCGTGGCGATGGCGCGCTCGATCGACCTCGTGGTCGCCATGCTGGCCGTCATGAAAGCGGGGGGCGCGTACGTTCCGGTCGATCCGCGGTACCCGGCGAGCCGGCGCGAGTTCATCGTGCGCGACTCCGGAGCCGCGCTCCTCTTGACCGAGCCCGACCTCGACCCTGGGTCATCGGCGTCGACCGCGAGCGACGAGGTCGACGTGCACGCCGACCAGATCGCTTATGTCATTTACACGTCGGGCTCCACAGGGATCCCGAAAGGCGTCGCGATCACGCATCGGGCCGCGCACTCGTTCGTCCACTGGGCGTTCGACGAGTTCGGCGCCGAGCACCCGGCGATCCTCGCGTCCACGTCCATCTGCTTCGACCTCTCGATCTTCGAATTGTGGTTTCCGCTCGCCTTCGGCAAGACGATTGTCCTGGTCGAGGACGCCCTCGACCTCCCGTCCATCGGACAGGGCACGACGCCCATCCTGGTGAACACCGTGCCGTCGGCGGTATCGGCGCTGCTGGAGTCGAGCGGGGTGCCTGGTCTGGTTCGCACCGTCAACCTGGCGGGCGAGGCCCTGGCGGGCCGGCTCGTGAATCGCCTCTACGCCACCGGCTCCGTCGAGCACGTGAATAACCTCTACGGTCCGACGGAGTACACGACGTACGCGACGTACGCGCGGGTCCCGCGCGGCGCGGTTCGCGAACCCACGATCGGTCGGGCCATCGCCAACTCCAGCGTCTTCGTGCTGGACCCCGCGGTGCAGCCGGTCCCGGCCGGCGTGGTCGGCGAGATCTACATCGCGGGCGCGGGCCTCGCCCGCGGCTACCTCGATAGGCCATCCCTGACGGCGGAGCGCTTCGTACCGAACCCGTTCGACGCCGGCGGACGCATGTACCGGACGGGGGACCGCGCGCGCTACCTGCCCGGCGGCGAGCTCGAATACCTGGGCCGCCTCGATCATCAGGTCAAGGTCCGCGGACATCGCATCGAGCTCGGAGAGGTCGAGGGTGCGCTGCGAGCGCAGAGCGGGGTCGAGCAAGCCGTTGCCGTCGTCAAGCCGTCGGCCGACGGAGAGGCGAGCCTCGTCGCGTACGTCGTGCTGTCCGACGACGAGCGGGCGTCCGTCGACGACGGGCGGGCGACGGCCGAGCAGGTCGAGCAATGGTCGCAGGTATTCGACGAGAGCTATCGCGGGTCGCGCGCCGGCCAGGCCGGCTTCGATACGGCCGGGTGGGTCGACAGTCGCACGGGGCTCCCGTACGAGGAGCCGCACATGCTCGAGTGGGTGAGCCGCTCGGTCGCACGAATCCTCGCGCTCCGGCCGCGGCGGCTCCTCGAAGTCGGCTGCGGCACCGGTCTCGTCATGTTCGGGGTCGCGCCCTTCTGCCAGGACTGTCTGGGTATCGACGTCTCCGAAGTGGCGATTCGCAAACTGCGCGCCGAGATCGGCGAACGTGGGCTGGGTCACGTCCGTCTGGCGCGCGCGGCAGCGCACGAAGTCGGGAGCGTCGCGGCGGAACGGATCGACACGGTCGTGGTGAACTCGGTCGTGCAGTACTTTCCCGATGGGGCGTACCTGCGGTCGGTCCTCGACGCGCTCGTCGCGCTCACCGAGGTCGGCGGTGCAGTGTGGCTCGGCGACGTGCGCCACGCCGGCCTCCTCGAGGCCTTCCACGCGTCGGTGGAGGCGCACGACGCGCCGCGATCGATGACCCGGAGCGCCTTCGCGCAGAGCGTGGCGCGGCGGGTGGAAGACGACGAAGAGCTGTCCGTCGCCCCCGCGTTCTTCGAGACCCTCTGGCAGGAGAACGCCTCGATCGCGCGGGTCGAGCTCCGCGCCAAGGACGGTGTGCTCGACAACGAGATGAACAAGTTCCGCTACGACGTCGTGCTCCACGTCGGCGACGGCGACCGCGCGGTCCGCGTCGCCCCCGACGTCGCGGCGTTCGAGCGTGACATCGGCGGCAAATCGGCGCGCGAGCAGAGCCTCGCCGCCTGGATGGCGGACGCCGACGGGCCGGCGACCCTCGGGGAGCTGCTCGATGGGTCGGCGCACGACGCCGTGCCGGCGCGCGATGCGAAGACGCGCGGCCGGAGCGGCGGGTCGGCGGTGCGCCCGTACAGCGATCCGCTGCGGAGGCGTCGAAGGCACGCCCGGGCGGACGAGCTACGGCGCCGCCTGGCAACCGATCTTCCGGCGCACCTGACGCCCGATGCGATCGTCGTGCTCGACAGGCTGCCCCTCACCCCGAACGGCAAGGTGGACCGCGGCGCGCTGCGCGAGGTCGATCGCAGGGGCTCGGCAGGGACGTACGTGGCGCCGCGAAACGACCTGGAGGCGACCCTCGCGACCCTCTGGGGCGAGCTCCTCGACCGCGACCGCGTGGGCGTGCAGGACGACTTCTTCGCGATCGGCGGCCACTCGCTCCTGGCAACGCGCGTCGTCGCGCGCGTCCGGGAACGCACCGGCGTCGACCTTCCCGTACGGCTTCTGTTCGAGGCGAAGACGATCGAGGGGCTCGCCCAGGCG
Source organism: uncultured Myxococcales bacterium (assembly GCA_937902985.1). GTDB lineage: Bacteria > Myxococcota_A > Polyangia > Polyangiales > Polyangiaceae > Palsa-1150. The sequence continues at coordinate 16,203 of CALFNG010000329.1, forward strand.
ATGGCGTCGCTGGATGGCGGGGGCGAAGCGGCGCCGCCGCTCCGGCGCTACCCCGCCGCAGGCGACGTGCCGCTGTCGTTCGCGCAGCGGCGCCTGTGGCTCCTCGAGCAGCTGCTGCCTTCGACGCACAACATGCCGGCGGCGGTGTGTCTCTCGGGCCCGCTTTCGGTCGTCGCGCTCGAGCGGGCCGTCTCGGGCGTGGTCGCCCGCCACGACGCTCTGCGTACCACCTTCCAGACGCGGGGGGCCGACGTCGTGCAAGTCGTCAGCGCGCCGGGAAAGGTCGACGTTCCCGGGATCGACTGGGCGCCCGGGGACGACTCCGACGCCGCGCGCGCCGCGTGGATCGAGGCTTTTGCGAGGCGCCCCTTCGATCTCGCCCGTGGCCCCCTGTGGCGGGTCGTCCTGCTGCGCCCGACGACGCCGGGGGAGCACGTGCTCGCCCTGTGCGTGCATCACGCGATCTGCGACGCGTGGTCTCTCGGAATCCTGGTGAACGAGATCGGGCGCTTGTACGAGGCGAACCTGCGCGCGCTCGAGACCGGGTCCGACGTCGAGGAGATCCCGCCGCTTGGCCTGCAGTACGGCGACTACACGCTGTGGCAGCGCGAGCTCCTCACCGGGGCCAACCGCGAGCGCTTGGTCGCGCACTGGAAAGAGAAGCTCTCGGGGGCCCCGCCGTTCCTCGACTGGCCGACCGACCGGCCCCGCCCGTCCGTGCAAGGCTCCGCCGGGGCCGCGCACCGCATCGTGCTCGGGCGCAACCTGCTGCGCGAGCTCGAGCACCTCGCGCGGGACTGCGGCGCGACGCTGCACATGGTCCTGCTCGCGGCGATCGGCGTGCTCCTGCACCGGCGCACGGGCCAGAAGGATCTGGTCGTCGGCTCGCCGGTCGCGACGCGTTCGCGGCCACAGCTCGAGCAGCTGATTGGCTGCTTTCTCAATCCGCTGCCGCTGCGGATCCTGGTCGACCGTGAGGCGAGTGTCCGCGCGCTGATCGCGCGGGTGAAGCAGGTGGCGCTCGACGCTTACGAGCACCAGGACCTCCCGTTCGAGCAGATCGTCGAGGCGGTCGCCCCCGCGCGTGACCAGAGCCGCGGGCCCCTCTTTCAAATCGTCTTCGCGCTGCAGAACGCGCCCACGGCGGAGCTCGTACTCAGGTCGCTGAGGCTCCACTGGATGAACCTCGGCGTGCACGCCGCCAAGAACGACCTCTGGATCGGCGTGGACCAGAGCTCCGACGAGCTGGCGGCGACGTTCGAGTACAACGCGGACCTCTTCGACCGCGAGACGATCGTTCAGTTCGCCCGGCAGTTCGAACGGGTCCTGCGCGCCGCGGTGAGCGATCCGGGAATCCGGGTCGGGTCCATTCCGCTGATCACCGACGCCGAGCGGTCGTCGATCGTCGCGCTCGGCCGCGGCCCTTCGCACGACGCGCGGCCGCTGCCTTGCGTGCACGAATGCGTGGCCGCCCAGGCTGCGGCAACCCCCGAGGCAATCGCGGTCTCCGACCCCGACGAGACGATCACGTACGCGGAGCTCGATCGACGAGCCACCCGGGTCGCGATCGGACTGACGACCCTGGGAATCGGGCTCGAGTCGCGCGTCGGCGTGGCGCTGCCCCGTTCGGTGCCCGCCGTCATCGCGATTCTCGGGGTGATGAAGGCGGGAGCGGCGTACGTCCCCCTCGACCTGGCGTACCCGCCCGAGCGCCTTTCTTTCATCCTGCTCGACGCCGACGTCGACGTGATCGTCACGTCGCCGGCGTGCGCCGACAATCTGCCCGAGGTGGGAAAGCCGGCCGCCACGCTCGAGGAGCTGACGCTCTCGGACGGGCCGCCCCCGCACGCGCGAGCGAGCGGCGCAAATGCCGCGTACGTCATCTACACGTCGGGCTCGACCGGTGTCCCGAAGGGCGTCGTCGTCGGGCACGCGTCGCTGAGTCGGCTGGTCGAAGAGCAGACGGCCGCCTTCGCGGTGCGGGCTCACGATCGGGTGGCCCAGCTGTCCTCGCTCGCCTTCGACGCCTCGGTGTCCGAGATCTTCATGGCGCTGGCGAAGGGTGCGAGGCTCGACTGCGGGAGCGCGAGCGAGACCCATCCTGGGCCGGATCTGCTGCGCTATCTGAACGAGCGCCGGATCACGGTGGTCACCCTGCCGCCGTCGTCGCTGGCCGTCCTCCCACGGGAGCCACTCCCGGCGCTCGAGACGATCATCGTGGCCGGCGAGGCGTGCCCCGAGGAGCTCGCGAGGTACTGGGCGCTGGGTCGCTCGCTCTTCAACGGGTATGGCCCGACCGAAGCGACGGTCTGCGCCAGTCTCCTTCGATGCCAGGACCGGACGTGGCCGCCGAACGTGGGGCGACCGCTCGGCGGCACGAGTCTGCGGGTGCTGGACGAGGAGCTCGAGCCGGCACCGCTTGGGGCGCCGGGCGAGCTGTGGATCGCGGGCGATGGACTCGCGCGGGGCTATCACGCAAAGGCGGACCTGACGTCGGATCGATTCCGGCCCGATCCCTGGGGAGCACCGGGCCGGCGGATGTACCGCACCGGCGACCGCGCGCGACTGCTTCGCGACGGCACGTTCCAGTACCTCGGTCGGACGGACCAGCAGGTCAAACTGCGCGGGTATCGCGTGGAGCTGGGCGAGGTACGCGCCGCGATGGAGTCGCACCCCGCGGTGGGGCAGGCGCTCGTGGTGGTGCGGGGCGAACTCGCGAATCGGGCGCTGGTCGCGTTCTGGACGGCCAGAACGGACGCGACCACCGTCCCGACGCCGCGCGAGCTTCGCGACGCCATCGCCCGACGTCTGCCGGCGCACATGGTCCCGCGGATCCTTCCCCCGCTGGCGTCCTTCCCGCGCACACCCAACGGCAAGATCGACGTTGCCGCGCTTACGGTCGAAAACGACCGTTCCGACGGTACCGACGCGGGGCCGAGTACGCCGATCGAACGTGCGGTCGCCCGGATGATGACCGAGCTCCTCGGCGCCGGTTCGATCGGCCCCTCCGACAACTTCTTCGACAAGGGCGGGCACTCGCTGCTCGCCACGCAGCTGGCGTCGCGTATTCGCGATGAGCTGAAGGTCGAACTTCCGCTGCGCGAAATCTTTCAATCGCCGACCGTCCGGGCGATGGCGGTCGCCATCGAGAGCGTCCGCGGCGAGGTGGTCGCGCCGGCCGGCATCGAGCGGGTGGACCGCTCGATGCTCCATCGCCTCTCGTTCGGGCAGGAGAGGCTATGGTTCGTCGAGCAACTCGCGTCCGCTGCGTCGGCCTACCACGTCATCCACGCGCTCCGGCTCACCGGACCACTCGAGGTGGGCGTGCTGCGCGACGCCCTCCAGGGGGTGATCGACCGGCATGAAGTGCTGCGTACGGCCATCGTCCTCGAGGCGGAGGAGCCGAGACAGCGCATCCTGCCCCGGGCCTCGCTGCAGTTCGACCTCGTCGACTGGGAAGGCGCGTCGCTCGCGGATTCGGGGCAGGCGCTCGAGGACCTGATCGAAGGCGAGCGGACGCGCGACTTCGACTGGTCGAGGCCCCCGCTCTTGCGGGCCAAGGTCGTCCGCCTGGACGCACAGCGACACGTGGCCGTCATCACGATGCACCACGTCGTGGCCGACGCGTGGTCGGCGTCCATCCTCGTAGCCGAGGTCAGTGAGCTCTATCGAGCCGTCCTCGCCGGCACGCCGGCGGCTCTGCCCGAGCTGCCCATTCAATACGTCGATTACGCCCAGTGGCAGCGAGCCCGCGTGGAGGGCGGCGACGTCGACGCGCAGATCTCGTACTGGCGGGCTGCGCTGGCCGCGGCGCCCGCCGGTATCGACCTCCCGCTGGATCGTCCGCGGTCCGCCGTTCAGACCTTCGCTGGCGCGGGTCACGCGGTGACCTTCTCGTCCGCGGTCGTGTCGCGACTCCACGCGCTGGCCGAGCGACACGGGGCGACTTTGTACATGACGCTCCTGGCGAGCTTCGCCGTGCTACTCCACGGGCACAGCGGGGACACGGATATCGTCATCGGGACCCCTGTCGCGAACAGGAACCGGGTCGAGGCGGAGCCGCTCATCGGGTTCTTCGTGAACAACGTCGCGATGCGCGTCGACGTCGACGACGATCCGGCATTCGCGGCCTTGCTCGAGCGGGTACGGGAAGTGGCGCTGGGCGCGTACGCCCACCAGGACGTCCCTTTCGAGCTGCTCCTCGACCGCCTCGGCGTGGAGCGACGCCTCGATCGGCCGCCGGTCTTTCAGGTCGTCCTCTCGCTCCAGAACGCGCCGGCGGCCCGGGCGTCGCTCGGTGACGTGACGATCGAGAGCCTGGACCTAGGGTCGACGACGGCGAAGTTCGACCTGACGCTCAACATGCAAGAGGGCGAAGGAGGCCTCGACGCCCTCTTCGAATACAACGCGGACCTGTTCGACCGCGGGACCATCGAGCGGATGGCCGCGCACCTGGGGACCATCCTGGAAGGAGCTGGCATCGACGCCAGCCGCCGGTGCTCGGACCTCGCCGCCCCGTCCCCCGAGGCGCAGGCCGAGCTCGATGCACTGTCCGCCGGGAGGGTGAGCACCCTTCCGGAGCCGGCGAACATCGGCGCGCTCTTCGTTTCCGTCGCGGACCGGTGCCCCCGGGCCCTGGCGATTCGCGAGGCGCAGCGCACCTGGTCGTACGGAGAGCTGGCCGGGCGCGCCCGCGCGATCGCGAACGAGCTCCGCGCATCGGGGGTCGGACCGGAGACGCCGGTCGCCGTCTGCCTCCCACGATCGGGTGAGCTCGTCGCGACGCTGCTGGGGATCGTGATCGCGGGCGGCGCCTACGTCCCCATCGACCCCGGGCTTCCCGATGCGCGCGTCCAGTTCGTAGCCCGCGTCGCCGGTGCCGCCCTGGTCGTCACCGACGCCGCGACGGCGCCGCGCCTCGAGGCGCTCGGGCTCACCCCCGTCACGCCGGCGTGCGCCTTCGCGCCCCAGGTGGAAGGCGGGTTCCAGGGACTCGATCGGGGAGATGCACTCGCGTACGTGACGTTCACGTCGGGGTCGACGGGGCAGCCCAAGGGCGTCGCCGTGACCCACGCCGGCGTCGCTCGCACGGTCTGCGACGTGGCCTACGCCGCAGTGGGATCCAGCGACGTCGTCTTGCAGTACGCGCCGCCGTCCTTCGACGCGTCGACCTTCGAGATCTGGGGGGCGCTCTTGAACGGGGCATGCCTGGCGATCGCGCCAGTCGACACCACCCTCGACGAGCTGGGCGACTTCATCGAAACGGAGGGAATCACTGCGGCCTGGCTGTCGGCGGGCATCTTCGCGGAGCTGATCGACCGCCGGCTCGACGCACTGCGAGGCGTTCGCAACCTTCTGGCCGGCGGAGATGTGCTCTCGGTGGAGCACGTACGCGCCTTGCGCGAGGCGCATCGTGAATGCCGCGTGGTGAACGGCTACGGCCCCACCGAGTGCACGACGTTCAGCGCCTGCCACTGGGTACGGGAGGTGCCCGCCGCGACCGAGAGCATTCCGATCGGACGGCCGATCGAGCACACGCGTGTGGAGCTGCTCGACCGCGACTTGCGCCCGGTTCCGCGCGGGGCGGTTGGGGAGATTTGCATCGGGGGAAAGGGCCTCGCGCGGGGCTACGTCGGTCGACCCGAACTGACGGCGGAGAAGTTCGTCGCGGACCCTCGCGGAGACGGCGAGCGCCTCTACCGAACGGGGGACCGAGGTCGCTGGAAGAGCGACGGCACTCTCGAGTTTCTCGGCCGCGGCGATCGACAGGTGAAGCTCCGCGGCTTCCGGATCGAGCTCGACGAAGTGGAGCTCGTGCTGGCGGCACACCCCCTCGCCCGGCAGGTCGCGGTCGTGGCTCACTCCGAGAGCGACAGACGTGGCGGCGCACGTGCGTCGGGGAAGCGTCTCGTGGCCTACGTCACCAGCGATCACGCTCTGGATTCCGGCGAGCTTCGCGCCTGGAGCCTCGAGCGGCTGCCCGGGTACATGGTGCCCTCGGCGTTCGTGCAGCTCGCCAGGCTGCCGCTCGGCGCCAACGGCAAGATCGATCGGCGAGCGCTCAACGCTCCGGACGCACCCGCGGCGCGGTCGGCCGCCGCGAGCACCGCTCTCGAGATGGCCATCGCCCAGGCGATGGGCGACGTCCTGGGAGCTCCGCCGCTCGGCAGGGACGATCACTTCTTCGAGCTCGGCGGGCACTCGCTCGCGGCGATGAGGGCGATCTCGAAGATACGCGACGTCCTGGGGGTTCCCGTTCCGCTGCGGTGGGTCTTCGAGTGCCCGACGGTGGCCGAACTGTCGGTCCGCCTCGAGCGGGCGCAGCGCGGTGGCGATGCCGGCAGGGGCCTCGACGTGGTGCCCGCGGGTGCGCGCGCGGGGCGCTCCACAGAGCTCCAGCCGACGTCGTTCGGACAGCGGCGTCTGTGGATCATCGATCAGCTCGACCAGGGGCTCGCGACGTACAACGTTCCTCTGGTCGCCAGGCTGCGAGGAGCCCTCGACGTGGACGCGCTCTCGCGCGCGCTCGGCGAGGTCGTTCGACGTCACGAGGTCCTGCGGACGTGCATCCGCGCGGTGGAGGGCGAGCCCTTTCAGCAGGTGGCCGAGTGGGAGCCGTTGCGATGGGTGGTCGAGGACGCCGGCGAGTCCTGGCTGGAACGTGTGCGCGAAGCGGCGAACCTTCACTTCGACCTCGGCGCCGCCCCGATGTACCGGTTCACGCTCCTCCGGATCGGAGCGGAGGACCACGTTCTCGTGATCGTGATCCATCACATCGCGGCGGACGCCTGGTCGATGGGCATTCTGATGGACGAGGTGACCCGCCTTTACGAGGCGTACCGGCTCGGTCACCCCAGTCCTTTGTCGGAGCTGGCGATCCAGTATTCCGACTACGCCGTCTGGCAAAGGCGTCGGCTGCGCGAGGGCGATCTCGAGAGCGAACTCGAGCACTGGCGGGAGAATCTGCGCGACGCTCGAACGTTCCTGGAGCTCGTGCCGGACCATCCGCGCGGTGCACGGGTCACCCACAGGGGCGGGAGGCACGAGTTCCAGGTAAGCGACGAGCTGACGGAAAGGCTGGGCACCCTTTGTCGGGCGCAGGGAGCGACCCTCCACGTCCTACTCCTCGCTGCGTTTCAGACCTTGCTCGCCCGACTGACGGGTCAGACCGACATCATCGTGGGGACGCCGCACGCGAACCGCGGCAGGGGAGAGCTCGACGGGCTCGTGGGGTTCTTCGTCAACACCCTGCCCATACGAGCCGACCTCGCGGGGAGGCCTTCGTTCGCCGAGCTCACGAAGCGCCTGCGCAAGGTGCTTCTCGCGGCCCACGCGCACCACGAGCTGCCGTTCGAAGTCCTGGTCGAGGACCTGCGCCCCGATCGCGATTTGCGTCGATCGCCCATCTTCCAGGTGATGTTCGATCTCCACGAGGCGCCCGAACCCCGACGCCCGATGGCCGGGATCACCGTGGAAATGCTCGATCCCGGCTTGCCGATCGCGAAGTACGAACTGTCGCTGTTCATGACGCACACACGGGGCGCGCTCGTCGGAACCCTGGAGTACAGCGCGGACCTGTTCGAAGCCGATCGCGTCGAGCAGATGGGACGGCAATACATTGGCCTTCTGGAGCAGGTCGTCGAGGCTCCCGAAGCCTGCATCGATGGGTATCGCCTCCTGAGTGAGGCGGATCGTTACCGGGTGCTGGTCCAGTGGAACGCGACGGCGGCATCGTATCCGCACGACCTGTGCGTGCACGAGCTGTTCGAAGGGCAGGTGGCGCGCA
>CALFNG010000330.1 GCA_937902985.1 uncultured Myxococcales bacterium
CCCGATTCGCACGGACCGGTCCGAATGGAAAAGTTTTCGGCAGAGTAGTGCTAGGTCGCCGCCGTCACCCGTCGAGGATCCACCCCCACGCCTCGCGGATGACCTTTTTGGGATCGCGATCGAGTATCTCGCCGTGCGCGATGATGGCGCGATCGAAGTCCCAGGCGAGAAGCCGTTCGAGCGCGAGACCAGCGGCCCTCCGATCGCGCGTGAACAGGCGCAGCTCGGGAGCCGGACGTGGCCGGCCCCACATGCCAAACATGCGCATGCACGCTCGGAGAACGGCGTTGGTGCCGGGCGTGCCGTCGCGGAAGTTCTCGACGAGATCCGTGGCGACGAGCGTGCGGCTCGCACGATGAAGGAACCCGACCTCGCGCATGATGGCGTTGCCGATCACAACCTGGTCCAACTGGCCCGCCCAGACGGCCGAGGCTGCGTCGCCGAGAAGTTCGTCGAACCGCAGATCCTTCCGCTTCCTGTCGAGCCCCTCGATGGCGTAGGTACGCGCGGCAGGGACTGCCCGCTGGGCGCTCGCCACGAACAAGTGGTGGAACGTGCTCGGCGCGATGATCACGCGCACGTCGCCGAGCCTTTCGATGGCGGAACGGAGCCGCGCGTCGATCTCAACGGGGGAGTGAAGGCACAACCCCGCTTCGAGCCGCAGCACGGTCATCCGCGTCAGAAACCGGCAGCCAGCGAGCCGCACGGGGTGCTCCTTCACCCAGAGGAGGTTCGGAACCAGCTCACGCATGGGCTCGATCATGGCCGCTCCGTCCACCGTAGCTACTGCGGGGGACACCTTGAAGGTACTCTCCACGATGGAGGCGTCAGGTGGCGCAGAAACCGTCACTTCGATCGCACCGCGAGGGCATCGAGCTCTTCGCGGACGGATGATCGCGCGGGGCGTCCTCAGGACGGGACCCGCAGAAGGCGGACCTTGAACGTCGACCCCGCGCCCACCTCGCTCTTCAAGCCGACCTTGCCGCCGTGCGCCTCGATGACCGCCTTCACCAGCGAGAGACCGAGCCCGAGCCCGCGTTCGCCGCGGCTCCGGTCGGCCCGGAAAAGACGCTCCCATACGCGTCCTCGATCCTCGGTTCCGATGCCGATGCCAGTGTCCGCGATTCGAAGGACGGCCCAGGCCCCGTCGGTGAGGACCGACACCTCGACCCGGCCGCCCGAGGGCGTGTACTTGATGGCGTTGTCGATCAGGTTGGCGCAGGCCTGCGCGATGCGGCGTCGATCGGCGACGATCTTGGCGTCGCTGCCGAGGTGGGTCACGACGCTGACGCCCGCGTCCTTGGCGACGAAATCGTAGAGGTCGACGGCCTCGCGCGCGATCGTCCCGAGATCCTCGGTGTGCTTGTCGAGCCGCATTGCGCCGGCCTCGGCTTCGACGATGTCCGTCAGCGTGGTCAGCATCGCGAGCACCCGGTCCGACTCCTCGATGACCTCGGCCAGCGCGTCACGCTCCCGGGCCACGTCGTCTGGCGCGTCCGGCGGCGCACGGTCCCCGCGCAGGGCGAGCTCCGCGCCCGCGCGAAGGCGCGTGAGGGGCGTGCGGAGATCGTGAGCCACGTAGTCGAGAGACTCTCGCATCGTCTTCACGAGGCCCTCGTTCTTTGCCAGCATGCGGTTGAAGAGCTGCGTCAGCTGCGCGAGCTCGTCGGAAGAAGGTCGCATCGGCACCCGCAGACCGAGGTCGCCCGACTCGACGATCCGCTGCGTCGCGCGGGCCAGATCCGTCACCGGCCGCAGGGTGCGGCGCGTGATGAAAAGGGCACCGAGGATCGCGAGCCCGAGGCCGAGGACGAAGATGATCCACGAGGTCTCGCGAAGCTCGCGCCACAGGCGATCCGCGGGCTCGTCGTGAAGCGCGAGCGAGAGAAGCCTCTTCTGCGAGACTTCCGCGCGGGCGACGTGCCACTCGAGGGGACCCATCGCGAGCGCACCCTGGTCCGGCGACCCGACCGCCGCGCGCCGGGACGCCTCGTCGGACGAGACGCCGAAGAGCTCGATGTCGCGCTCGTCGGTCAGGCGGAGCGCCAGACTGGGCCGGGGGCTCGGCGAGCAATCGAACATCGATTGCAAGGCGTCCGTGCCCCCGCTCTCGAGCGCCCCGCGGTAGCGCTCGAGCGCGGTCTCGGCCGACCGCTGGCCGTCGCGCTGCATCGAGGCCTGCATTCGGAAGGCGAAGACCGCGGCCGCCACGAGGAACGAACCGAGCGTGACGAGCACGTACCAGAGGGCTAGTACCTCGAATCTACGACATGGAAGGGTAGAGGCGGCGCAGTTTGATCCGGGCGTC
>CALFNG010000331.1 GCA_937902985.1 uncultured Myxococcales bacterium
AGATCTACACTCTTTCCCTACACGACGCTCTTCCGATCTCGATGAGGTCTGTTCCAGACGTCTCCATCAAGACCCGGAAGGTTGGGTAACGCTTCCCGCGCTCAGCTAAGAAATTGAGGAAGTCCCATTGCGGCGTGTACGCGAGGAACTTGCAGCGTGTTGGAAGACGGGTGAAGTCGGCAAGCGGAATCGTTTGGCCGAACATAGCGGTAGCGACCTGCAGCTCGTCGTGACGGAGTGCGAGGAACGCCTCGAGCCATCCGAGTTCGTCCATCATCTGTAGGGTGGAAGTATGGATCGTGTCGCCTCGAAAGTCGCGGAAGAAATCCGCGTATTTCTCTAGCACGACGACCTCGATGCCGGACCGCGCAAGCAGTACGCCGAGCATCATGCCCGCCGGCCCCCCGCCGACGATGCAGACTGTGGTCGTTACCTCTTCGGATTGCGTCATTTCATCACCTCAGCAAGTTGAACTGGTTGTCGCTGCAGGCTTGTGAGCGGAGCGGCTACTCTGCGACGACATTGGCTTGCCGCGATGGCTTCTTGAGCACGAGGACGAGTGGCGTCAGCAACAGTGTCACGAGTGCGGAAGCGCGGTTGGCATCCGCGTATGCGAGCACCGTCGCTTGAGTCCCGACGAGTCCGCGAAGGGTCGCGAGGGCCGATTTGGACATCGAACCGCGTGGCGCGATAAAGTCGCGGATGACCGGCCGAGAGAGCTCCACTTCGGCGGCCAGAAGCGTCTGGTGCGTCGCGGTGCTGACGGAAATGAGAGTCAGGAGCACCGCGGTCGCGATGCTCCCGCCGAGCTGACGTGCGAGATTGAACATTGCCGACGCTTTGGGTACTTCGTCCGGAGGCACGCTCCCGAATATGGCGAGCGAGAGCGGAACGAACACTTGCGAAAGCCCAACGCCACCGAGCGCCAGCGAGGGGACGAACGTCCAAAACGACGATACAGGCGTCGTCACTCCGGCGAGCAGCCAATTCGAGGCGCTGATGCACAGGAACCCGAAACCAATCTGAATGCGCGGATCGAGGCGCCCACTTGACGCCAGCCGCGCGCCGAGTTGCGTGAAGAGCATGACCGGTACGGCGCAGACCAGGATCAACTCGCCCGAAAGCGTCGCTGTGAAGCCGAGCGGGCCTTGAGCGTACTGCGGAAGGGTGATCAAGCTCCCGAGCAGCGTGATACCGAGCACCAGGCCCAGCAACGATCCCGCCCAAACCGTTTGATAGCGCAGAATCGTGAGATCGACGACGGGCCGCTTTGCGAAGAACAGCTCCCAGCAGACAAATCCGACGAGCGCGACGGTGGCGGCCATCGAGAGCTGCACGATCACGTCGTTCCCGAACCAATCTTTCTCCTGGCCTTGATCGAGCACGTATTGCAGCGATCCGAGGCCCAGCGCCAGCAGCGCGAGGCCGACGCCGTCAAGCGGCGTCGCGCGCGGTGCTTCGGGATTACGTAAGAACAGCAGGGTTAGCGTCGCGGCGACGATCCCGATCGGTACGTTGACGAAGAAACACCACTGCCACGAGGCGTTGTCGGTGATGAGGCCGCCCATAACCGGCCCAACGGTCGGCCCTACAATCGCGCCAAGAGCAAAGATGCCCTGTGCCATTCCTTGTTGCGAAACCGGATATGTCTCGCGTAGAATCGCTTGCGCCTGCGAGAGCAAACCGCCGCCTCCGGCGCCCTGAACGACGCGCCAGAATACGAGCGTCCACAGGTCGTGCGAGAGGCCGCACATGATCGAGGCGGCCGTAAAGATAGCGATCGATGCGAAAAAATATTGTTTGCGGCCGAAGCGTTGCTGCAGCCAGGGCGAGAGCGGAATCACGACCACGTTCGCGACGATGTAGCCCGTAACGATAAACGCACCTTGGTCTTGTGACGCTCCAACGTTCCCTTGAATGTCCGGAAGAGCGACATTGACAATTGTGCTGTCGATGATTTCGACAACCGCGCCGAGGATGACCGCAACCGTAACAAGCACTCGACGCATGCCGTACTCGACGACGTCGGTGCGCACGGACTCCGAGGGCGCGGGCTCCAAAGCGTAGTCGGCGGGTGGGGCGGCAACGGTGTTCATGGCTCCTCCGGGTTTTACGGAAGGGAAACGTTCCGTTCCCTTCACGAGGAATCCCGTGTGGCAGCCCCGTATTCCTGCCAACGCTATGGCGGTTCACCGGCTCAAAAAACCATCGGGGCGTATCCCCGCCGCTGCGCTTGCCGAACACGAGGCGACGCTGCTTGAGGTCGCGCGTAAGCTGTTCTACGAAAGTGGCTTTACGGGCACAAGTATTGATGCAGTCGCCCGTGCCGCGCGCGTCTCGCCAAAGACGATCTACGCTCGATTTGGGAATAAGGAGGGGCTCTTTGACGCCGCACTCTCCACGCACGTCGATGGAGTGCTGGCGTCGCTGCGCGCGCCGATCGTCGATGCGGGGGATGTACGCGTCGCGCTTTTCAACTTCGCAACGCGACTCTTGAGTGTGTCAAGCTCTCCTGAGGCGTTGGTCCTGCAGCGGCTGCCCGATCACGACGGCGGCGGCCGATATCGACGCTGCCTTGCTTCGCACCGTATCC
>CALFNG010000332.1 GCA_937902985.1 uncultured Myxococcales bacterium
GCGTGCGTCGCGGGCGGCAGCGAGCGGCAGCGAGCGGTTCGCGCTGCATCTGCGGCCAAGAGATCAGCGGGCTTGCGAAGGTCACCCCTCGCTGACATGGTCTCCGGCCAGCGGGCGAAGCGGCCGCGCCTCATGGACTTCGAGCTCGACGAGCAGCACAGCATTCTGCGGCAGAGCGTTCGCGACTTCGCGCACGCCGAGATCGCCCCGAATGCCCAGCGGTGGGATCGCGAAGAGCGGTTCCCGGCGGAGCTCGTTCCGAAGCTCGCCTCGATGGGTCTCCTCGGGATTCGCATCCCCGAGGAGTACGGCGGCTCCGGCATGGACACGCTCGCGTACGCCATCTGCGTCGAGGAGATCGCGCGGGTCGACGGTTCGATGGCGCTGACGGTCGCGTCGCACAACGGCCTCGGCACGGGACACCTGCTTGCGTTCGGGAGCGAGCCGCAGAAGCGGAAATACCTGCCCGCGGCGGCGAGCGGGCGATGGCTCGCGGCCTGGGCGCTGACGGAGCCCGGCAGCGGGAGCGACTCGGCGGCCCTCCAGATGACTGCGCGGCGCGACGGCGACGGCTGGCTGCTCAACGGGGCCAAGGCGTTCATCACCCAGGGGTCGGTGGGCGGCTTCTGCGTGGTGCTCGCGCGCACCGACGGGTCGGTGGCCAAGCAAATGGGCATCACGGCGTTCGTCGTCGAGCACGGCACGCCCGGGTTCACCGCGTCCAAGCACCTGCTGAAGCTGGGCTGCCGGTCGAGCGACACCGCGGAGCTCGCGTTCGAGAACGTTCACGTGGCCGACTCGCAGCGCGTCGGCGAAGTGGGCCGGGGCTTCGGCGACACGATGCGCATCCTCGACCGCGGGCGCATCTCGATCGGGGCCATGGCGCTCGGCCTCGGGTACGGGGCGCTCGAGAAGGCGACGGCCTACGCGAAGGAGCGGCGCGCGTTCGGTCGCGCCATCGGAGAGTTCCAGGCCATCCAGTTCATGCTGGCCGACGCGAAGACCGAGCTCGACGCGTCGGCGCTCCTGGTTCAGCGAGCCGCATGGCTCGCCGATCGCGGCGAGCCGCACTCGCAGGCCGCCGCCATGGCCAAGCTCTTCGCGAGCGAGGCCGCGACGCGCGCGTGCAACATGGCCGTCCAGGTGCACGGCGGCTACGGCTACGTCCGCGAGTTCGACGTCGAGCGACACCTCCGCGACGCGAAGCTCTGCGAAATCGGCGAAGGCACCAGCGAGATCCAGCGCATGGTCATCGCCAAGCACGTCCTCGCCAGGTAAGCCCTCGGCGCGCGATCGAGAGATTGGCCGCAGAGGCGCAGAGAGCAGAAAGGGGGAGGCGTTCGGAGCACGCTTCGCGCAGCGGCCGCCGCCCCCGACCTCACTGTTCATTCACGGCGCGATTCCACGGACGGCCGAACCCCTCGTCCCTCTGCGCCCTAGGCGCCTCTTCGGCCAATCTCCCTCTCCCTCGCGCCCGCGCCGGTTCCTTGTCCGCCGCTCGATACCTGCGCGAAGGTGCAGGCTTCGCCATGCGTGTAGGTGCCGAGAAATATTGACACTCGGGGCCTCGAACCATACCGTCGCCAGTGTACGTGGGAGATCGTGGCAAGAAGTGCCAAGCCGCGACGGTGCGGCGGTGGAGATGAAGCGCGTCGATGTTCCGCGGGCGTTACGAGCACACGATCGACGCGAAGGGCCGCACCAGCGTGCCGGCTCGCTATCGCGACGTGCTCGCAGCAGCGGGTGAGCGGCGCATCGTCCTCACGAGCGCGCTCGATCCGTGCCTCGTCGCCTACACGGGCAGCGAGTGGGCCGCGTTCGAGGAGCGCCTCGCGAAGCTGCCGCAGTTCGACCGGGCGGTGCAGAAGCTGAAGCGCATCTACGTCTCCGGGGCCGTCGAGTGCGAGATCGACGACGTCGGCCGCATCCTGGTGCCGCCGACCCTCCGCGACCACGCGCACCTCAAGAAAGAGGCGCTCTGGGCGGGCGCGGGTCGCTACGCCGAGCTCTGGGACAAAGAAGAGTGGGCCCGGCACTTCGAGACCACCGACGCCGAGCGACGCGACATGGCGGCCCGACTCGCGGAGCTGGGGCTATGAGCAACCTGCAGCTTGCCTTGCCGGGGCTACTCATGGAGCCAGACGAATGGGTATGGCGCGATGACTTCGACGAGGTGACCGACGTGAAGCGCTTCGAGCACGCGACCGTCATGCGAGACGAGATCGTGCGGGCGATCGCGCCGCGCGCCGGCGGGGTCTACGTCGACGTCACGTTCGGCGGCGGTGGCCACACCATCGCCCTCCTCGAGGTCGAACCAAGGGCGCGCATCGTCGCCTTCGATCGCGATCCCGTCGCCATCGAAGCGGCGCGTGAGCGCCTCGCCCCCGTCGCCGACCGCGTCACCCTCGTCCAGGCGCCGTTCTCCGCCGTTCGCGAGCAGCTCGATCTCCTCGGCATCGGTCGCGTCGACGGGCTCGTCGCCGATCTCGGCGTCAGCTCCCCCCAGCTCGACGACCCGGAGCGCGGCATGAGCTTCCGCCGCGAAGGACCGATCGACATGCGCATGGACCGCGAGAGCGGCGAGACCGCGCTCGAGCTCATCGATCGCCTGTCCGACGACGAGCTCGCGAACGTCATCTACGAGTACGGCGACGAGCGCCGCTCGCGCCGCATCGCCCGCAGCATCAAGAAGGCGCTGCTGGCCCACGAGCTCCACACCACGCTCGATCTCCGCCGCGCGATCGTGCGCGCGGTCGGCCCGGTCCGCGTCGGGGGCATCGACCCCGCCACCCGGAGCTTTCAGGCCATTCGCATCGCGGTCAACGGCGAGCTCGACCAGCTCGCCGCGCTCCTGGCCTCGTTGCCGGAGGTCGTCGACGACGGCGGTCACGCCGCGATCCTCTCGTTCCAGTCTCTCGAGGATCGCCTCGTGAAGCGCGCCTTCGCCGTCGAGCCCTGGAGGCCGACGACCAAGAAGCCGCAGGTCCCCACCGACGAAGAGTGCGCCATGAACAGCCGAGCGCGGAGCGCCAAGCTCCGGGTCGCTCGCCGTGAACCCGGACCGGTCGCGTCGGCGGAGGGCGAATGAGTCCCGCTCGCCCGGCGTTCCTTCCGCTATGGACCCTCGCGGTGATGGCCACGGTGAGCGCGTTCGTGGTGCACCTCGCGCTCCGCGGGCGCACCGTGCAGCTCGGCTACGAGCTCGGGCGCGTCCGCCAGGAGCAAGCGCACCTCCGGGAAGTGCGGCGCGTCCTCGAGCTCGAGTCCGCGAGCTACAAGACCCCCGAGCGCGTCGAGATCGTGGCGCGGACGCTCCTCGGGATGGAGCCTCCGCCGCCCGAGCGAATCGTCGCGCTCCCCGCTCTCCCGCAGACGGCCGCGAACGAGGCCGCGCCCGTCGCGCAGCCGCCGACCGCGGTCGGCCTGAACGGCGCGCTGCCGTGAAGAACCTCGACCCCCGTCGCGCTCGGTGGATCCGCACGCGCATGGGGGTCCTTTGCGGCGTCATGGGCCTCGCCCTCGGCGGCATCGTCTCCAGCGCCTGGCGCGTCCAGGTCGAAGACGCCCCCGAGTGGCGCGACATGGCCGAGAAGCAGCGCCAGCGCCGCCTGCACGTCGAGCCGAAGCGGGGCACCCTCTACGACCGCAACGGCGCGTCGCTCGCCGTGAGCATCGAAGTCCCTAGCGTGAGCGCCGACGCCGTCGAGCTCCTCCGCGGCGTCGAAGGCGACGCGGCCCAGGAGACGGCGCTGCGCGACGCCTCCGCCCGGATCGCCAAAGCGCTCTCCCTCGACGCGAACGACGTCTACGCCAAGCTGGCGACGCGCCGGCGGTTCGCGTGGATCAAGCGTCGCATCACCGGCGACGAGGCCGAGGCGGTCCGCGATCTGGCTGACGCGAAGCGCCAGCCCCACCCCGTCCGGGGTTTCTCCATCGAAGGCGAGGGCCACCGCTACTACCCCGGCCGCGAGCTGGCGGGCCCCGTCCTCGGGTTCGTGGCGCCCGACGCGCAAGGCAAGGACGGGCTCGAGCTCGCCCTCGACGAAGACCTGCGCGGCAAGGTCGAGGAGGTCCGCGGCCTGCGCGACCGGAGCGGGCGCCTCATCTTCGAGGGAGGCGAGGAGACCCAGGCCCTCCAGGGCAACGACGTCGTCCTCACGATCGACGAGGGCATCCAGCACGTGGCCGAGCGCGAGCTCGACGCGGCGATGCGCACCTACGAGACGAAGGGCGGCTCCCTCGCCGTCGTCGATCCCTCGACGGGCGAGATCCTCGCGCTGGCGAGCGTCCCCGGGTACAACCCGAACGACTACACCGAGAGCGACGTCGACGGGCGCCGCGATCGGGTCGTGAGCGACCGCTTCGAGCCCGGGTCGGTCATGAAGCCGTTCCTCATGGCCGGCGCGCTCGCCGCGGGGACGCTCAAGCCGACCGACTCGATCAACTGCGAGCACGGCATCTACCAGATCGGCGGCATCACCATCCACGACACGCACCTCAACGACGTGCTGTCGCCGACGCAGATCCTCGCGAAGAGCTCGAACATCGGAGCCCTGAAGATCGGCCTGCAGCTCGGCGAGCCCTCGCTCTACGCGACCTACCGTCGCTTCGGCTTCGGCGAGCCGACCGGCATCACGCTCCCGGGCGAGGCCTCGGGCGTCCTGCGCCCGCAGGGCCGCGCCTGGTACGACGCCGAGACCGCGAGCGCCAGCTTCGGCCAGGGGATCAGCGTCACCACGCTGCAGCTCGCCATGGCGATGGGCGCCATCGCCAACGGCGGCCGGCTCCTCGAGCCGATCCTCGTGAAGAAGGTGACCGACGGGCGCGGCGCGATCGTGCGCGAGTCGAGCGTCCACGTGCGTCGCGAGGCGATCCCCCCGGGCGTCGCGCGGACGGTGGCCGAGATGCTGACCGCCGTCACCGAAGACGGGGGAACCGCGGTCGAAGCGGCGATCCCCGGCTACCGTGTGGCCGGGAAGACGTCGACCGCGCAGAAGGTCGATCCGGCGACGGGCAAGTACTCGACCGACCGGTTCACCGCCGTCTTCGCCGGCTTCGTGCCCGCGGAGCACCCGCGGCTCGTGGTCACGGTGGTGCTCGACGAGCCCATGATCGGTCGCTATGGAGGGGACCTGGCGGGCCCCGTGTTCCGCCGCGTCTCCGAGGCGAGCTTGCGGTATCTGGGCGTCACACCATCCTCCAGCCCCGGCAGCGCCGGTGGCGCCGGAAAGATCAGCTCCGTCAAGCGCGACAGCGATCCGGCCGACGCGATGCTGGCGATGATGAAGCCTCCGCAGCCGGTCCCGCTGCCCGCGATTCCACCCACGGCGCAGGGGCCGCTGCCGCCCGGAGGCGCGCGCGTCCCCGACGCGACCGGGATGCCCGCGCACGACGCGCTGGTCGCCCTCAGCAAGGCGGGCTTCGTGCCCCGGATCGAGGGCTGGGGTCGGGCGGTTCGGCAGAGCCCCGCCCCGGGCACGGCCGCCCCGAGGGGGAGCGCCGTGCGGGTGGTGTTCGAGCCGGCGTCATGACGCCCGACCGGGAGTCGGGTCGCTCGGTTCCTTCATCGGCCGGGCTCCGCCTCGACGAGCTGTCGCGCGACCTGCCGATGCGAGCCGAGATCGTGGGCGACGCGTCGGTGCGCATCTCCGGAGTGCGCCACGACTCGCGCGCGGTCGAGCGCGGCGATCTGTTCGTGGCCCGCCGCGGCGCGAAGGTCGACGGCGCCCGCTTCGTTCTCGACGCCGTGGCGCGCGGCGCCGCCGCCGTCATGGCTTCGCCCGGTGCGCTCGATGGGCACGTGCTCGGCGTCCCCGTGCTCCTCGTCGACGACCCGGCTGCGGCCCTGGGCTTCGTCGCGTCGGCGGTCTACGGGCACCCCTCGTTCGCGCTCGAGGTCGTCGGCATCACCGGCACGAACGGCAAGACCACCACCGCGCACCTGACGCGGGCCGCGATCGACGGCGCGCTCGGCGCGCGCGTCTGCGGGGTCCTCGGGACCGTGGGCCACAGCTTCGGGAACTGGCGCTCCGACGCCGCGCACACGACCCCCGAGGCCGACGAGGTGGCGCGCGCCATGGCGACGATGCGCCAGCTCGGCGCGACCCACGTCGCGATGGAAGTCTCGTCGCATGCGCTCGATCTCGGGCGCGTGGGCGGCGTGCACGTTCGCGTGGCGGCGCTGACGAACCTGACGCAGGACCACCTCGACTTTCACGGATCGATGCAGGCCTACGGCGAGTCGAAGGCGCGCCTGTTCACGGAGCTCGGCCCCGGGTCGGCCGTGGTGAACGTGGACGACGCGTTCGGCGCCCAGCTCGTGAGCCGCGTCAAGGCGCCGCTCGTGCGGGTGAGCGCGCGGGTCGGTGCCGACGCCGACATCGCGCCGCGCGAGGCCCGCCTGGGCGCCTCCGGTACGGCCGCGACGGTGCGCACGCCGGCCGGTGACGTCCACCTCGCGTCGCGCCTCGTGGGCGCGCACAACCTCGAGAACCTGCTCCTGTCGCTCGGGATCGCGCACGCCCTCGATCTCGATCTCGGGCGCGCGGCCGACGCGCTGTCTCGTGAGCCCGGCGCGCCCGGGCGGTTCGAGCGCTGCGACGCCGACGGCGACGACATCACCGTGCTGGTCGACTACGCGCACACGCCCGACGCGCTGGCCCGGGCCCTCGACGCCGTGCGGGCCGTGTCCCGCGAAGCGCCGCCCATGGATCCGCCTCCGCACCCGCACCCGAGCGAGTCGCGCGCTCGCATCTGGTGCGTCTTCGGGTGCGGCGGCGACCGGGACCCGACCAAGCGCGGGCCGATGGGGGAGGCCGTCGCCCGCCGCGCCGACGTCGCCGTGGTCACCAGCGACAACCCCCGGACCGAAGACCCGCACGTCATCGCCGACGCCGTGATCGCGGGGGTTCGCCGGGCGGGCATCGAGCCCATCGTCGAGCTCGATCGCCGGACCGCCATCGACCTCGCCGTCCGTTCCGCGTCTCGCGGTGACGCCGTCTTGATCGCCGGCAAGGGCCACGAGGACTATCAGCTCGTGGGAGTGCTCGCGCTCCCCTTCGACGACCGCATCGAGGCGCGCCGCGCGCTCGCCGAGCGTCGACGCGCGTCGAGCGCGGCGGGCGCGGCGGGCGCGGCAGACGCGGCAGACGCGACCAAAGGCGAGTGACGTGGCGACCCCGGTCCCCTCCAATTCGGCCCCGCTGACCGCGTGGTCCGCGGCCGCCGCCACGGGCGGACGGGTGGCGTTCGTTCGCGGCGAGGGGGCCGTCGCGCAGGGGATCACGAGCGACAGCCGCGCCGCCTCGCGAGGGTGCGCGTTCGTCGCACTCCGCGGCGAGCGACACGACGGGCACGACCTCGTCGAGGCCGCGGTGCGAGCGGGTGCGGTGCTCGTCGTCGTCGAGCGGGGTCGCGCCGGAGGCGCCGCGGCGATGTCGGCCGATGTCGTCGAGGTCGTCGACACGCTGCTCGCCTGGGGCGATCTCGCGCGGGCCCACGTGCGCGCCTGGCGCCGGGGCCGCGACGACGCGCGCGTCTTCGCGATCACGGGGAGCGCGGGCAAGACGACCACGAAAGAGCTGTGCGCCTCGCTGCTCCACGCCGTCGCGCCGTGCCACGCGACGAACGGGAACCTGAACAACCGCATCGGCGTCCCGGCGGTCGCGTTCGGCCTGCAAGCACACCACCGCTTCGCCGTCTTCGAAGCCGGGATGAGCCTTGCCGGCGAGATCGCCGCCCTGGCGCGGATCGTCGAGCCCGACGTCGCGATCATCACCAACGTGGGCTCGGCGCACGCCGGCGGCGTGGGCGGTACGCGGGCCGACGTGGCTCGCGAGAAGGGGGAGCTCTTCGCGGCGCTCCCCGGCTCCGGCGCCGCCGTGGCCTGCATCGACGACGCCGCGACCATGGGTCAGCTGGCGCGGACGCGGGCCCGCACGGTGCGCACGTTCGGCACCGGCGACGGCGCCGACTACCGCCTGGTCGAGCGCTCCGGCGTCGGCGTGCACGGAGCGCGGGTTCGCGTCCGCCGCCGGCGCGAGCTCACGGACGCGAGCGGGTGGCTCCCCCTGCTCGGCGAAGCGGCGGCCATCGACCTCGCGGGCGCCCTCGCGGCGGCCGAGTCGGTCGTGGGGCCGCTGGGCGACGACCTCATCGCCGACGCCCTCCGTTCGCAGCGCTTCAAGCGCGGCCAGGCTGGCGATCCCGGCGGGCACGGCGGCCGGATGCAGGTGCGCCACCTCGCCGACGACACGCTCGTGCTCGACGACACCTACAACGCGAACCCAGAGAGCGTGCGGGCCGCGCTCCGCACCCTCCGCGAGATCGCGGCGATCGCTCCGGCTCGACGCGCGGTCGTCGTGTTCGGCGAGATGCGCGAGCTCGGTCCCGGCGGGCCCGACGCGCACGCATCACTCGGCGACGCGATCGCCGACGCGGGCGTCGAGCTCGCGCTGAGCTGCGGCGGCCTCGCCGAGCTCGCCGTTCTGGCGTCCGGGCGGCGCGGCGTCGCGGGCGTGCATGCCACGGACGCCGTGGACGCGGCCAGCCTCGCCGTCAAGCACGTCCGCGCGGGCGACGTCGTCCTCGTCAAGGCGTCGAGGAGCGTCGGCGCCGAGCGGGTCGTCGAGGCGCTGGTGCAAGCTCGCGGTGGCGAGCTCGACGTGCCCTCGCCCCCCTCGGAGAGGCGCTGAATGCTCTACGAGCTCCTCTTCCCGCTCCGCCATAGCGCCGACTGGCTCGGGTTCTTGAACGTCCTCCGTTACCTGCCGTTTCGTACCATCGCGGCGACGGTGACGGCGATGGCCTTCGCCTTCCTGCTCTCGCCCTGGTTCATTCGCGAGCTGCAGCGAAAGCAGATCGGCCAGGTGATCCGCACCGACGGCCCCGAGACGCACAAGCGGAAGAGCGGGACGCCCACCATGGGCGGCGCGCTCATTCTCCTCAGCGTCCTGGTCCCGACCATCCTCTGGTGCGACCCGCGCAACGTCTTCGTGTGGGCGACGACGGCCGTTACGGCCGGCTACGGGGTCATCGGGTACCTCGACGACTACCTCAAGATCAAAGCCAAGAACTCCCGCGGCGTCCCCGGGCGCTACAAGCTCCTCGGCCAGTTCGCGATCGGCGGCGCCGCGCTGTCGTATGCGTTCTTCGCCCACGACCACCTGCCCACCGACTGGTGGGACATTCGCTTCAGCCTGGGCGTGCCGTTCCTGGCCTTCTCGAAGCACCCGATCATCTTGCCGGTCTGGGTGTACCTGCCGTTCGCCGTGACGGTGGTGGTCTGGACGTCGAACGCCGTCAACCTGACCGACGGGCTCGACGGCCTTGCCATCGGTCCGGTCATGATCAACGCCGGCACCTACCTCGTGTGGGCCTACCTGGCGGGCGCGACGTTCGGAATCGCGCACGTCGCCCAGCGCTTCGTGGTCGCGAAGTACCTCGACATCCCGTTCATCGCGAGCGCGGGGGAGCTCTCGATCTTCTGCGGCGCCATGGTCGGAGCCGGGATTGGCTTCCTCTGGTACAACACGTATCCCGCCCAGGTGTTCATGGGCGACGTGGGGTCGCTGGCCCTCGGCGGCGGCCTCGGGATGTGCGCCGTCTTCACCAAGAACGAGCTCCTCTCGACCATACTCGGCGGGGTCTTCTTTCTCGAGGCGGTCAGCGTGGTGGTCCAGGTGCTGAGCTTTCGCCTCACGGGCCGGCGGATCTTCCTCATGGCGCCCATTCACCACCACTTCGAAAAGAAGGGGTGGGCCGAGCCCAAGATCATCGTCCGCTTCTGGATCATCTCCATTCTCTTGGCACTCGTCAGCCTTTCGAGCTTGAAGTTGCGTTGAGGTGCTGAGGGAGTGAGCGTCGCCGTGTCAGAGCTTGCCCGCAGGAAGGTGGTCGTCGTGGGCCTCGGCGCGAGCGGCGTCGCTGCGGCGCGCCTTTGCTTGCGCCTCGGGGCGCGGGTCGTCGCGAACGACGGCAAGCCGCTCGAGGCGCTGTCGGCCGAGGCCCGGGTGCTCGCCGCCGCCGGTGCGACCGTCGTCGCGGGCGGCCACGAGGCGGCGCACCTCGGCGACGCCGACGTGATCGTCGTCTCGCCGGGCGTCCCGGC
>CALFNG010000333.1 GCA_937902985.1 uncultured Myxococcales bacterium
GGCACCGCGGCCAGCACGGCGCCCACGACGACGTCGAGCGCGCGCCACGCCTGGGCGTCGAGGCCGAGGACCCGCGCGACGCCGCCGTCGTGAGCCGCGTCCGCCACGCGGGCGACGTGCGATGCCGCGAGGGCGGCGGGGACGAACGCGGAGAGGCCGACGAGAACGGCGTCGGCGCGGCTGCTCTTCATCGCGGAGATCCCGTTGCTAGCAGCTTAGCGATCACGCCGCTGATGCTACATTGCGCCACCCCATGGCCCGATTCATCGACGAATTGAAACGCACCCACCACTGCGGCGAGCTACGCGCAAGCGACGAAGGGGCGACCGCGGTGCTCTTCGGCTGGGTGTGCAGCTATCGCGACCACGGCGGCTGCGTGTTCATCGATCTGCGCGACCGCGAGGGAATCACACAGCTCGTCTTCGACCCCGAGCTCGCGGGCCACGGGGATCAACCGCGCGCGGCGCACGACGGGGCGCGCGCCCTCCGGAACGAGTGGGTCATCGGCATCCGCGGGGTCGTGAAGAGCCGCGGCGCGAACAAGAACCCGAAGCTTCCGACCGGCGACATCGAAGTGCACGCTGTCGAGCTCTCGGTCTTCAACAAGAGCGAGACGCCGCCGTTCGAGATCGCCGACTCGATCGACACCGGTGAAGAGAAGCGACTCGAGTACCGGTACCTCGATCTGCGCCGCGCCCCCCTGCAGAAGACGCTCAGAGTGCGGCACAGGATCAACCAGGTGACGCGGAACTACTTCGACGCGAAGGGCTTTCTCGAGCTCGAGACGCCGGTGATGGTCAAGTACACGCCCGGCGGCGCGCGGAACTTCCTCGTGCCCTCGCGCCTTCACGCCGGCAAGTTCTACGCGCTCGCCGAGAGTCCGCAGCTCTTCAAGCAGCTCTACATGGTCGCCGGGTTCGACAAGTACTTCCAGCTCGTGAAGTGCTTCCGCGACGAAGACCTGCGCCTCGATCGCCAGCCGGAGTTCACCCAGATCGACGTCGAGATGTCGTTCGTGAACCAGGACGACGTCTTTCGCGTCATGGAGGGCCTCGTCTTCCGCATCTGGAGCGAGGTCCTCGGCGTCGACCTGAAGACGCTCTACCCGAGCGGACGGTTTCCGCGGATGCCCTTCGCCGAGTCGATGGACAAGTACGGCAACGACAAGCCCGATCTGCGCTTCGCGCTCCCGCACGTCGACCTCACCGACGCGGTCATCGAGCACGGCGGCGGCGGCGTCTCGTTCTGGAAGAGCATCGCCGACAAGTTCACGAGCGGCGAATACCGTCGCGACCTCCCGCAGGAGATCGTGAAGGCGCTGCGCGTGCCCGCCGAGATCGCGGGCAAGCTGTCGCGCGCCGAGATCGACAAGCTCGAAGACTTCGTCAAGGGCATGGGCGCCAAGGGCCTCGCACGCGCGAAGGTCGACGCCGAGGGCAACTGGGTGCAATCGCCGCTCGCGAAGATGATCGGGCCGGAGCTCCGCGCCGCGATCAACGCCAGGGTCGAGGCCAAGGACGGAGACTTCATCTTCTTCCAGTTCGGTCGCGAGAGCGTCGTGCAGACGGTGATGGCCAACCTCCGCATCCACCTCGCGAAGAAGCTCGGCCTCATCCCGGAGAGCGGGCACGGCGGCCTCTGGAACTTCCTCTGGGTCGTCGACCCCCCGCTCTTCGAGTACGACGAGGACCGAAAGACGTGGGCCGCCGCGCACCACGCGTTCACCCGTCCCCACGACGACTGCGTCGACCTCCTCGAGACGGATCCGGGCAAGGTCCTCTGCTGGCGGTACGACCTCGTCCTCAACGGCTTCGAGATCGGCGGCGGATCGATTCGCCTCCACGACCCGGCGGTGCAAGCCAAGGTCTTCCGCGCCCTCGGCATCTCCGACGACGACGCCCGGAGCAAGTTCGGCTTCTTGCTCGACGCGCTCAAGTACGGCGCGCCTCCGCACGGCGGAATCGCCGTCGGCATGGACCGCCTGACGATGCTCCTCAGCGGCGCCGAGAGCATCCGCGACGTCATCCCCTTCCCCAAGACCCAGAGGGGCACCGATCTCATGACCGACGCTCCCAACCCGGTCTCACCCGCGCAGCTCGCCGAGCTCAAGATCCGCGTCGTCGAGCCGCAGTCCTGACGGAGAGAGAAACCCTAGAGTTACCCTAGTCTATAGAGCGAGCTCTAGCGCTGGAGGAGGGCGCGCAGCGCAGCGAGGGGGTCGAAGCCCAGGAGGGCGCCGACGTCTTTGCCGGTGCGCTTCGCGATGTGGGCTCGGGCGGCCTCGAGCATGGGGCCGAGGGCGGCGAGGGGCGCGATGCGGGCGGTCAGCACGCGCAGGCCCTCGAAGGCGTAGCGGGCACCGTCGAAGCCGAGGGCGACGCCGACGGCCGCGGGCATCGGCGCGATGACGACGTCGCGCACCGCCACCGCGCGGCTCCAGGCGCCGGCGCGTCCGTCGGTCTGGAGCGCGCGGAACGTCCCGAGCTCGGCGAAGCACCCGAAGCCGAGGGGCCCGTAGCGGTCTTCGACGGCGCCGGCGAAATGCCGGTAGTCGCGGCGCCAGTCGCCCGAGAGCAAACCGAGCGCCGGGCGCAGCTCGTCTGGGCCGGCGATGACGTCGAAGGCCGGCCCGCGGCGGCGCGCCACGAAGGCGGTCCAGAGGCCGTCGGCGTCGAAGAGACCGAGCGCGATGGTTCGCCCGTCGCTGCAGAGGGCGTCGAGGGTGCGCCGGACGATGTGCGGCGTGGGGATCGGCACCCCGCGAAGGCGCTGCGGCCACGCGGCGATGGCGCCCTCGGCGATCATGTCGCGGGCGATACTTACGAGCAGCAGCGACTGGGCGAGGATGTCGTCGCCGCGGCGAACGCGCGCGCCGAGGCGCTCCATGACCTCGTCGAGCGCGCCGAGCCGCATCCCGAGCGCCCAGCTCGCGTGGTGCGCGTGCGCCAGGGGCACGAGCGCCGCTGGGTCGCCGGCGCGCAGCGCGCTCGCCCGGGCCTTGGCCTCCGTGGGGGCCGGCGCGCCGGACGCCGGGTCGAGGCGACCCGTGCGCGTGTGGAGCAGCTTCAGGATCTCGCCGTCCTCGTGAACCACGATGACCCCGCCGCGCGGGCGCGTCGGCTCGCGATCGGGCGTCGAGCGCGGCTGCCAGAGGCGCAAGAAGCGGAGCCAGTCGTCGGTGGTCCAGCCCTCGAAGCGAACGTCGTGGGTGAGCAAAGCGCGCCTGAGCATACAGCACGCCGCGTGCTACAAGGCGCGAGCGCGCACGGGCGTGACAGCGCGGGCGACGACCATGCTCACCGAGGCTCACCGAGGCACCGACCGCCATTGACGCCCGAAGAGCTGCTCGTCCGCTACTTCTTGCCGCTCTACCCGCCCGATTCGCGCGCGGATCTGGCGCGCGCCCGCGCCACGGACGCGAATCCAGCGCGCAACGCGGCCCTCTTCGCGCACCTCGACGAGGCCGCTGAGCGCTTCGTTCAGAACGCACGCGCCCTCTTCGACGTCGCCTACGGCGGCCTCGGCCTCGACCGGACCGACGCGAGCGTGCATCGCCTGAGCGCCGCGTTGACCACCGAGCGGCGCGATCGATGGGCCGCGCGCGGCGCCCCGGGAAGCGCCAGCAATGAGCTCTTCAACGTCGTCGTCCACGGCGCGGCGTACGTGGGCGCCTGCGTCGTGACCAGCCACGCAGGGCTCTGGAGCGTGCGTCGGCCGCTCTGGGAGAGTCTGGTGCGCCTCAAGTCCCACGCGGGCGAAGCCGATCTCGCGATCTTTCACTGGTGGCTCAAGTCGCTCTCGAACGACGTGCTCGCGGCGCCGGACGCGTCGGCCGAGTCGGGGTGGACGGGCGGAGCGACGCTCGCCGACCGCTACCGAGCCCACGTCGAGGTGCCCTGCACGCGCCCGGACGACCTGCCCGTGCTCGTCCCGGGCGAGCGGACGCTGCCGCGGCTGAAGAAGCCGACCTACGACCTCTTGCACAAGTACCTGCGCGCGCACCTCCCGGAGCTTCGCGACCTGGGCCGCGACTTCCCAGCGCCGGAGCGCTTCGCGGAGTTCGCGTTCAAGTGGATCGAGTTCCACACGCTCAGCGGCGGCCGCCTCGTCTTGATGGCAGGTGCCTCGCCCGGCGGGCTCCACCTCTTCTGGCTGGGTTCGAGCGGCTTCGAGAAGAGCGCCTTCTACGCCTGCGACGACTTTCCCGACCCCGTCGTTCGCGTCGAAGCCGACCGCATCAAGGCCATGACCAGCGATCAGGGCGAAGCCCGCGAACACGAGATGCTCTGGTGGGGACCTTAGAGCCGTGGAAAAGTCTTCGGCCACGATCGGTCGCAGATGGACCTTCATGGACCCGCCTGGCGGGATGGGCTCGTAGAGCAAGCGGCGGCGTCGTGGAACGGGGCCGCCGCTTGCTCTAAGGCAGCCCCCACCAGCGGATGCAGAGGTCGTCGCTGGCGTGGCGGACGGCGAGCTCGGGGGCGAGGGTCGATGCGGGAGGCGCTCTCGGGATCGCCGGGCCGGGTGGTTTTCCGGCGATGCCGACGGTCAGGGGGCTCGCGGTGGCTTCGGGGCCGCAGAGAGACGCTTCGGCGCGGGTGACCCAGGGCTCGGCTTCGAGCGAACCGACCTGGATCCGGCCGAGAGTCAGCGGCTGGCCGGCCGAGACACCGAGCCGCACGACGACGTCGCGCGCGCCGGTCGAATCGGCGACCGGAGCCATGAGGAGCGTTCGCACGCGGAGCACCGCGCTTTCGCCCACGGCATAGGCGCGCCGGAGCTGCGCCTCCTTCACGTGCGCGACGACCCCGGCCATCTGGGGTTTGCCGAGCAGCGCCTGCGCGCCGGCCGTACGCCTCGGCGCGTGCTCGAGTACGACAGGATCGCCGGCTTCTTCGGGGTGCGCGTCGAGGCCGCCCGCTGACGGCACCATGATGCGCGCGTCGATGGCGATCGGCGTGCCGGGAGAGCCGAACGCGATGTAGAGATCGAGGCCCCCCGACTGCCAGTCGCCGCGCGGGAGCTGCACGTCCTCCACGATGACGACGCGGTCGCGAGCTGCTTCGATGCGCACGCGGCCGACGCGCGGCAGCATCGGGAGCGGCGGGGCGGGGCGGACGTACGCGGGTGGCGAAGACGCAGGAACGAAGGGCGCGGCGCTGAGCCGAGGCGGCCGAGGCGACGGAGGCTTCGTCGGACCCTTGCCGTGGTCGTGCGCCCAGAGGGCCGCCGTGATCCCCGCCGCGAGCACTCCGCGCATCATCCGAGTGCGTCCTCGAAGAAGCGAACGAGCTCGTCTCCGCTGACCTCGAGCGAGGCCTCTTCGATCGCCTCGTGGGCCGGCATCGCGCCCGTCGCGCGCAGGTGCGTCCAGGCGCGTGGATTCCTGAACCAGTCGATGTCGAACTCGTCACGCAGCGCGCGGCGCAGCTCGGGAGCTCGAAGGAGGCCGAGCCAGCGACCCGGCTCGTCGGCGCGCGCGAGCGGCCATGCCCCGTGGAGGCGGCTGTCGAGGGGGGCCCCGAAGAGGCGCGCCGTCACGTCGTCGAAGACGTCGCGGGCCGGGCCCAGGTCGTCGCCGAGGAGAACGCGAGCCGCCGTCAGCCGCGCCTCGAAGAGCGACGTTCGCGCGAGCACGCGGGCCTGCGCGCCGGCGGAGCGGCGACCGATCCCGAGCGCGCGAACCTGGAATTCCGGGTCGGAGGCGAGCGCGCCGGCCACGAACGCGAACCGGTGCGCGGCGGCGAAGGCCGGTTCGCGCGCGAGGGTGAAGGGCATGGCCCGATCGGAGCAGGCGAGGCGGACCGCGAACCCGAACAACGAGAGTGCCCTCGCGAAGCTCGCGGCGCCGACGGCCTGGGGGAGCGCGGGCAAAGAGAGCTCGAGCCCCAGCGTGCAAGCGCCGAACGTCTCTTCGAGCCAGCGGGGCGTGAGGCGCGCGGGCCATCCGTCGCCGGCCTCGCGCGCGACAGCGGCGTGCATCATCGCGGCGGCGCGCGGCTCTTCTTCGAGCGACTCTTCCCAGATCGAGCGTGACAGATCGTCGGTCCGCTCGAGCAGGCGCGCCGCTGAAGCACGCAGCGCCGTGGGGCTGACGGGCACGAGCTGCTCCCAGGGGTGCGCGAGACCCATGCGGCGCGCGACCTCGACGCGTCGCGCCGCGCGACGCCGCTGCAAGGGCGCGAGCGACGGAGCCGCGTCGGCCACGGCCGAGAGCCACGTGGGCACTTCGGCGGCCGATCGGGAGAGCACGACGCCGCGCCACGCCTCGGGCCAGGACACGCTCCGCGGCTCGGGACCTTCGTAGTGCGCGCGAGGCGCAGCCGCTTCGCGCGCCCACGCGAAGTCGTCGACGCCGCCGATCCGGGCCTGGACGAACGCGAGGACCCATCGTCGAATCGCGGCGCGGAGCGGCTCATCGGCCAGGCTCGGCTGAAGCTCTCCGAGGCGATCCCACGTCGTCTTTGCGGCGACCCGCCGCAGCCCGTCGAACGGGTCGTCATCGGCCGCGTCGGCGGGGTCCGTCGCGAGCCGGGCGCGCCATCCCTCGAGCGCCTTCGCGGCGCGCGCGACCTCGCGATCGAGGCCGAAGAGATCCTGGACGCCGGGGTCATTCATGGTCAAACCGTGCCCGAGCCACGTCAGCCGTGGATGGTGGCGCGAGTGACGTCGCCCTCGCTCTTGGCGAGCCCGCTCACGATCGCCGCTTCGGCTTCCGCGAGGCGGTCGAGCCGTTCGACGACCGCCGCGCGGTCGCCACCCGCGGCGCCCACCGCCAGATCGACGAACGTACGGTAGTGCCTCGCCTCGGACGCGAGGAGCTCGCGCCAGAGGCCCTGGAGCTTCGCGTCGCCACCGCCCTCTCCACGTTGAACCGCCTCGGCGAGGAGCTGGAAGCGCTCGCACGAGCGCGCCTCGATGAGGGCACCGACGAGCAGCCGATCGACCAGGACGGTCATCCTCGGATCGCGCGGCAGGCCGTTCGCGGCGCGGCGCAGCGAGGCCGCGTACGTGTCGACGGGCGGCGGCCCCACGGCGACACCGCGCGCCGCGAGCACCGCGAGGACGCGCTGGAAGTGCTCGATCTCCTCGCGCGCCAGGTCCGTAAGGGCCTGCGAGAGCGCCGCGTCGCCAGGATGGCGCGCGACGAGCGAGAGTGCGTTCGACGCTGCCTTGAGCTCGCAGTGCGCGTGATCGACGAGCACTGCGTCGGCGTCGCGCATCGCTGCGGCCGCCCATCCGGCGTCGGTGGAGACCTTCAGACCCAGCATCCTTTGCCGCGAGATGTAGCACGCGCCTGGCCTAGCGGCGGCGCAGCCGTCCGCGTCCTGGCCTAGCGGCGGCGCAGCCGTCCGCGCCGGCTCGGTGCTTCGACCCCGCGTAGCGGCAATTCCTCGAGCAAGATATCGAGCGTCCAGCCGCTGAGCCCTTCGCCGTCGGGCATCGGATCGCACGCGGTGGCGACGATCTCGGCACGCCGCACTCCGTCGATCGTGCGCGGACGGCCAGGCCTTGGCGCGTCCGCCAGTGCGGCACGGACGTCGCTTCCCAAGCCGTGGCGGCCGATCCGCGTGCGCCAACGCGACACCGTGCACGCTGGAATCCCGACCTGCTCGGCGATCTGCTCGGTGGAACAACCGTCTGCGGCCAGAAGTACGATGCGCGCTCGACGATGTTCCGCGACCGTACACCCGCGGGCACGCAACAGGGCCTCCAGTTGCTCGCGCTCCTGCCCGCTCAGCTGCACCTCGGTCGCCGGTCGCACGACCATGCCCCGTGCCACCTCCCACGGGCACGGGCCAAGTTATTAGCGCTACTTGGGGAACGGTCTACGGGGACGAAGCTGCCGCGCACCAGACCATGGGCAAGAAGGTCCGCGAGCCACGTCGCGTCGTTCATGTCCGTTTTGCGGCCCGGCACGTTGCGCACGTGCATGGCGTTGGCCAGCGTCAGGTCGAAAGCTCCCTCGAGCACGTGCCAGACGGGCTTCCAGTACACGCCCGTCGATTCCATCACGACGTGCGTGCAGCCTCGCTCGGTCAACCAGTCCGAAAGCGCCATCAGCGCCTTCGTGGTCGTACCGAACCGCTCCTGCTCCCGCCGCGTCGACGGCCCGGAACCTGTCCTCAGGCAGACCACGACGCTGTCCTTGTGGACATCGAGTCCTGCGCATCCCTCGTACAAGATCTCCATGGCTCCTCCTCAAGGGTGGTGCCGGTGAGGACGCTCTTACAGGAGAAATCTAGAAACCGTGCTCACTACGCCCAACGACGACGCCGTGGCGACAATCCGTGGTGCTCGAAAAGCGTCCCGGGTCCAACGAAGCGACGGGCTCTTTGCGCCAATTCCGACGTCGACCTCCACACCGGCGCCGTCAGATGCCACAGGTTTCATCCCACGTGGTCGGCGTCCGTGCCGGTGAGCAACTAAGTCGAACGGGTCCGTTCGACTTAGCCACCGCTTGCTCTAGCGTTGGAGGGTGGGGCAGCCGGCGACGACACGGACGTCGAGCACCTGGCCGGCTTTGACCTCTTGGCAGCTCTGGCCGAGGAGGGTCACGGTCTGACCGTCGAGGGTCCAGCCGTCGGCGCCGGTCTGTGGCAGGACCTGCTCGTCGAGGAAGACGTTCACCTGCATGGGGTCGGGCGGTACCGCGTCGAGCGTGAGCGTGCAGGTGCCCGTGATCTCGGCCGCGATCGAGAAGATGGCCGTCGTAAACGCCGCAACGTCGGCCGTGTCGACGGCGAAGTAGCTCGGTTCGGTGGGCCTCGCAGTGCCGCCCGCTTGCGCGAGGCGATCGAGGAGCGCTCCGTAGGGCGCGCTGCCCGGCACCCCGACGACGTAAACCGGGATGTTGTTCTTCGCGATGGCCGCGACGGCGTCGATGGTCGGCTGGGCGTCGAGGCACGACGTGCTGTCCCCGATGGTCGGATCGCCGCAGCAGTCGTGCGGGCCAGCCGCCGGGCAAGCCGGTGCCGCGTTCTCGATGTTCAACTCGCACTGCGAGTAGTCGCAGCTCGCCGCCGCGTTGCAGTTCGGCCCGCCATCGGTCGCGAGGATGACGTACGTCTTCCCTGTCAGGGCCTCGATCCGCGGCGCCGCGGCCTCGATCGTCGCCGCGGTTGGCGTTCCGCCGTTCGGCCCGATGCGGCCCAGCACCTGAACGAGCTGACTCTCCGACGAGCCGACCTGGCCCGCCGGCGCGTCGCCACGGGTGGGTGGGAATACCTCGAAGCCGGCCGCGCACGTGTCGGTGCTGCGTGGATCCGGAAAGACCGTGACGCCGACGATCGCGCGCGGCCCCAGGTCGATCACGAGCGTCTCGATGACCGACGCGACCGTCGACCATTTGTTGTCCTCGGCCATGCTGCCGGACCGGTCGAGGATGAAATAAAGGTTCGGTGGATCACCGAGGAGCGGCTGGTCGTCGCAGGCGCAGACCCCGCCGTCGGGCCCGAGGTTGCATGAGAGCGGGACCGGCGCGGTGCTCTGGAACGTCTGTCCCGGGCCATCCGGTGAGACGTCCTTCGGTTCGACGCTGCCGAGCTGCGCTGGCCGGTCCGCCGACCCGCACCCCGCGATCATTGCCGCGGCCATCGACACCGTAAGGGCAGTCGCCCGCGCGAGCCGGCTGAGTCGATCGCGAGAGGGCACCCCATGGGAAGCGTAGCAGGCGCGGGGCGCGACGCGCGCGCACGATGCGCGTACCCTATTCGGAGGCGTTTGGTCCGCTCGATCTCCCTCGCCCTTGTCCCTGCTGTCCCTGCCCCAGCGATCCCGCTTGCCGCGCTTGCCCCGTTTGCCGCTCCGCGGGGTCGTCGTCACGGCGGGCATTCTGCTCGGCGTCGGCGGCATTCCGGGGGTGCCCTCGAAGCCGCTGGCACCGGAAGCACGCGACGCGGCCCCGCCCGTTCCGAGCGATCTCCAGGACCGTGACGGGGTCGTCGACCTGACGGTCCAGTCCGCGCCGGAGCACGCGCCGGTCGAGGGCGCTCGCGTGCGGGCGCTGGCGATCGTCGACGACCGCGCGTACCTCGCCGCCGCGAGCGCGACAGACGCCCGCGGGCGCGCGCGCCTCGCTCGCCTGCCTCGCGGCGAGGCGTGGATCC
>CALFNG010000334.1 GCA_937902985.1 uncultured Myxococcales bacterium
GCACTCGGCCTTCTCGTGGGCTCCCGTCAGCGGCCACCATTCGTGGTGCAGCACCCGACGGGTGCCACGCCTGCTGCGAATGGAACACCGCGCACGTCGTCGGCTTCACGTTCACGTGAACGGGATGGTCGGCGTGCCGGTTGTGGTGGCGAGATACTCGGCTCGCCGTAGTTTCTGCGGGTACCGGACAGCATGGGGCCCTCAAGCCTACCGCATCGGGCGGGCGGATTCGCGGGTGACACGAGCCGCTCACCGGGCGAAGGTGGCGACAATGCGTGACCTTCTGAAGGCCATGGTCGGCGCACTCCTTGCGGCACTGCGCCCGCGGGCGAGCCTCGTCGCCGAGAACCTCGCGCTGCGCCAAGAGCTCGGCGTCCTGCGCCGCCAAACGTCACGGCCTCAGCCGTGCCCGGTCGACCGAGCATTCTGGGTCGTGCTCTCGAGGGTCTGGTCGCGGTGGGCCGACGCGCTCGCGCTGGTGAAGCCAGCCAGCGTCATCGCCTGGCACCGTCGTGGATTCGCGCGTTTCTGGGCCTACAAGTCGACGCGTCCCGGGCGTCCGCCGATCGGTCGCGAAGTCATCGAGCTGATCGAGCGAATGGCAACGGAGAACCCGATGTGGAGCCGCCGTCGCATCGCCGCCGAACTCGCCAAGCTCGGCCACGACGTCCGCAGGACACCGTCGCCCGGTACATGCCGAAGGGACAACGACGCCCGGGGAGACCGCCCTCGACGACGTGGGGCACGTTCCTTCGCGTGCACCTCGCCGGGACCCTCGCGGTCGACTTTCTCACGGTGCCCACGGTTTACGTTCGACGTCTTGTACGTGTTCTTCGTCCTGTCGCTTGAGCGCCGACGCATCCTCCATGTCGACGTCACGGCCCACCCGCATGCTGTGTGGACCGCTCAGCAGGTCGTCGAAGCCATGGGCCCCGACGTAGAGGCCGTGCGAGTGATTCGAGACCGCGACAGCATCTACGGGTCGGCGTTCTGCGCTCGCGTGAGAAACATGGGCATCGAGCAGCTCGTCATCGCCTCGCGATCACCTTGGCAGAACGGATACGCCGAGCGCTTCGTCGGGACTTTACGCCGCGAGTTGATCGACCACGTGATCGTGCTCCGTGAGCGCCACCTGCTCCAGGACAGGTGCGCCGCTGCCTGGGCTTTGGCCGCTACGGCCTCGCACCGACCGCGCTAACGAGCGGGCCATAGATCTCGAACCACCGCTCATACGATCGCAACGAGGGCTCCCGTCGCGCCGCCATCTCGGTCGCCGCCGCCGCGATCCGCTTCGGTAGATCGGGTACGAGCGTCGTCCCCATCGACACCGTGAGCTCCGCGGCCAGCCAGAGCACATCAAGCTGCTTCTTGTCGCTCGCCCCGTTCGCCCGTGCGCGAAGGTCGTCCGCTCGCGCCAGCGCCCGACCGAGCCAAATCCCGGCGCCCACCGCGTCGTGACGCTGGCTTGCGTTCAACGCGAGCTGCACCTCCGCGAGCATCGCCTCCTGCTCGATCTCCACCCGATTCGTCTCCCCGAGCTGCTCATCGAGGATCGCCCGCCGCGCACCGAGGGCGTGCGCTTCGGCGTCCAGGCGACCGAGCTCTCGATTGGCGTTCGCGCGCAGGCCGGTCGTGATGAGCCGGTAGGCCCGGGCCACCTGATCGGCGGTCGCGTGCGGCCACTGGAGCGTCGCAATGGTCTTCGGGTCGTCCAGACGCTTTTCCACGTAGTCGAGATCGGCAAGCGCACGAGACGGCGCCTTTGCGCCGATCGCCGCAGCCGCTCGCGAGACGCGGGCGACCATCCGATTCCGCTCGGTCAAGGGGTCTCGCGACGCGTCGAGGAGCGGGACCTCCTCGTCGTAAAGCGCGAGGGCGCGCGCGAAGTGCCCCGCGGCGAGGTTGTCCACCGCGGCCCAGTCGAGGGCGAGGAGCCGATGGGGCGCGAGTGCCTGGTTGCGCGCGATCATCGCGAGCGCCGCGTCGCCGGCGGCCGCGGCGTCGGCCTCACGCCCCACGTGCAGGAGCGCCTGCGCCTTGGACAGGAGGACGTCCAGCCCCTCCGAGTTGTCGCGGTAGGGAAGCTTATCGCGCTCAAGCAGGTAGCCGAGCGCGATCCGGTAGTTTCCCACGTCGGTATGCAAGAGACCCAGCTCACCCAGGATCATCGCCCGCAGGCGCGCGTTTTCGCCCACGAGCTCGAGCGCGATGAGGTAATGCACGTTGGCTCGCTCGGCCGTCCCGAGGTCCCCCGTCTGGAGGTACTCCTCATGGAGGAGCGCGCCGAAGAGGGCCTGCGCGATCCGCTCCTCTTTGAGCTCCGACCACGAAGCGTCGAGCGCTGCCAGCGCGGCGGCCGCGGCCCTCGCGTGGGCATCGCCGTCGAGCTGCGGGAGCTGCCGGGCCATCAGATACGCCTTTGCGAAGTGCGCCCGCGCCGGAGGGGTCTCGCGTCTTTCGTAGAGGGCCTCGATGGCCGCCGGGCGCTCCCCCAACTTCAACAGCATGTCGATCGCTCCCACGACCGCCTCGAGGGACCCGGTTTGCTCCGCGACCGCGTCGAAGTCCACGCGCGCGTCGGCGTACCGCTTCGCCGCCGCGCGCTCGTACGCCCGCGCGAGGATCAGATCCTCGTAAACGTCCTCGGCCTCTCCCCGCTCGTGCGTCCCGCGCTTCACGTCCTGGATGTCGCGCTGGACGAGCGCGTCGAGCACGTCGTCCGCGTCCACGTCATCCGCCCGCTGCACCGCGTCGACAACGAGGGCCCGGCGGCGGCCGGGGCGGACCTGCAAAGCGTAGAGCGCGAGGAGCGCATCGCCGACCGACTGGGGCGCGTGGGAGTCGCGGATGGCGAGCACGTCGCGCGCGAGGTCGATCGCGAAGACCAGCTCCGACGAGAGCTCGGTAGCTCCGGCCCGCTCGCGCACGAGGCGCGCATCGGCGTCCGCGTAAGGGAGCCCGCGCACCATGGCGCGCACGGCGGCCCGCGCGTAGTGGAGCTGCTCGTCGGGTGTCAGTGCGCCGTTGGCGGAGAGCTTCCGGCACACTGCGACGAGCGCCTCCCGGTCATCGAGCTGGCGATAGAACGCGTCGGCCTGCTGGTAGTACGCCTCGACGATCGGTGCGGGGGTCGTCTCGTCGACCGTGACCGCCTCGAGCTCGCTCCGGGCCTTTGCCTTGTCGCCGAGCGAGTCGAAGATCTCGCTCCGCGCGAGGTGTGTCAGATCCTCGGCCATCGGGCTCTCGGCCGTGTCCGCGCGCAGCTTGTCGAGGCGCTCGTCCGCCTCTTGGCGAAACCCTTCCATCAAGCGCCCCTGCTCCCGGCGGCGCTCGGCCCGCCGTTGCTCGACGAGCATCCGAAGCGGCAGGGAGATCCCCGCCGTTGCCTCGTCGCGCAGCGCGTCGAGCTGCTCTGTGTAGTATTCGGCGGCCCGAAACTCTTCGCGGGCGAGGTGCGTCATCGCCAGGGCGAGCATCGCGCGCCGGCGGCCGGCGGCGGTGGTCTCGCGTGCGAGGCGGCGGCTCTTGAGGAGCTGCTCTTCGACGAGGGTGTCCGCATCGTCGATCGCGTTGACCAGCATCGGCATCGTCCAGTCCGCGGGAACCTCGCCGTCCAGCGGCAGCGAATACACGTCGAGGCTCGCGCCCTGCGAGCACGTCGCGATCAGGCGATCGACGAACGGCGCGGGGTACTCGCAGTTCCACGACGTCTCGGTGAGCTGCTCGGGGGGGCCTGCGATCGGCGTTCCCCCGGTGAACGAGATCGGCACCCGGAACAAGACCCCGTTGTCGCTCGCGTCGACCGTGCCGTCGTGGTTCGTGTCGATGAAGAACTGCGCGACGTACAGCGAGCGGCCGTCCTTGGCAAACGCCGGCTGGCCCGTCTGTCCGGGGAGCTGAAGGATGATCTTCGCCGGAGGCGTCGACGAGGCCGTCGCGAGCGGGATCGCCTCGAGGGTCTGCGCCGCGTGGGCGGCGAACGCCGGGCCCACGGACTGCACCGTCCGCGCGACAGGGACGTACACGAGCCAGCGCCCGTCGGGCGAGACCGCCGGGCTCGTCATATTACGGTCGAGGAGCGGCCGCGCCGAGAGGGTGGAGCCGAGCGTCACTTCCAGAAGGCGCACATCTCCTTTGATCGACGGGCGGCTGACGAGCGCGATCCGATCGTGATCGATCCACTCGGCCTGAAGGGCGGCGAACGAGTCCTGGAGGCACCTACGCCTGTCCCCCTCCGGCAGGCGACGAACGCAGAGCTGGCCCGAGGCGCTCTCGCGGAACGAGATATACAGGAGCGACCGCCCGTCCGGGCTCACGCGCGGCCATGTCACGTCCGCGCCGTCGTCGAAGAGCTGCCGCGCGCGGCCGTCGACCATGCTCTGGGCAAACAGTTCGTTGCTCGTGTCGCGGTTCGTCACGAAGTAGAGCGTCTTGCCGTCGGGCCCGAGCTGACCGAGCAGATCGTCGGCCACGCCCACGGTGAGGCGCCGCGGCCTCACGAGATCGTCGTCGTCCACGTTGTCGGCCGAGGCGCGCCCTCCGACGAAGAACGCGGCCAGCGCAAGCCCCGCGGCCGCCAGGCCCCGACGCTTCAGCACGACTTCGCCAGCCACTTCCCGTCGCTCCCTTCGATCCATCCGCCACAGACCACGTTCCGCACATGGTTCTCGCGCCACGTGCGCTGCAGCACCCCTTCCGACACGTTGGCGCGTTGCTCGTCCATCCATCGCCAAAGCTGGCGGCGGGCTCGGTTCACGCGCTCGAGAAGGGTCTGGACCTCGTCGGCGTCGGCCGCCCCTTTGCAGGCGTCACGCGTGTCCACGATCAGCCCGTCCTTTCCTTCGCCGACGCAATGCTGCGCGAGGAGCCCGTCGAGGCGATCGGCGTCGGTGAGGTCGCTCTCGTCGACGAGCGGCGCCGGACGAATCCCGAGCGCTTCGAGCTGCTCGGGCGTCAGCGCCACGGGGCGCGGCTCGATCGCCGCGCGATCCAACTGTCGCTCGAGCTCGTCGAACGAGCCGGCCGCCTGCTGCTCGAGAGCCGTCGCGCGATCGACCATGACGATCTCCGGCGGCTTGAAGCACCCCGCAAGGCCCACGAGAATGCCGAGTGTGGCGACCACGGCGAGAGCGAGGACTCGGTTCATGGCGTTTCCTTCGTGTCGAGCGCGTCGAGAACGGGCGCAAGCATCTTGTCGACGATGGGGCCCATCGGAATTCCGCGCAGCTCGCCGATGCTGACGAGCCGCGCGAGCCCGCCTAGCTCCAGGTGAGCGCTCGCGAAGCCGTGGTCGAAGATCAGGCGCAGGCTGTCGGGGTAGCCAAATTTTAGCGCGGTGCGGATTCGGTTCATCGCCGGATCGACGTGGAGCGGATCCTGAAGGTCGAGCAGATCGAGCAAGTGGCGCTCGCCGATGCGCAGGATCTCGGCGCGCCCCTCGACGGATCGATCGCCAGCTGAGATGACGACCGCGATATTCCCGTCGAACGGCTCGCCGTGCGACGACTGCACGCCGCTCGCGCGCAAGTGAAGCTCAAGCGTCGACCGCGGGCCGTCCCAGTCGACGCCGCACTGGCCGGTGATGGTCCCGCCGCGGACCCCCATCTCGAACTGCCGGAGCGAGACGACATTCTGCTCGATCTCGAGGTTCCCGACCAGGGGCGCGATCGACACGAACGGCGTCTTCAAGCGCGCGATCGAGAGAAAGCCGCTGCGCGTGAGGAGCGGGTGCTGGTCCGCGAAGCGGAGCATCGAATACGGGCTCCGCCTCTCGCTCCGCTGGAACGCGACGCCGTTCTCGCCGACCTCGAGCGCCACCGTGATCGGCACCTCGCCGTTCGCGGTCTCGAGTTCGACCCCCGCGCGGGGAAGCGTGACGGTGACGTCCTCCCCCTTCACCACGGCCCGCACGCGGTATTGCGTCAGGTCCGGCGAGGTGACGTTCGCTTCCACTGCCACTTTCCCCCGCCCCTTGAAGCGCTCGGGGATGGTCGAGAGGCGCGCGAGCTCCTGGGTCAGCGACGATGTGACCGACAGGGTGCGGCGCCCTTCGCTCAGGTCGACGTTCCCGGTGACCGCCAGCGCCGTCCCACCCAGGCCGTTCGCGACCTTCATGTCCGAGACGTGGACCACCCCCTCGGGGCCGCGCTCGACCGACAGCGCGAAGGTGAGGTCGCCCAGCGGATACTCGGGGACGACGTCTTGCTCGACCGCGCGGACGGCGACGCGCTCGGTGAGCTCGATCTCGGGGTCGGCCAGGTTCCCGATGACCACTGCCTCGGTTTCGTCGCGGATCCCGTTCAGGTCGACGTCGCGGCTCCCGAGATCGAGGTGCAACGTGCCGACCTCGATCCGGCTGCCCAGGGTGCGGCGCGTCCCGGCGGCGACCATGTCGACGTGCCATGTCAGGGCCGGCGTCACGACCGCGGTGTCCCCCTGGGTCCACCGGAAGTGAGCGACCCGAAGCTCCGTCTTCCCCTCGACCGCGGCGCTGCGCGAGGGGCTCGGCTCGAGCTCGATCGTCCCGTCGCGTTCAACGCCTGCGACGACCCCGAGGAGCGCGCCGCGGGTAGAGAAGCCGATCTCGAGCTCCGACAGATCGAAGGCAGCGAGCCCGTGCACCTTCGCGGCCAACGGTGCGAGGGGCGCAAGTCCCGCGAGGTGCCCCTCGATCGCGTACGCGAGGGCCCGCCGCGACGGGTCGAAGGACAGCGACCCCGACAGCTTCGCGGCGGCGCGCCCGTCGGTCGCGAGCTGAAACTGGAGCGACGGACGCTCGCGATCCACGGTGGCCGAGAGCGTGACGTGGTCGTCGCTCGGGTGGCCGCCGTTCAATGCGAGCCCGCGCGCGCGCAGATCCACGTCGGCCTGGTGCTGAAGCGCGGTCCCTTGCGATTTGAGCGTCAACGAGAGCGACTGCGCCGCGACGTTCTCGAACGCGGGGCGCTCGACGTCGACCTCGGTCGTTTGTCGAATCGCGGGACCCCCTCCGCCGAGGTGCTCGACGCGGCCGGTCGATCGGACCGCGACCTCCATGCGATCCCAGGGGGCCTCGTCGATCAGAGCGGGCGGGAGGAACGGGCGGACGGCCTTCAGGTTCCGTGCGGTAGCGCGGAGCGCGAAGTCGACCGCGTCGGCCTCCTTCGTCGCGTCGAGCGACGCCTGCATCTCGGCGAAGTCGACGGCAGCGTGCAGAGCGCCGCGACTCGCCGCTGGATCGGCGATGTCGGGCTGGACGTCGCGGGCCCGGACTTCGATGCGCGCCGGAGCATCCGCGAGAACCTTGCCGTCGCGGCCGATCCCACGGAGCCGGGATGCGGCGGCTTCGAGCTCGACGGCGTACGGAGCATGCCCCGCGAGGGCGGTATGCCCGCGGACCGTCACGTTGTCGACGACTGCGCGTGTCCCGGGAGAACGCACGTCGAGCGAGGCCAGCTCGATCGACAGGGTGACATCCCCTTTCGTGGCCAGAGGGTCGTCGGCGTCAGGATGCAGTCCCTGGACGCCGAGCTCGACGTGACCGTCGCGGGCGACGGCGGGCGAAGCGCCCTCACGCTCGACGCGCGCGAAGCGGACTCCGACGCGGCCGGCGAGCACCCCGTCCGGACCTTGCTCGCCATCGAAATCGACGGCGAGGTTGTCCGCGGAGACGCGATCCTCTCCCGACGCGAGCCGCGTCCCGGCGAGCCTCAGCGAGCCCCGGGCCGCGATCCCTCCCCCCTCCGCCGGCTGCACGCGTAACGAGAGCTGCCCTCCGCCGATCTGGAGCGGCCCTGCGGAGGCGCGGACCGCCACGTCGGACAGATCCGCGTCGACGACGACCGCCCCGCCCTCGGACAGACCGACGACCCGGCCTGCGACCAGGGAGTCGATCTGGTAGCGCACCCGCGCGCGCTCGGCGGTGACGGGAACCAGACCGGTCGGGAGCCACCGGAGCAGTCGCGCGACGTCGATGTCTCCGTGGGCGTGGCGCACGATCGGATCCCCGGAATCTGGGACTTCGATCGAGGCTTCGGCGGTCGCGGCGCCATCGCCCGCCTCGGTGTGGTCGAGCGTGACTTCGGTCCGCCCCGCGGCCGGGTCGAATCGAAGGCTCGCTTCGGCGTGGAGCCCATGGTCGGCGGACGCGGTCGCGGCAAACGTCTGCTCGATCATGTGCAGATCGAGGGCCGCGTCCAGGCCCGACGAGGTCGCGTCGACCGTGACCCAGAGCTTCGCCCGAGCGGCGCCCGCCTCGGCACCTCCGCGCGTGCGCGTAAGCCGCAGGTCGAGGGGAGTCGCGGGCGAACCGAGACGCGCTTTCACCCGCCAGCCTCTCGTGGTCGGCTCGGCCGAACTCGTGGCCAGCGTGACCGAGATGCCGCGCAGCTCCGTACGCTCGGACACCTCCCCGTGCTCCGTTCGGACCAGGGCGAGCGTGACGTGATCGAGGTCGAGCTGCCCGACGGGGGGAACGGTCCCGAGGAACTTCGACGCCTGGCGAGAGAGGGGCACCGTCGGACCGGGGGCCGAGGCCGAGCCCGACGGAGAGAGAGCGTCGAAGGACGTCCTTCCATGTTCGTCGACGACCGCGGTCAACGTGACCTCCGACAGCGCCACCCACCGGACGACAGGGCCCCTACCGGACAGCAGTGCCCCCAGCGACCAGCGCGCGTCCGCACGACCGACGCGAACGAGATCGGGCGCGAACCGGCGGACCTCCGCCGGAGACTGCACGACAAGACCCTCGATTTCGGCCCCCGAGAGCCATTCGATCCGGGCGGCGCGATAGTCGATCTCGACGCCGGCCGATGCGAGCGCGAGCTTCTGCAGCCGGCGCTTGAGCCACGGCCGATTGAGGGAATGGAGGAGGACGAGCACGACAAGGGCGACGAGCGCGACCAGTCCGATGCCGGATACGAGCGAGCGCAGCATCCAACGCGACCAGCGGCGACGTCGCCGCGGTTCGTCGCTCGAGCCGGCGGGGCGCCGGGAACGAAGGAAGCGCATCACGACGCATCTCGGACCGACCGCGACCGCATCCGAGCGTTCCGCTCGATCGGCCTGGACTCGATTGGCGCCCACGACGCCGTCGATGTGGGCCAGGGTGCCACCACGTCAACGCGTTGGCGGGATTCACGCCACGGACATGGCGATCGGACCGCCAAGACTTGCCCTCCTCGGCGCGGCCGCCGTTGGCGTTGGCCAGGGCAACGAAAGGCCTCAAGTGCGCGCCTCATCGGTCGTTCAAAGACAGGGTGGTGCAGTCGATGCACCACGACAAGGAGTTCCAACATGTCCGGAGTAAGCGGAGTCAGCGGCGGCCAACATCATCCTTACGTCGCACCGACGACCCAGAGCGCTCCGACCGGCGCGGTCGCGAGTACAAGCACGTCGAGCGACGGCGGGGCCAAGGCGCTGCACGCGTTACAGAACCTCATGTCGCAAATCGAAGGGGCCGCCAACACGAAGGCGATCCCGGCCCACCAGAATTGGTGATTGAAGGGCGCGCCTCTCCATGAGTGCTCTCCTGGCGTCCTATCGCGCCCAGCAGACCCGTTTGCGAGGTCGAGATGGTCGCGCATTCGCCGGACATTTCGACGACTCGGCGACCGACTCGACGTGCGCCGTCATCGTTGCCCACGACTTCTTCGGGCTCACGCCGCAGATTCGAAGCGTCGCCAGCCGCCTGGCTGGCGACGGCTTCCTGTCGTTCGCGCCCGACTTCTATCGCGGCTCTGTCGCGACGACCCGCCAAGAGGCCGAGGGCTTCGCACGGCAACTCGCATGGAATCAAGTCGCCGTCGAGCTCGGGTTGGTCGTCGCGGCGCTGAAGCAGCGGCGCGCGGGAATGCGCGTTGCAGTCCTGGGATTCGCCATGGGAGGCGCCGCGGCCCTCGTCGCGGCCGCGGCCGTGCCCGCACTCGACGCAGCGGTCACGTTCTACGGTATTCCGCAGGACGTCTGCGTAGAAAACAAGCGCCTTCGAGTCCAAGGTCACTTCGCTGCGCGAGACGCGAAATGCACCCCGGAACGCGTGAGCGCCCTTGGCCGCTCGCTCGCGGAGCACGGCGTGCATGCGGAACTTCACGAGTACGACGCCGACAACGGCTTCTTCAATCCGCTCAGG
>CALFNG010000335.1 GCA_937902985.1 uncultured Myxococcales bacterium
TGGATCCC
This sequence comes from uncultured Myxococcales bacterium, assembly GCA_937902985.1. Classification (GTDB taxonomy): domain Bacteria; phylum Myxococcota_A; class Polyangia; order Polyangiales; family Polyangiaceae; genus Palsa-1150. The sequence continues at coordinate 9 of CALFNG010000335.1, forward strand.
CTACTTTTCCCGGTGAAAATCGGGTGGAGCAACGGGGGATCGAACCCCGGACCTCTGCATTGCGAACGCAGCGCTCTCCCAGCTGAGCTATTGCCCCAAATACGAAACCGCCGGGCACCCCCTAGAGACGCGCCCGGCCGCGAGAGGGGCGGAAGATACGCTGGGGCCCTCTGAAGTCAAGACGGTACCGCGCTCATGAAGGACGCGCCCGCGCCCGCGAGGTTACCCGTCCGTCCACCGATCCTCACCGGTACCCCTCGACCAGCGCCCGGGCGAGCAACCCCCACCCGTCGATCGCGACGAAGAGCAGCAGCTTGAACGGCAGGCTCACCTGAGTGGGACTCATCATCTGCATCCCGAGCGCCAGGAGCAGGTTCGAGATGACCAGATCGATGACCAGGAACGGGAGGTAGATCAGGAACCCGACCGCGAACGCCTGCGCCAGCTCGGTGACGATGAACGCGGGGAAGACCACGGCGAGATCGTCGGGACCGACCTCGGTCGCGCCGCTCGTTCCGTTCGTTCCGCTCGGCCCACCGCCCCCACCACCCCCGCGCGCCCGCCGCGCGACGTCGAAGAAACGCACGCGCTCGGACTCGCTGGCGTTGGCCTTCAAGAAGTCGCGGAGCGGCTCGCGAACGGCGTCGACGCCGCCGCGGACGAGCGTGACCGTATCCGCCTTCATCGTGAGGAGCGGCGCCGCACGGGCCGCGATGCGATCGCCGACGGGGGCCATTGCGACCACGGTGAGCCCGGCCGAGAGCGCCATGATGACGGTGCTCGACGGGATCCCCTGCGCGCCGATGGCGCTCTTCACGATCTGGAGCACGGTGGCGATCTTCACGAACGCGGTGGCCGTCATGAACGCGAACGGCAAGAGGGACACCACCGCAAGCGCGACCACGAGGACGATCGGCCGCGACAGCAGGTCGTCGACCCCAGCGGCGGCTCCCGCGACCCCCGGCCCAGGCGCAGCGAGCACGGGCGCGAGAAGCAGGGGCAGCGGCAACGCGAGCGCGGTCACGTCTTCTCCCGGCTCTTGCCGAGCGCGCGGGCCAGGACCTCGCCGAAGGTCCCGCCGGCGGCGGGCAAGACGGCCGCCATGTCGCTCGCGGCGATCTCGCCGAGCTTGGTGAAGCCCCCTTCGCCGACGCCGACGATGAACACCTGCGCACCCACGCGCACGAGATAGATCGCGCGGCGGGCGTCGAGCGGCAGGTGTCCGCAGAGCTCGATGGGCCCCGTGGGGCGGCCGACGCCGAGCTTGCGGGCGCCCCAGAGCACGGCGAGCGCCAGCACAGAAACGCCGACGAGCGTCACGAACGTCTCGATGAGGTACGCTTCCATCGGCCCCGCGGCGGCGGACTTTACCGCATTGACGGGCCGCGCGCGCCGCTGCTACACGTGGCCGTCCCGTGGCCCTTATCGTGCAGAAATTCGGGGGAACCTCGGTCGGCTCGATCGACCGCATGCGCAACGTGGCCCGGCGCGCGCTGGCCGCCCAGCGCGCAGGCCACCGCGTCGTGCTCGTCGTCAGCGCCATGAGCGGCGAGACGAACCGCCTGCTCGCGCTGGCCCACGAGGTCGCGAAGGTGCCCGACGCCCGCGAGATGGACGCGATCGCCACGACGGGCGAGCAGGTCAGCGCCGCGCTGGTGGCCATGGCCATTCAGGCCGAGGGCGGCAAGGCGCGCTCGCTCCTCGGCCACCAGGTGAAGGTTCACACCGACGACGCCTTCACCAAGGCGCGCATCAAGTCGATCGAGAGCGCCAAGATCTTCGAGACCGTCGCCCGCGGCGAGATCGCCGTGGTCGCCGGCTTCCAGGGCATCGACGCTCACGGGAACGTGACGACGCTCGGGCGGGGCGGCTCCGACACGAGCGCGGTCGCCGTGGCCGCGGCCATCGGCGCCGACGAGTGCGAGATCTACACCGACGTCGACGGCGTCTACACGACCGACCCGAACATCTGCCCGTCGGCGCGAAAGATCGACCGCATCTCGTACGAAGAGATGCTCGAGCTCGCGTCGCTGGGGGCCAAGGTCCTCCAGATCCGTAGCGTCGAGATCGCGATGAAGTACAACGTGCCGATCCACGTGCGCAGCTCCTTCAACGACCAGCCGGGGACGATCGTGACCAAAGAAGACTCCACGTTGGAAGGCGTCGTCGTCAGCGGGATCGCCTACGACAAGGGCGAGGCGCGGGTTCACGTGGTCGGCGTCGAAGACCGACCCGGCGTCGCGGCCGAGCTGTTCGAGAAAATCGCCGAGAAGAACATCTCGGTCGACATGATCGTGCAGAGCGCCACGACGGAAGCCGATCGGCGCGCTGCCATCACCTTCACCCTCGCCAAGACCGATCTCGCCCGCGCCAAGTCGTGGATCGAGACCATCGCCAAGGGCGTCGGCGCCCACGAGGTGCGTTACGACGAAGACGTCGTCAAGGTCTCGATCGTCGGGTTCGGGATGCGCTCGCACGCGGGCATCGCGGCGAAGATGTTCCGGACCCTGGCCAACGAAGGCATCAACATCCAGGCCATCGCCACCAGCGAGATCCGCGTCAGCTGCCTCGTCGCCGCGAAGTACACCGAGCTCGCGGTGCGCGCGCTGCACGACGCGTTCGGTCTGCAGCACGCCTGAGGCCGCGAGCAGTGGGGGCGCGTCGAAGGACACGCCCGGTCCGCGGTGCACTCGGGCAAGCACTCGCCGCTCGGCCGGTCGCACGAGGGTCCGAAGCGAATGTTGTCGCAGTCCTGGTCGCTGTTGCAGCCGGTGCAGAGCGCGTGCGGCTGCGTGCACACGGGGCTGCCTGCGGGCAGGACACTCCGTTGGCGCACGAGGAGACGCACTGCCCGTGGGCGCGGTCGCACGCGGCCCCGCGTTGCAGTCGTTGTCCGTCTCGCACTGCACGCAGCGCTCGGCGCTGGGGTCGCAGTGCGGATTCGAACGATAGGAGATCGACGTTCGCCGGCGCTCGGCTGCGGCTGAACGATCGCGCCGGTCACCAGCCCCAATTGTACTCCACGCGGGCGAGCGCCTGGCTGAAGCTCGGATACGTCGTCGTGTCCGAGACGAAGTGCTGGCGTAGCGCGACCCCCACGGCCATGCTCGAGCTCAGTCGGTAGTCGAGGCCCAGGGCAATCTCCGCCCCGGGCAGGATCTTCACGCCGGGAATCGTTCCGCCCGAGAGGCCGTAGCCGCCGATCAGCACTCCCGCATAGGGGACCCACTGAAGTACGTCGAAGACATATCCGATCCCGACATCGGCGTTGGCGAGCCAGGCGGGATACGTCGGCGGCGTCTTCTTGCTGTCGGCGGTCTGGTCGAGTGCGACGAGGGAGTACGAAGCCTCGACCATCAGGTTGAACGTGTCGTTCAGGCCGTAGGTGTAGTGGGCGCCGAGGCTGGCCCCGATATCGTTCGTGCTCTTGTTGCCAATGACGAGGAGGCCCCCGCCGGCGTCGAGGCCGAGGTGGTTCTCGCGCTCGACGGCGCCGGCGCTCGACGCCGCGGTCGCGACCGCGAACCACGCGGCGCACGGGGGGAGCACCTTGAGGCGGCGTCTCGTCGTCGCGCTCATCGCTTGGCCTCGGTCACCGCGCGCTCGATGATCTTCCGGAACACCGCGTAGTCTTGCGCGCCCTCGATGACGTAGCCGCTCTTCGACCCGGTCGCGACGATCACGAACGACGGCGTGCCCTTGAAGCCGAGCTTGTCGGCCGCCGCGGCGTCGAGGTCGACCTCGGCCTTGTGCGCGTCGCCGTCGAGGGCTGCGCTCCACTGGACCATGTCGAGCCCGAGCGCCCTGGCGTCGGCGTCGAGGTCGGACCGCGAGACCTTCGACTCCGGGGAGCTGCCGTCTCCGAAGAGGCGATCGTGGAATTGCCAGAACGCGCCGTCGCCCCGCTGCTTGCGGGCTTCGCGCGCGGCCCGCGCCGCGGGCATCGCGTTGTCGTGGAACGGGAGCGGAAGATCGTGCCAGACGAAGCGAACGCGCTCGCCGTAGGCCTTGGCGACTTCGCGCAGCGTGGCCTCGGAGCGCACGCAGTAGGGGCACTGAAAATCGGCGAACTCGTGCACCGTGAACTTCGCCGTCGCCGGGCCCTTCGACGGGTCGCCCGCGGGGAGCCCCTCGCTCGCGACGCGGTCGGGCTGCGGCGGTCCCTGCCCGTCTTTCGTCAGCGTATCGTACACGGCTTCGGGCTTCGTCCCGGCGTCGACGAGGGCTTGCCCCTTCTTGAGCTCCTCGTCGATGATCGCCGCGAACTGCGCCTTCGGCTGGGCGCCGACGAGGCGCCGGCCGTTGATGAAGAAGTGGGGCGTGCCGTTGGCCTGAAAGTCGGAGGCCTGGTCGCCGTCTGCGTCGATCTCGGCCCGGTGAAGGTGCTTGTCGAGGGCGGCCTTGACCTTTTCGGGCTTCGCCCCGTAGCGCACCGCGACCGCGACGAGGCCCTCGTCGCTCAGATCGCGAGGCTCTTCGAGCAGCGCGTCGTGCATCGACCAGAAGGCCGCGTCGCCCTTCTCCGCCCGGACCTCGAGGGTCGCTTCGGCCGCCGGCTCGGCGCGGAGATGGAAGGGGAGCGGCTCGTTCTTGAAGACGAAGCGGACCCTGTCGCCGTAGTCAGCCCGGAGCTCGCGCAGCGCGGGCTCGGCGCGCACGCAGAACGGGCACTCGTAGTCTGCGAACTCGACGATGGTCACGAGCGATGTGGCCGGACCGCGCGACGGGCTCGCCCCGATGGCGATCTTGAAGACGGTCTTGGTGTCGTCGGGCTCGTCGTCGTCGCCGTCGGGGGCCTGCGCCGCGCGGTTCTCTTTCGACAGCACGGCATAGACGCGCTCGGGCGGCGTCCCCGACGCGACCTTCGCGTGCGCCGCGAGGGCCTGGGCGTCGACCAGCGTCTGAAAGGCCTCGAAGGGTTGCGCCCCCGTGAGCCGCACGCCGTTGACGAAGAACCAGGGCGTGCCGACCGCGCCGACCTCGTGCGCCTCGGCAAGATCGGCGTCGACCTTCGGGCCCCACGTGTGCGCTCGCAAGGCGGCGCGGAACCCGTCGGTGTCGCGCACGCCGGCGAGGTTGGCCCAGGCGACGTACGCGTCTTCGGCGAGCTTGCCGGGGTGATCGAACGCGAGCTCCAGGAACCGCCAGAACGCGGCGTCGCCAGCGAGCGCGTGCACGCCGGCCGCGGCCTCGGCCGCCGGGCGGGCGTTGGGGTGAAAGGGCAGGGGGCTGTTCTTCCAGACGATCCGGACGCGCTCGGGGCCGTACGCCTCGCGAAGGCGAGCCAGGGTGGGCTCGGCGTGCGCGCAATAGGGGCACTGGAAGTCGGCGAACTCGACGATGGTGACCGGGGCCGTTCGGCTGCCCCACGAGGGGTCGGTCGCCGAGATCGGAACCCCGGCGTCGTCTTCGGGCGGGGCCGCCGGGCCGGAGGGAGCCACGGGCGCGGCGTTTGCCACGGGCGCGGTGGCTCGCGGAGGGGCCGCTCCACAACCCGCGAGCTGGCAAAAGCCGGCCACCGCGGCCGTCAATCCGAGGAAGGGGACGCGAGCGGCAAGGAAGCCGGCGAGAGCAGCGAGGCGGTGGTTCATGACGACGGGGCTCACGGTACTAAAAAAAAAGAGGCCCGGCCGGAAACGCCGGCCGAGCCCCTTACTTGCTCACTTCGAGCGCGACGAGAGCGTTACTTGCCGGCTTCGCTGAGGGCCCGCTCGATGACCTTGCGGAACTTGCCGTAACCCTGGGCGCCGCTGATGTAGTAGCCGCTCGTGGCGCTGCCCGGAACGACCAGGAAGGCGGGCGTCCCGCTGATTCCGTCGTCGTTGCCGGCCTTCTTGTCCGCCTCGATCTCGCTCGTGTGGGTGCTGCCGTCGAGGGCGGCCTTCCACTTGTCCATGTTCAGGTTCAGATCCTTGGCATAGCCGTCGAGATCGTCGCGTTTGATCTTCTGCTGATTGGTGAACATCTTGTCGTGCATCGCCCAGAAGGCGCTCGGGCCCTTCTGCGCGTAGGCCTCGCGCCCCGCCTGAGCCGCGAGCGGAGCGTCGGGGTGCATCGGCAGCGGCAGGTCGTGCCACACGAACTTGATGCGATCGCCGTAGTCCTTCATCACCTGGGCGACCGTCGGCTCGACGCGCCCGCAGAACGGGCACTGGAAGTCGCTCCACTCGTGGATGACGACCTTGGCGTTCATGTTGCCGTGCGCGGGGTCGTTCGTGGGGAGCGACTTCGGCACGTCTTTCTTCTCCGGCTCGGGGGGACCCTTGCCGTCCTTCGTCAGCGCCGCGTAGACCTCGCTCGGCTTCGTTCCGGCGGCGATGAGGCTCTGAGCCTTGGCGATCTCTTCGTCGATGATCTTCTCGAATTTCTCCTGCGGCTGGGCGCCGACGAGGCGGCGACCGTTGACGAAGAAGTGCGGCGTTCCGCTCGCCTGGAAGTCCTCGCTGAGGTCCTGGTCGGCGTCGATGTCCTTTTTGTGCGTCTGGTCGGTGATCGCCTTCTTGACCTTGTCTGCGCTGGCGCCCGTCTCGGCGGCCATCTTCACGATGCCGTCGACGTTCGGCGTCTGGCCGCTGACCAGGTCCTTCTGGTTCGCGTAGAACTTGTCGTGGGCGTCCCAGAAGCCCTTGTCGCCCTTCTCGGCGCGCACTTCCATGGCGGCTTCGGCGGCGGGGCCGGCGGCCGGGTGGAACGGGAGCGGCTCGTTCTTCCATACGAGCCGGATCTTGTCGCCGTACTTGTCACGCAGACCCTTGAGGGTCGGCTCGACGCGCGAGCAGAACGGGCACTGGAAGTCGCTGAACTCGACGATGGTCACGAGCGCGTTCGGGCTGCCGAGGATCGGGCTCGTTCCGATGGGGACCTTGAAGACCGACGTGGTGTCTTCTTTCGCGTCTTCCTGCTCCGGCTTCGCGGCGGCCGGCGCGTTCTTCTTGTTGTCCTTCGTCATCTCGATGTAAACGCGCGACTTGGGCGTCCCCGAGGCGATCTTGGCCTGGGCCTTCTGGAGCTCCTGGTCGATCGTCTGCTTGAAGTTGTCAAACGGCTGCGCCCCGTTGATGAAGACGCCGTTCACGAAGAACGACGGGGTGCCCTGCACGCCGGCGGCCTTGCCGTCGTTCAGGTCTTTGTCGACCTTGTCGGCCCACTTGTGGGTGTCGAGCCCGGCCTTGTAGGCGGCCGCGTCCTTCACGCCCGCGTCGGCCGCCCACTTCGTGTAGCTGTCCTCCGACAAGGCGCCCTGGTTCTTGAACGCGGTGTCGTGGAACTTCCAGAAGCCGTCGTTGCCCGCCAGCGTGAAGACGCCCTGGGCCGCTTCGGCCGCTGGCTTCGCGTTCTGGTGGAACGGGAGCGGGTTGTTCTTCCACACCATGCGGACCTTGTCGGGTCCGTACGTGGTCCGCACCTGGTCGAGCGTCGGCTCGACGCGCGAGCAGTACGGGCACTGGAAGTCGCTGTAGACGACGACCGTGACCGGCGCGTCGCGCTTGCCCCACACGGGGTCTTTGCTCGAGATGGGCACGGGCGACTCGCTGTCGTCCCAGGCGGCGTTGCTGCGGGCCGCCTCGGTGTCGGCCGCGATGTCGCCGCTCTTCAGCCGGTGCTGGTCGAATCCCCACATGAGGGCGATGCCAGCGATGAAGCAAAGAAGAAATCCAACGATGGCTACGCCAGTATTGACGCTCGCCCCCGCGTTCGTGCCCCCGCCTTCGGCGGCGGGCGCGTGCGGGTCCTTCGTTTCCTTGGACATTGAACTCACCTTGTTTTTATCGATTGTGGAAGGCCGCGCCGTCCGTACGCGGCGGACCGCGTACGGACGACGAAGCAATGAAGCAAACCGAGGATCGGAGGCGCCCCCCGCGGTCGCCGTCGGACGGGACCGAGCCTCACGCGAGGTTTGGCCGCGCGCACGCCCCTCGAACGAACCGCGCCGTCACCGGCGACGAACCGCCGCGTGGAGCCCGCGCGCGGCTCAGGCGCGCGGCGGACGTTCGACGCGGTAGCGCACGCCGAAGGGCGGCACCACCTGGCGATTCACGAACTCGATTGCCTCGCCCGCAGGCGGAGCGATCGTGACGGGCACGACGGCGAGCGCGGGCTCCCCACCGGGAGCCGCGCTCGGGCTCGGCGCGTGTCCCTGGTCGAACGCCAGCCCGAAGAGAGGCTCGTCGGTGTTGCAGGGCGGCGTCGCGGCCCGGCGCATCGCC
>CALFNG010000336.1 GCA_937902985.1 uncultured Myxococcales bacterium
TTCCGATCTAGCCGGCGCGGCCGGTGGAGGCGGCGGGGGCGGGGGCGGCGCTGGCGGCGGGCTCTCGCCCCCGCATGCGATAAGGAAGACGAGCGGGGCGAGCACGGGATGCGGACGCAATCGGATCATGTGTCTCTCTTTCTCCGACGTCCGCCGTATCACGATCGAGGGCTCGAAAGAAGAACGAGACGGGCCTTTGGACCGCGACGCCGAGGCGTTTCTGCTCGAGCGCGCACGGCTCCGAGCTCGGGCCGCGCGCTCCCGTCAGAGCCCCCGAATCTCGCGACGCAGCTCTTCGCTTTTCACGACGCGGCCATCGATCCGCCACGCGATTCGCCCGGCGCTGTCGAGAAGCACCGTGACTGGCACCGCGCTGACGTCACCGAAGACGCTGCCTCCCGCCCGGGTCCGAGGGTCGGCGAGGGCCACCGGGAACGGTATCGAGAGAGCTTTCTCGTAGAGCTCGACGATCTCCCGGCTTTCGACGCCCTCGAGCGCGACGGCGGCATAGTGAACGTGCTCGGCGTCGTTCTTCGCCATCGCGATCAGGAAATCGACCTGTGCTTGCGACGACAAGCTACTCGTCGTGATGAAAGTGAGGACCGTGGGCTTCCCCCGCGTCGTCGCGGAGGTCACGGACCGCTCGTCGAGGGAGTCGAACGCGAACTCAACCGGCGGACTCATCGAGGCGGTCGATACGCCGGGGGGGCCGCGAGGGTCGAGCAGACCGAGGGGGCGCGACGGCGCCGGCCCGCCGCACGCGATCGCGAGCGACGCGGCGAGCGCGCCGGCCCTACTCGTCGCTCTTCTGCCCGATGAACTGGTCTTCACGATCGGCGAAGAGGACGTTGAAGGTCGTGAGCGACCCGTAGCAGCCGGTCACGTATTGCTGCAGCTGGATCTTGTCTTCGCCGGTGAGCTTCGGGTTCGTGTTGATCTTCTGCTCGAGGACCCGGAGTCGATCGCGGATCATCACGATCTTGTTGAAGAGCGCCTCGATGGGGATGCGCTTCTCTTGCAGCCCTTCTTTGCCCGGCTTCAAGATCATCTCGCCCCCGTCCCATCGGCCCGCGAGGTCGACCGCGCCGAGGCCGATCTCTTCGCGGATCACCTGCGCGAGCACTCGTTTGAATTCATCGGCATCCATGGCGAGAAGGTCCTCCGGAAGGATCAGCGGCGCGGGCGGCTCGATGGGCGACGCGGCCCGGCGAGCGGTCGACGACGACGGGAACGAGCGCGAACCCGGCGGCCGCGCGACCGGCGATCGCTCGCGGCCGCGCGCGTCGACGGGGCGAGCCTTGAAGGCGCCGCGCTGCACCCACTGCGAGCACGTGTTCGTCTCGTAGAGCGGCGACGGCCAGACGCCGAGCAGGCACTCGCCCGTTCGCTTCACCTCGCCGTTCGCGTCGATCTTCTCGAACACGCGTACGAAGCGCGCGCACGTCCCGCAGAGGCGTTCGAGCGCGTCCGTCATGCCGGCCCCGTTCTACCATGCCGATCGACGTGCCCTCCAGGAGGGTCGCGAAGGGGCGCGCGCTACTCGCTCGGCGGACCCTCGGCGCCGGCGTCGGCGTCGGCGTCGTCGAGGTGCGGGCCGAAGAGGTGTGCGAACGAGGCGAGCGCCGGCGGGGTCGTCGCCTGGCGGCGCCGATCGGCGAGGACCGCGTGGGCAAGCTCTTCGATGACCACGCGCAGCGGTGTTGGCTCGACCGCCACGCCGTCGACGTCGCACACCGGGGTGAGATCGCCGGCGTGGCGCATCGGATCGTGACGGACCGTGACGAAGCCACCGCTCGGCGTGTAGCGGCACGCGATGACCTGCACGAAGTCGAGGTAGAGCGCCGCGACGATGACGCATGCGTGCGTCCCGTCGGGCGCGACCCCGCGAAGCGCCTGGGCCTCGCCGTAGCCGGCGCGACGGGCATGCGGATCAGACACGATGCGGAGCTCGATGCGATCCCGGCGCGCGGGCTCGGACTCGACGGCGAGGAGCGGGGCATAGAGCGCGACCTGGGGAACCTCGAGGGTCGGCGCGTCGGCGTCGAGCGCGTCGAGCCACGCGTCGCGCGCCTCGGGAGGGAGCGACTCGTAGGCGAGCGCCGCCGCCATCGCGGCTTCGGCGTCGGTTGCGAGCGCCGAGAGCCAGCTTCGCCAGGCGGAGTGCACGTGCCCCACTGGCGGCAGCTCCACCGGACCGACATCGCCGCGGTGTTCGTCGTCCCGATCGCCGGCCATCAGGACAGCGAACCCTACCACCCGAGCGAGCGCGATCGGAAGACCCGCGTCGCACTCAATTCTCCACAGACTCGACCGCGACTCGACCGCGACTCGACCGCGTCTACGAGGTCGGGAGCGCGCCGAGCGCTCGTGAGGATCTGTCTGGAGGTCTTGGACAGGCTTGACGGGATGGCGCCATCCGTCGATTGTCTCGGCCGAGACTCCCCATGCCCGCGCCCTCGTCCGTGCCACCTCGAGCGAGCGATGCACCCGAAGTGCTCGCGCGCTTTCGCGACGAGCTCGATCTGGTCGACGTGAACGCGAGACAGGTCGCGCGCCGGCTGTCGGCGACGGCGGTCACGCTCGATGACCTGCGGTCGTTCGGTCGCGAGGGCCTGCTCCAGGCGGCGCGCTCCTTCGACGCGGCACGGGGCGTGCCGTTTCGTCGCTGGGCCAACCTGCGCATCCGTGGCGCGATCATCGACGGCGTGCGCCAGTGGGGCCACCTGCCGCGACGCGTGTACCAAGAGCTCCGCGCGCTGTCGGCGGCCGATCGTGTCGAGGGAGCGTACGACGAAGAGCAGGCCGGGACGCCCGCCGCCACCCCCAAAGCCGCCGACGCGCGGTTGACGTCGTACCTCGCGGGGATGGCCACGGCTATGGCGGTCGGCTCGCTGAGCGCCGGCGACGACGTCGATCCCGGCGAGCGCGCCCCGAGCCCCGAGGAGCTCGTGACGACCGCGGAGCTCGTCGCGCGCGTGAAGGCGATCGTGCAGCGCCTGCCGGACGCAGAGCGAACGCTGATCGAACGCCACTACTTCGGCGACGAGACGCTCGACCAGGCCGCGGCGTCGCTGGGGCTCTCGAAATCGTGGGGCAGCCGATTGCACGCGCGGGCCATCGAGCGCATCGCCAAGGAGATGCGCTCGGGGGATCGGTGAGTCGACCCGCCACATGGCTCACGGCTTGCGGAAGCGAAGCGTCATCCGGTCGCTCTCACCGATGGCCTCGTACTTCGCGCGGTCCTGGTCGCCGAGACGCAGAACGGGCGGAAGCGTCCACACCCCTTTCGGGTAGTCCTTCGTATCCTTCGGGTTCGCGTTGACCTCGGAACGCCCCTCGAGGTGGAAGCCCGCCTTCTGCGCGAGGTCGATGACCATGGCTTCGGGCACGTAGCCCGTATCGCCCACCTTGGAAGGATCGGCGTCGGCGCTCGCGCGGTGCTCTTCGACACCGAAGACGCCCCCGGGCTTGAGCACGCGGAACGAGGCGGCGAGCACCGGGTCGGCGATGCCGTCGCGCACCCAGTTGTGGAAATTGCGGAACGTGACCACCGCGTCCGCCGAGCCGTCGGCCCCGAGGGAGACGTCGGCGGGAGGGTTGATGATCTTCACCGCGACCTTCGCGAAGTCGTTCGGCTTCGAGGCGAGGCGCGCCGCGTACGACTTGGCCGATTCGGACGGCCCGTTGGGGTCCATGTTCGTCACCACGAGCTTGCCCTTGTCGGCGAGCAGCGGCGCGAGGATCGCCGTGTACCAGCCGCCGCCGGGCCAGAGCTCGACGACCGTCATGTCTTCGCGGATTCCGAAGAACTCGAGTGTCTCGGCCGGATGACGCCACTTGTCTCGCGCGACCTCGCCCACGGGTCGATCGCTCGACGCAATCGCCGCCCGAAGCCTCGCGCCGGTCGTCGCGTCGACCCCGGGGGCCGGCCCCTGGGCCGCTGGCGCCGTGGGGGGACTGGCCGGAGGAGCCGCCCCGCCGCAAGCCAGAAGTACGAGCGGCGCCAGATGCAGGAACGAAGAACCGAAACATTTCATGCCGACCTCGTAGCGCATCAGGGCAAGAGGGCTACACGTCGTTACGGAAAACCGACGAGCGGACCGTCGAGGGGATCGGCTGGATGCCGATCCCTCGTATCGGGAAGGCACCGGTTGCCGCGAGCTATTGCCCCTGGAGCACCGTCTTCACGGAAGTGGTCGCGCGGTCGACGAGCCGCGATGCCAGGTCGACCGCCTCTCCGTATCTGTAGACGCCCGCCTGGAGCGCGATGAGCTCGGCAGGTCCCATCGTCCCCTCGATGCCGCGGCGTGCCGCCCCGAGCGCCGAGCGCACGAGCGATTCGCCGTGCTGTACTTCGCGACCGATTCCACTCAAGACGGTGGCGAACACCGATGGCACGTCGGACGTTGAAGGGGTCGAGCCCTCGGGCTCTGCGGCCGGTGTCGCCGGAGTGGAAGAGACGGGAAAGGGGTGGACGCTCGGCTCGCGGACGGCTCCGATGGACATGGCTCGCTCGCGGCTCCTCTGCACCCTGTCGACCGGCGACGGGGCGGGGTTGCCCCGGAAATGATAAACGGCGGCAGGGCGCGAGCCGCGGGGCAACGAAAATGGCAGTCTCGACAAAGGCCGGCAGGAGCGAGAAGAACGAGCGCGTCATCGTCGCGATGAGCGGCGGCGTCGACTCGTCCGTCGCCGCGGCCCGCCTGCATGAAGCCGGCTTCGACGTTGTCGGCGTGACGCTGCACCTCTGGGACTACCCACAAGAAGGCGCCGGCAGTCACGGCCGATGCTGCGCCCCGGAAGACCAGTACGACGCGCGGCGCGTGGCCGACGCGATCGGCTTTCCCCACTACACGTTCGACCGGCGTGAGCTCTTCGCCGAGACCGTCGTCCGGCCGTTCGTAGACGCGTACCTCGCCGGCGATACGCCAAGCCCATGTACGGCGTGCAACCGATCGGTCAAGCTCGCCGAGCTCTTCGCGATCGCCGATCGCCTGGGCGCTTCGCGCGTCGCGACGGGGCATTACGCACGCATCGTCCGCGACGAGAACGGGGCGCCGCGACTCGCCAAGGGCACCGATGGCGCGAAGGACCAGAGCTACTTTCTCTATGCGAGCCCGCGCGCCTGGCTCGAGCGCCTCGTCTTTCCGCTGGGCGAGTCGACCAAGCGCGAGGTACGGGACGAGGCCGTCGCGCGCGCGTTGCCTGGCGCGACGAAGGGCGAGAGCCAGGAGCTCTGCTTCGCGGGACGCGGCGCCCACGCCTACGCAGACTTCGTCGCCGCGCGGGCCGACGGACGCGTCCGGGCGGGCCCCATCGTCGACGCAGCGGGGCGCACCGTCGGCTCGCACGACGGCGTGCACCGCTTCACGATCGGCCAGCGCCGGGGACTCGGGGTCGCCCTCGGCAAGCCCGCGTTCGTGGCACGGATCGACGCAGACCGCGCCACCGTGCACCTCGGCGGCGAAGATGCGCTGCGGGCCGGGGCGGCCGAGGTCGCCGACGTGACGCTCGCCGAAGGCGTGACCTTGCCACTTCGGGCCACCGTGCGCGTGCGCTATCGGCACCACGGCGACGCAGCGCGCATCGAGCCCGTCGACGCCGCGGACGCGACGCGGGGCGCGTGGGTTCACTTCGATGCGCCGGTCCGGGCCGTCACGCGGGGACAGGTCGCCGTGTTCTATGACGGCGACCGGGTGGTCGGAGGCGGTCGCATCACGACGGTGTCCGGATCGGCGGGGTCCGGATCGTAAGCAAGCTAACGATCCACCTCGACGGGACCCGATCGTAAGCAAGCTAACGAGTCACCTCGACGGCCAGATCGCGAGCAAGCTGACGACCGGCTGGGCGGAGGGTGCAAGCAGGTGCCCAACCCGCGGTCCCCGCGCTACCCTCGCGGTGTGCCGCTCATGCCCCCCGTGACGCGCCGCGCTCGAGCGGCCGGCTTCACGCTCGCCGTGGTGCTCGGTGTCGTCATCGGCCCCGGGTGCTCCCTGGCCGAGGGCTCCGGCAGCGTCACCGGCGTCCTCGACGTGCCCGAGTGCTGGTCGGGCCACTTCGACCTCAAACCGACGTTCTTCGCCGCCATCCCTCCTCCAACGGACACCATCGGCTCTGGCGCGGGCGCCAGCGCGATCGGGTCGGATCCGCTTCAGCTTCGCATCCAGAGCGGTGGCGACTTCGAGAGCTTCAGCGACGGCCTGATCATCGTCGTCGACGATCTTGGCGAAGTGCGCGGCGATCCCTTCCCCGACGGCACCGCCCGACCGAGCCTGCTCGATACGAACCTGGTCGTGTCGCTCCCCGTGACACCGTCGGGCATGGGACCGCCGACGACGTCCGATCCCAACCCCGGGATCGTGCACGCCACGCTCTATATGCAGCGGACCTGCCGTACCCAGAACGTCGCGCTTTATGCCATGAGCGCGGTCACCGTGAACGCGGACGGCTCGTGCGACCGGCCCGAGGGCGGCGTGCCTCCTTTACAGTGCGGGTCGGCCGGCACGCTCCCAGATGCCGATGGCGGGACAATCCAGCCCGCCGTACCCAACGCGAGCGCGAGCGCCACGGCGGGGCCCACGCGCTCGAGCTGGATCGATTTCCAGGCTCTATTCGACGGGGACGTTGACGAGCCCGACGCGCAGAAGCGCCTGACGCAGGCGAACTTCGATTTCTTCTTCGCCAACCCGCTGGAGATCTGCCCGGGCCCGAACAGCCCGCCCCCGCGCTGCCGCGGGGAGCTCAAAGGGAACTTCAAGTTCTACTTCGAGCGCGGACGGCCTGCCCAGCCGTTCCCCTGACGCGGGCAGCGAGAAACCAGTGGAGCCCGTCGAGGTGGACGGGCTTCCCGCGTCGAGCAATTCTCGGGTCGCTGCCGTGCTCCCCCTGCACCTCGACGCCGTCGTCTCATCGCTCGCCCCCGGCGGCGACGGCGTCGCGCACGTGGAGCTCGAAGGCGAACGTCGGGCCGTCTTCATTCCCTACACGGCGCCCGGTGATCGCGCGCGCGTCGAGGTCGACCCCTCTCGACGGCCGGCCCGAGGACGGCTCGTGGCGCTTGGCTCGGCAGGCCCGGATCGTGTCCCGGCCGCGTGCGCGTGGTCGACGCGATGCGGCGGGTGCGACTGGATGCACCTCTCGCTCGAAGCGCAGTCGCGCACCCACGTCGAGCATGTGCGCGCGGCGTTGCCGCCGGCGTGGCGGTCGCTGCCGATTGTCCCATCCGCAACGGCGCCGGTCGGCGGGCTCGGCTACCGCACTCGCGCTCGGGTCCATGTGCGCAGTCTTCCGCGAGGTCGGGTGCTCGTGGGGATGCGCGAGGCGCGGTCGCACGAACCCGTCGAAGTCGACGCCTGCGCCGTGCTCGACCCGGCCCTCGAGACGGCGCGCCGTTCTCTCGCCGCGCTCTTCGCAGGCGCGCGCGGTCGAGGCGACGTCCAGCTGGCGCTCGGCGTCGGACGCCGTCCGGTCCTCGAGATCCGCTGGGACGGCGAGCTGTCTCCGGCCGTCTTCGGGCGGCTCGAGCGGGCGGTCGCGGACCGCTCGCTCGCCGGGGCCCGCGTCCACGCCGGCGAAGCGATGCGCCCGGCGCCGGTCGGCGACCCGACTCCCTGGATGAGCGCGGCCGACGGATATCCGCTGCGCCTGGCGCCCGGCGGCTTCGGACAGGCGTGCGAGCCGATGAACACGAGGCTCGCGCTCTACGTCGCGTCGGTCGTTCGCTCGTGGCAAACCGACCACGCGGTCGAGCTCTACGCCGGCGCGGGGAACCTGAGCGTGCTGCTGGCGCGCGAGGCGAGAGATCTCGCGTGCGTCGAGTCGAGCCGCGACGCCGTCGTTGCCGCGCGAGCCAACCTCGCGGCGCGCGGCATCGAAAACACCCGTGTGGTGGAGGCAGACGCCGAGGCCTACACGTGGAACAAGTCCACGACGCTCGTCGTCCTCGACCCCCCCCGCACCGGAGCCCGGGCGGTCGCCGAGCGCCTCGCGGCTTCGCGCGTCGCCCACGTAGTCTACGTCTCGTGCGACGCGCAGACCCTTGGCCGCGACCTCGCGCTCCTCGAACCCGCGTACGAGCCCGCATCCGACCTCGCTCATGGCCAGCCATCGATCGCGACGTTCGAGATGTTCCCCCAGACGAGCCACGTCGAAGTCGTCGTCGCGCTGACGCGACGCGGCGAACGGCGCCGACCATGAAGACACGCGTCGACCACCGCCTCAGGAGCGAAGCCGCTCGCTTCGCGTTTCGCTTCGCCTGCGACGACTGCGCGCACTTCGAGCCCGACGGCGGCCGATGTTCGCTCGAGTACCCCGCGGCCCCGCGACGGGGCGCGCTCGCCACCGACGCGGCCGACGTGGAGCTGTGCAAAGCGTTCGAACTGACGTGATCGCGTGCCGCGCTCTCATCCACCCACCCTGATCACGCTGGCCCGTGCGCTGATGCGCGAGCACGCCCTGGTCGAGAGGGGCGCCACCGTCCTGGTCGCCGTGAGCGGCGGAGCTGACTCGATGGCCCTTCTTCACGTGCTCTCCCTCCTGCGCCGCGAGCGCGCCTTCGGCCTCTTTGCGCACGGCGTCGATCATACCTTGCGCTCAGAGGCCACTACCGAGCTCGACCTGGCGGAGGAGTTCGCGCGGTCGCTCGACGTCCCCTTCTCGAGAACGCGCGTCGCGGTCGCGCGGGGCGGGAATTTGCAGGCCCGCGCCCGGGCCCTCCGCTGGGAGGCGCTTCACGACGCGGCAGGCCGCTGCGGCGCCGGACGCATCGCGACCGGGCACCATGCCGACGACCGGGCCGAAACCATGCTCATGCGCATCATTCGAGGGACGCGCGCCGGCGGGCTGGCCGTTTTGCCGCCCCGCGACGGCGATCGCATCCGCCCGCTCTTGAAGGCCCGCCGCGCCGATGTCGACGCCCACGTGCGACGGCATCGGATTCCCCATTGCCACGATCCTTCGAACGACGACCCTCGCTTCCTGCGGGTTCGGGTGCGTCTCGAGATTCTACCGGCGCTCGAACGGCTGAACCCCCGTGTGGTGGAGCACATGTATGCACTGGCCGACGAGCTCGACGTCCTCAACGAGCGCCGCGCTCGCAGTGCTTCCAACGGGCTGACGAGCTCGAACGACGCGCGCGAAGACGATCTCGATCTCGGCGTCCCCGAGGCACGCCCCACGAGGCCCACGACAAGAACAAGAAGTGGGCGGAGCCAGCGCCAGAGCCGCCAGGTCCGCTCGTAGGTCCTCGCGGACTCGCCGGCGGATCCGGCGCTTTCTTCCCGGTTCGCGCAGGCTTACGCCCCGCTCACGGGCACCGCGCAGGCCCTCGTGGCCGCTGGATACCGCCCGCAGTCACCGCGAACCGAAAGGAGTCGAACCGCTCGCCTCGGGCGCGCCGCGCGAGGACGCACCGCGCCGCCGCCCGAAAGGACGGGCGGTTCGAGTGAAACGCATGGACATTTTTGCCCCCCTCGAGCTGGATGCGACTTACCCTGGGTGTTAGGCATCGGAGAGTAAACTGTTGAAGACGGGATGCTAGGTCGGCGACGAGGCCACCTAGCGCAACCGCCGAGGCGAAGACGAGGTCGACGTGAAGCAATCGCACAAAACTCTGCTGCTTTGGGTCCTGCTAATCGTGATGTTCCTCGCGATCTGGCAGGTATTGCAGCCGGGCGAGAGGAAGCAGCAGGTCAGCTTCAGCGAGTTCGTGGCCTGGGTGCATTCGGGGCAAGTGCCCGATGTTCACGTCAAGGACCGGGAGTATCAGTTCACCCACGTCATCGAAGGCAAGAACACGCAGGTCGAGACGCTCGGCCCGGTAGCCGACCAGGCGCTGATCCAGGACCTCGAGAACAACCCGCTCGCCAAGGACGGCAAGTTCAAGATCTACTTCGAAAAAGAAGACACGACGCCCTTCTGGTCGTCGACGCTCGTCACCCTCCTCCCGATGCTCTTCATCGGCATCATGTTCTTCCTCTTCATGCGCCAACTCCAGGCGGGCGGCGGCAAGGCCATGTCGTTCGGCAAGGCCAAGGCGCGCATGCTGAGCGACTCGCAGAACAAGGTCACGTTCGCCGACGTGGCGGGCATCGACGAGGCGAAGGACGAGGTCGAAGAGATCATTGCCTTCCTCAAAGATCCCAAGAAATTCCAGCGTCTCGGCGGTCGCATCCCGAAGGGCGTGCTGCTCATCGGCTCACCGGGAACGGGCAAGACGCTCCTCGCGCGCGCCATCGCGGGCGAGGCGGGCGTGCCGTTCTTCAGCATCTCAGGCTCCGACTTCGTGGAGATGTTCGTCGGCGTTGGCGCGAGCCGCGTTCGCGATCTCTTCGAGCAGGGCAAGAAGCACGCACCCTGCATCATCTTCATCGACGAGATTGACGCGGTCGGTCGGCACCGCGGCGCGGGCCTCGGCGGCGGGCACGACGAGCGCGAGCAGACCCTGAACCAGCTTCTTGTCGAGATGGACGGCTTCGAGTCGAACGAGGGCGTCATCATCGTCGCCGCTACCAACCGGCCCGACGTCCTCGATCCCGCCATCCTCCGGCCGGGCCGCTTCGATCGACGCATCACGGTTCCCCGCCCCGACGTCCGGGGTCGTGAAGAAATCCTGCGCGTCCACGCGAAGCGCACGCCGCTGTCGCCGGACGTCGACCTCGAAATCCTCGCGCGCGGCACCCCGGGTTTCTCGGGTGCCGACCTCGAGAACCTCGTCAACGAGGCGGCCCTCCTCGCCGCGCGTCAAGACAAGGACGCCGTCAAGATGGTCGACTTCGAGCTGGCGAAGGACAAGGTCTACATGGGGACCGAGCGCCGCTCGATGGTGATCAGCGTCGAGGAGAAGCGCACGACCGCCGTCCACGAAGCGGGTCACACGCTCATCTCGGTGCTCATCACGCACCACGACCCCGTTCACAAGGTGACCATAATTCCGCGCGGCCCGGCTCTTGGCGTCACCTGGTACCTCCCGAAAGACGACCGCCACAACCTCTCGAAGGAGCAAGCGGAGAGCAGCATCGCGGTTGCCCTCGGCGGGCGGATCGCCGAAGAGATCATCTTCGGACAGATGACGACCGGCGCTGGCAACGACATCGAGAAGGCGACGGAGATCGCCCACAAGATGGTCTGTGAGTGGGGCATGAGCGAGAAGCTCGGGCCGCTTGCCTACGGCAAGAAGGAAGAGCAAGTCTTCCTCGGCCGCGACTACGGGCAGCGGACGCAGGACTACTCCGAGAACACGGCGCAAGAGATCGACCAGGAGGTCCGGGGCATCGTTCAGCGTCAATACACTAAGGTGCGAGAGCACCTGACAGCGAACAAAGAGAAGCTCCAGGCGCTGGCCGACTGCCTCATCGAGCGCGAGACGCTCGACTCCGAAGAGATTCACGCCGTGCTCGAGGGGCGTGAGTTGCCCAAGCGCGAACGGGTGATCATTCCGACCTACGCGGAGAAAGACAAGGCGAGCAAGGAGAAGCGACGCGTCGCGAGCATCTTCGGCGGTCCGCCGAAGCCTGCAACGAGCGGCTCGTGACTCGTCTCTCGGCACGGGCGTAGATGACGTAGAGAGCGGTACACGTCTCTCCCACCGGCTGCGCCGGGCGTTCACGAACGTGCGTGGTCCATTTCGTTTGCGGGTGCCACTATTCGTTCGCCTGCACGGACAGGCCCCAAGGGCGCGGCGCCAGGGCCGACGCAGCCAGCCGGCAGGCCGCGCGTTCGGTGAGTCGGAAACGCGGCCGAGCGGTTGACGAAACGGGCGCGATGCCCCGCGCGCGCCATGGTGCCAAGCGGCGGACGGGGGTGGAGCTTGCCGGCCTCGGACCGACCGATTACGTTCCCGCACCGCACCGCACCGCACCGCACCGCCCGGCCCAGGCCGGCTTTCCGGAGCTACCGACATCATGCCCACCAAGATTGCGATCAACGGCTTCGGCCGAATCGGACGCTGCATCGTGCGCGCCATGGCGGACCGCCAGGTCAAGGACCTCGAGCTCGTTGCCATCAACGACCTGACAGACGCCAAGACGCTCGCGCACCTTTACAACTACGACAGCGTCCACGGCCGCGCGACACACAAGGCCAAGCCGCTCGAGGGGGCGATCGCCTTCGGCGGCGTCGAGGCGAAGATCATCGCCGAGAAGGACCCGGCGAAGCTCCCATGGAAGGCGCTCGGGGCCGACATCGTGCTCGAGTGCACGGGGCTCTTCACGGATCGCGACAAGGCGAACGCGCACATCGCCGCTGGCGCGAAGAAAGTGATAATCAGCGCGCCGGCCAAGGGGCAAGACGCTACGGTCGTGCTGGGCGTGAACACCGAAGTCTACGACGCCGCCAAGCACGCCGTGATCTCGTGCGGCTCGTGCACCACGAACTGCCTCGCCCCGGTCGCCAAGGTGCTGCTCGAGTCGTTCGGTATCAAGTACGGCTTGATGACCACGGTGCACTCGTACACGAACGACCAGGCCGTGCTCGACATCCCGCACCGCAAGGGGGATCTGCGGCGCGCGCGGGCCGCGGCCATCAACATGATTCCCTCGTCAACAGGCGCGGCGAAGGCGCTCTCCGAGGTCATTCCGGTGCTCAAGGGCAAGTTCGACGGGCAATCGATCCGCGTGCCCACGGCCGACGCGAGCGTCATCGACCTGACGTTCCAGACCGAGCGGCCCATGACGAAAGACGCGATCCACGCGGCGATGAAAGCGGCCGCCGAGGGCCCGATGAAGGGCATCCTCGCGTACGTCGACGAGCCGCTCGTCTCGGGCGACTACATCGGTGACGCGCACTCGTCGAACTTCGACGCGACCATCACCCAGGTGATGGGCGACACGTTCGGCAAAGTCTTTTCCTGGTACGACAACGAGTGGGCCTTCTCGAACCGGATGGTCGAGCTCGCGCAGCTCGTGGCGTCGAAGCTCTGAGCGAAGGGCCCCGACCGATGACCAGTCCGCTCCTCGGGATCCGCTCGATTCGCGATCTCCCCATCGAGAACAAGCGGGTCTTTCTGCGCGTCGACTTCAACGTGCCCCTCGAAGGCAGCAAGATCACCGACGACTCGCGCATCCGCGAAGCGTTGCCGACGATCAAGCACACGCTCGAGCGGGGTGCGCGGCTCGTCTGCGCCAGCCACCTCGGCCGCCCGAAGAAGGGCCCCGATCCGAAGTACAGTCTCGAGCCCGCGGCCGCCCGGCTCGCCGAGCTCCTCGGCCAAGAAGTGACGCTCCCCGAGGACTGCGTCGGCGACGCGGCCAAGAAGGTCGTCTACGACCTTCGCGGCGGCAGCATCTGTCTGCTCGAGAACCTCCGCTTCCATCCGGAAGAGGAGAAGGACGACGAGGCCTTCTGCCGCGAGCTGGCGGAGCTCGCCGACGTCTATGTCGACGACGCGTTCGGCGCGGTCCATCGCGCGCACGCGAGCGTGCATGGGCTCGCGAAGCTGTTCCGCGATCGGGGCTGCGGCTTTCTCCTCGAGAAGGAGATCGCTGCGCTCGGCAAGATCGTCACGGCGCCGGAGAAGCCGTACGTCGCTGTGCTCGGCGGCGCGAAAGTGAGCGACAAGATCGCCGTGGTCGAATCGCTGCTCGAGAAGGTCAGCGCGCTCATCGTCGGCGGGGCGATGGCGAACACGTTCCTCGCCGCACGGGGGAACAACATGCAGGCGTCCCTCGTCGAGACTGACAAGGTGGCGCTCGCTCGGACGATCCTCGACAAGGCCCGCGACCGCAGGGTGGACGTGCTGCTCCCCGTTGACGTCGTGGTGGCGCCCGGCGTCGGAGCGTCGGCGGGAACGGTCGTCAACGTCGACGCCCTCCCCCCCAACACGATGGCGCTCGACATCGGACCGGCGAGCGTGAAGGCCTTCGCGGCGCGCTTCGCCGACGCCAAGACGGTATTCTGGAACGGGCCGATGGGGCTTTTCGAGAGGCCTGCCTTCGCCGAAGGCACGTTCGGGGTCGCGCGGGCCATCGCCAACTCGAGCGCCTTCACCGTCGTCGGCGGCGGCGACAGCGCGGCTGCGGTCTATGCCGCCGGAGGCGACATCGCGTCGAAGATGAAGCACATCTCGACGGGAGGCGGCGCGGCGCTCGAGCTCATCGAGGGCAAGAAGCTACCCGGCATCGAGGTCCTTCGGACGGGCGAGCCGGCGGTGTCCGCGTGAACGAGACCAGGCGACCGCTCATTGCGGGCAACTGGAAGATGAACCGCGGGGGTGCGAGCGGTGTCGCGCTCGCCGGCGAGCTCGCCAAGCTCGTTTCGAGCCTCCCGCACGTCGACATGGTGATCGCCCCGCCCTACACCGCGCTCGCGGCGTGCGCCCACGAGTGCGACGGGACGCGCCTCGAGATTGCGGCGCAGAACGTCCACGCTCAACAGTCGGGAGCCTTCACCGGCGAGATCAGCGGGGCGATGCTCGTCGAGGCCGGATGCCGGTGGGTCATCGTCGGCCACAGCGAGCGGCGCCAGTACTCGGGGGAAACCGACGAGATCGTGGCGGAGAAGGTAGAAGCCTCGCTGAGAGCGCGCCTCGTGCCGATCGCGTGCGTCGGCGAGACGATTGCCGAGCGCGAAGGCGACAGGACCCTGGAGGTCATCGAACGACAGGTTCGCGCCTTCATCGACATCATCGACGCTTCCGATGTGCCCGTCGCCATCGCGTACGAACCCGTGTGGGCTATCGGAACCGGAAGAACGGCAGGCCCCTCGGAGGCTCAGGAGGTGCACGCGGCCATACGTGGCTGGCTCGGCCGAAAGACGACCGCGCTGGCGTCGCGAACCCGCATCCTCTATGGAGGGTCCGTGAAAGCCGACAACGCGAGGGCTCTGTTCGCCTCGGCCGATGTCGACGGGGCGCTGGTTGGCGGAGCCAGCCTGGATGCGGCATCCTTTGGAGCGATCGCTCGCGCCGCCGAGGCCCTGGTGCCGCGGGCTCACTCGAACGAGCCCGCGTGACCGCTGAGCGACCGCTGAGCCTCCGAGGTTCCCGATGCTGACGACGCTGCTCGAAATCATTCACGTCTCCGTGTGCCTGTTCTTGATGCTGGTCGTCCTGCTGCAGCAAGGCAAGGGCGGTGGCATGGGTGCCGCGTTCGGCGGGGGCGCCACCCAGCAGGTCTTCGGCGGCCGGGGCGCGGGCAACATCTTGACGCGGGCCACCGCGGTCTGCGCCGGCATCTTCATGCTGACGAGCGTATCGCTGGCGTACTTCTCTTCGTCGGGCGACCGAGACCTCAAGGCTCGCATCGTCGAAGAGCAGCGCAAGGGCAAGGGCAACGAGGGCACGCGGGTGAAGGCGAGCAAGCCCAAGCCCGCCGCCCCGGCCACCGACACGCCCCCCGACTCCAGCGGGAAGTGACGGGCGAGGGGCGTTCTGACGGCGCCCACGCACTCATCCTCGACCTGGCCCTCGCCGGCTTGCTCTGCGCGTTCAAGCTGGCGATCGACGCCTGCGTCTTACGTCTCGGTTTCACACACGTCTCCGACGACGACTACGCACGCACCGTCATCGCCGAGCATTTTGCGTTCGCGCCGCGCTTCGATCCGAGTGGTACGAGCTGGCTTCCCCTTCCCTTCTGGCTCACGGGGGGCGCCATGCGCTTTCTCGGGAGATCGCTGGGCGCGGCGCGCCTCGTTGCGGTCGTGCTCGGAGCCGCGGGAGTCGCAGCGCCGTTCGCCGCGATGCGAGCGAACCGGATGCCGCGCGCCAGAGCGCTGGCGGCCACGCTCATCGCGATGGCGCTTCCGTGGAACGCGTGGCTCGGCGTTGCGACCGTTCCCGATGGATGGATCGCCGGGCTCATCGCCGCGGGCGTCATCGGGATGCGCAAGGATGCAGCGCGGCCGTGGTGCGGGGTGGCCCTCCTCGTCGCGTCCCTTGCCCGTTACGAGGCGTGGGCGGCGGCCGCGACCCTGGCGGTCTACTGCGGGGTCAGGGCCGCGCGAACTACGGACCGTCCCGTCATAGGGCGCGAGATCGCGTGCGCGCTCGTTGCGCTGGCGGGGCCGGCGCTATGGATGGCGTGGAACGCCCACGCGCATGGGAGTCCGGTCCATTTCGTGGCTCGTGTGAGCGCGTTCCGGCGCGCGATCGGAGCCGCCGCCATGCCGATGAGCGACAAGCTCCTCGGCTATCCTCGCGCGCTCGTCGACGACAGCCCTGAAGCTGTTGTGCTCGCCGCGAGCGGATTCGTCGGTCTCTGCTTCAGCGCAGCACGCCGGAGCCGGTGGCAGCCAGCGCTGGCCGCCGCCTTCGCGGTGCTCGCCTTCTTGATCGTGGGCGATCTCGGAGACGGCGCTCCGACCCATCACCCTGCGAGAGCACTCGGCGCCGTCGTCTGGATCCTGGTGGCGCTCGGCGTGGACACCCTGGCCGGCGACATCATTTCATCCGCGGCGCCGACGCGACGCGTCGTCGCAGGCATCGCGGCGACCGCGATTGCGATCGCCTGGGTGGCTTCCCTGCCGAGCCGATGGGCCATGGCACCGGGTGAGGGCGAGAGCGAGCGACGGGACGCGCAGATTGCGCGCGGCCTCGAACTTCGCCGGGCTCGTGCGGCGAACGCGGAGATTGTCCCCTGCCAGTTCGAACACTTTGCCTTGATTGCCGCCTGGGGTGAGCCCGAGCGAGTCCGCGTGGACGCGCGCACCGATGCGCCCATCACGGAACGGTGTCCCCGGGTGATCTCACGCTGATGAGCGCGTGCACGAATCGATCGGCCGAGCCGGCGTCACAGCCGTCCTGGCGTCCCGCGCGGCGCGGTGGCTATGGCCCCGCGATCTTCGTCGCGAGCGTGCGAAGATCACCCTCGTTGGCGTCGGACACGAGCGCGTAACCGAGATCGCCCTGCCGCCACGAGATGACGTGAAAGCCGCGAAGCGTCACGATCGAGCCTTCGGCCGCGCCAACGGTGACCGGAGCGGCGACGGGCCAGTGCAAGCCATCGGCGCGAAACACGAAGAGCGTGATCTGATGCAAGCGGCGCTTGAAGACGAACGTGGCGGCCTTGCGATCGATGAAATAGGCGATCGCGCCCCCGAGCAGGGGGAAGTCGTCGTCGCCCGCGAATTCGACAACGGGCGCGAAGTCGAGGCGGCCCTCGAACCACGGCTTGACCCGGTGGATCCCTCCGCTCTCGACCTCGAGAGGATGATCGCTGTAGAGCACCCTCAGGTGGTCGTTGACCGCCTCGGCGACGAGCGCGTCGTCCGGCGCTCGCGCGTGCCACGCGTAAAGGCCCGCGATCGCGAGGGCCGCGCCGACGGCCATGGCAGCCGACGTCCGCGCGATGCGGCCCATCTTCCGTGGCCGCGCGGGGACGATCCATCGCTCCTCGAGCGCGCGCTTCAAGGACGCCGGGGCGTCCGGGCGCGGCAGCCGCTTCTCGAGAAGCATCGAGAGCTGCGCATCGGCCGCGTCTTCGTGACGGCACGCGGCGCACTCGGCCAGATGCGCGTCGACCTGCGCGCGCGCGTCGGCGTCGAGCGACGCGCGACGGCGAGCGAGGAGGAGGGTCTTGGCTTCGGTGCAATCCATGGCGCCTTACCTCGAATAGTCCCGGAGCCGGACGCGCAGGGCCGCTCGTGCACGAGAGAGCCGCGATTTGATGGTCCCCACCGAACAACCAAGGGCCTCTGCGAGCTCGGTCTCGGTCAGACCCTCGAGGTCGAGCAGAATCACTGCGCGTGCGTCGATGGAGAGCGACGCGAGCGCCGCCTCGATGTCGTCGGCCACCACGCCGCGGAGACGATCGAGCTCCTCGTCACCGCGGAGGGGGTCGCCCGCCGGGGCCACGAGCTCGACCGGATCGTCATCGATCGGCGTCGAACGCAGCGGTCCCTTGCTCGCGCGACGGTATTGGTCGATGTGCACGTTGCGGAGAATGCGAAAGAGCCAGGCGCGAAGGTTCGTACCGGGCGCGTATTGGGAACGCGAGCCGAGCGCCCGAACGAAGGTCTCTTGGACGAGGTCTTCCGCGTCGTCGTCTCGACCCGTGAGACGGCGCGCGACGCGAAAGAGTGCGTCTGCGTGCTCTAGAGCCGCGCGCGGCAGCGGAAGCTCGATAGGCACGACTCGCGGATAGCAGACCTCGCGACCGGCTCCAATCTCGAAGACCTGGGGCGACGCCGACCGCGAGGCGCCGGCATCGTTCGACGCGAAGCGTGCAAAAACGGTGGGGCTACGGGCTACCAACCACCCGAGAACGAGCGGACCATGTCGATGGTTCCATCCGAAATTGGATGCAACGAAACGGCCCGCGGCAACGTTGGTGGTGGGCATGAGCCAAGAACTGAACCGGCGCGACGCCCTCGCGCTGATGGGCATCGGGGGGGGTGGTCTTCGCATGCCGCCCCGGTCTCCGCTACCGCGAAGCGAACAAGACACTCTCCTGCGCTGGGCGACATGCGCCGGAGCGGCGCGCTGATCATCGATCGCCCCGCGAACGAGCAGGGGTCTTCATGCGGCCGCACGGCGATTTTAGCGTGCGCGCGGTCGTCAGCTTCGCCGAGAGGAGGAGCGTTCGCGTTCGCCGACGTGTTCCTTTCGCCGGCCGGTTCATCAGCGTCGCCGATGACCTGGCGAGCTTCGCTGACTGGCGCGTCGGCGTCTCGGGCAG
>CALFNG010000337.1 GCA_937902985.1 uncultured Myxococcales bacterium
GCATCGACCCCTTCTCGTCGTACCTCCCCAAAACTCCGCGCCAAACGACTATTTCACCACGACAGGACAGTGTCGCCATCAATCTCGAGTCGCACGTGCCTGCCAGCCGAGGCGCTCCAGATGCTTCTTCGCGACCTCGAGGAACGCTCGAGCCACGGGTGAGACGCGACCGCCGCTGGCATGCACCGCATAGAGGGGTCGCGCAGGCGGCGCGTACGCATCGAGCACCTCGACGAGTTGATTGGCCGCGAGGCCTTCGCCGGCGGCTGCTCCCGGAAGACGGGCAATGCCGAGCCCTCGCGCCGCGGCCTCGATCGCAAGCGGCATGCTGTTGACGAGGAGCCGCGCGCGCACCGGGACCTCCACAGCACGGCCGCGAGAACGGAACGTCCAGCGCCCTCTCGGTGCGAACGGCGTGAAGACGATGCACTCGTGCCGGCGGAGGTCGCGCGGGGTGAGAGGCGTTCCATGTTCACGCAGGTATTCGCGGCTCGCAAAGCAACGCAGCTGTCCGCGCCCTAGCTCGTGCGCGACGACGGAGGTGTCCCTCAGCGTCCCCGATCGAAACGCGAGGTCAAACTTCTCTTCCGCGAGATCCACGTGCCGATCGGTGAGGACGAGCTCGAGCCGCATCTGCGGATGCCGCGCGAGACATTCCGTGACGACCTCGCCGAGCGCCGTCTCCGCGAACATCACGGGTGCCGTCACGCGCAGTCGCCCGGCCGTATCCTCGGACCTCGCCGCGAGAGCGCGCCCCGCCTCCAGGATCGTCCCGAGCGCCGGACCACACGCCTGGAGATAGGTCTTACCCGCACTCGTGAGCTCTACGTGGCGCGTCGTTCTGTGAAAGAGGCGGGTGCCGAGCGCGCTCTCGAGCTCGGCGACCCGCCGGCTAACTGTCGATCGCGGCACGCTCAGCGCCTCTCCGGCTGCTCGAAAGCTCCGAAGCTCGGCGACTCGCACGAAGAGCTCGACGGCACCGATCTCGATTGTCCCACTCATGGGCCACATTCTCCCACGACGCGCGACCGCTTCGCCAAGCAGTCGGACGGAGTATCACTGTCCAACGGAAGGAGGCGTGGGTGATGGGCAAGAAGCTTGCGGTCGTCGTCACGGGAGCCACGGGCCAACAAGGTGGTCCTCTCGCGCTTCACCGGTCGCCCGTTCACTTACTCCCGGTCCCGCTGGACGTCATCCGCCAACGCATGGGTGAGGACGGCGCCAAGATGTACGAGTGGTTCGACCGTGTCGGATACACCGTCGACCGCGCAGCGCTCCGCCGCGAATTCCCCGCCGTCGCCTTCCGCGACTTTGAGTCTTGGGCGAGGGCGGAGGATTGGAACGCGCGTCTGCAGAGCGCTTAGACGCGTTGAGTGAGGGAGAACATCATGCGCATCGGCAAAGGAGTCTCGCCTGTCTCGACCATTCTCGTGGGCGCTCTCGCTGCATGTGGCGGCCGCTCCTGCGGCGGATGGCGCGAAGGTGTCGTCAACCACTATGCAAGGACCGGCCACAAACCAAACGTCGCGAACCTCCGTCGTAACCCATCCGCTGGATCCCGGAGACGCAGAGGTCACCGCTGCCCTGCGCTCCATGACCCGCTCGGCCAAGGGCGCGCGACAAGGAATCGAAGCGCGCGGACAGTTCGACGCTTTCATCGGGAGCGTAACGCCACGCGACGACGTGACATTCGAAGCAGGCACTCTCGGCGGCATACCTGGAATTTGGGTAAATCCTGCCAATAAGCGCGCGGACGACGCGATCCTTCATCTACACGGTGGGTGGTTCAGCCTTGGCTCAGTCGATGGCTCGCGAGTTCGCTCCGCAGGGAATTCACGTGGGCCATGTTGTGATCGATGGCCAGATCGACATCCCGCGCCTGCGGGCGCTCTTCCCAGAACGCGATGCAGGCACGTTCTTGAATCCCCCTGCGATCGCCGAGTCGTACTGGAACTTGTACGCGCAGGATGCGAGCGCGTGGAGCCATGAGGTCGACCTGCGACCGTCGGTCGAAAAATTCTAAGAGCGCCCGGTGCACCTGGCCCGTCGTTCGCAGCTCGAGATCATAGCCGTCACGGAGAGGATCGATGAGTGGTGACGCCAAGACCTTCGTAGTGACGGGTGCAACTTCGGGGATCGGCTTGGCGCTGGCTCGTGCGCTGGCGCCCGTGGCCGAGAGAGTCGTGATCGTCGGCCGGAACGAGGCTCGGTTGCACGCGGGGACGGAGGCCACGCGCCACGAAGCGGTCAACCTCGAGATCGTTCCGATCCTTGCCGACCTCGGAACGCTGGAGGGAGCTCGCTCACTCGCCGAGCAGCTCGACCAGTTACCGAGAATCGACGCCCTCATTCACAACGCGGGAATCATGCCTGCGCAGCGGAGATGCACTCCGGAGGGGTTCGAGGAGTCGTTCGTGACCAACCATCTGGCCCCCTTCGTCCTGAACCACCGGCTGCGAGCGCGACTCATCGCGAGTGCGCCGTCGCGCGTCGTTCAGCTCAGTTCGGGCCTGGCGCTGACCGTGCGTGTCGACTTGGAGGGCGATCCAGGTGGGGCAGGGTTCGAGCCGGTGTCGACGTACGCGAGGACCAAGTTATGGAACCTCCTCGCCACGCACGACTTCGCGGGCGAGCTCGAGCGCAGCGGCGTCACGGTGAACGCCGTTCATCCCGGCATCGTCCGCACGCGGCTCGGCGAAGGCGCGCCGGGCGTTCCGAGCGCCGAGGCCAGGCGCGGATGGCTACCACCGGAGGTGGGGGCCCGTGGGCCTCTTCACCTCGCGACCGCTCCAGAGCTGGCCCGCACAACGGGTCGCTTCTTCGATCAGACTCGGGAGGTGGCGATCCACCTCGAGGATGACCAAGCCAAGGCGGTGGTACAGAGGACGTTCGAGGCGCTGGGCCAACCACACAACGCCGGGTGAGCCGGGATTCGACCGGTCGGCCGGCTATCGCGGGATCGCCGTGAGCACCGTCTTGCCGATCGATTGTCCGCTTTCGAGGTGTCCGTGAGCGGCGGCGAGATTCTCGGCGGTCAGCGGACCGCCGATCCGGGTGAGCGTAGTCACGACGGTTCCCGCATCGACGAGAGTCGCGACCTTCTTCAGAAGGCGATGCTGCTCGATGATGTCGTCGGTCTGGTAGAGGGAGCGCGTGAACATCATCTCCCACGAGATCGTCAGGCTCTTCGGCTTGAAGGGCATCACGCCGATCGCCGGATTGTCGATGAAGTTGACGTGCCCTTGAGGGCGAAGGACGTCGATGATCCAGGGGAGGCTCTCCGGCGTCGTTGTCAGAGCGGCGACGTAATCCGCGCTGGGCAGTCCGAGCTCCCGCATCGACTCGATGAACGGTCGGCGGTGATCGATGACGTAGTGAACGCCCATTTTGCGGGCAAAGTCGGCCGACTCCTTGCGCGAAGCCGTGCCGACAATCGTGAGGCGCGTGAGCTGGCGCGCGAGCTGGATGAGGATCGAGCCGACGCCCCCGGCCGCCGCGATGACGAGAAGCGTTCCGTCCTTCGCCAGATCGACACGCATGCGGTCGAACAGAATCTCCCAGGCGGTGATCGATGTGAGCGGCAGCGCCGCTGCTTCTTCGAACGAGAGCGTGCGAGGTTTCGGGCCCACGATGCGCTCGTCGACCACGTGGACTTCGCTGTTGGCGCCGGGGCGATCCATTGCGCCCGCGTAGAAGACTTCGTCGCCGCGCTGGAACATCCGGACGTCCGGCCCGACGTCGACGACGACGCCTGCGACGTCCCAGCCGAGTATCTTCGCTTCTCCTGCCTTTGGGGACTCGAAGGTCCGGACCTTGTAGTCGACGGGGTTCACCGATACGGCCTTGACCGCCACGAGCAAATCATGGGCGCCCGGGACCGGGTCCGCGACGCTCAGGTCAACCAGGACATCGGCAGGGCCTCTCGTCCGATACCCGACCGCCTTCATTGCGCACCTCGGTTCGCGATGCTGCCAAGGACGAGCCTGGGGATCGATCTGCGCTGCCCGCTGCGGCCGACAACGATCATTTCAGCACCGTACCAGGGATGCGTACCGGAAAGGTGCTGGCGTCGATTGTCCCGCTCATGGACCACATTATCCCGCGACACACCGCTTCTTCTCCATGCATCGGAACGAGTATCAGTGTCGCGAGCGCGAAGGAGGCACGAGCCATGGGTCAGAAGCTGGTCGTCGTCGTCACGGGAGCCACGGGCAATCAAGGTGGCGCAGTAGTGAAAAGTCTTCTCGAGCGAGGCCACGAGGTTCATGCGGTCACGCGTACCACCGACTCCGAGAAGGCGAAGGAGCTCGCAAAGGCGGGGGTCACGCTCGTACGCGCGTCGCTCGAGGACACGTCCGCAATGACGAAGGCGCTCAAAGGAGCCACCTCCCTCTTCGCGATGACCACGCCATTCGGGGGAGGCACGCAAGCCGAGACGCATCAGGGCATCTCCGCCGCCAACGCGGCCAAGGCGGCAGGCGTGCATCTCGTCTTCACGTCGGTCGGCTCCGCAAATCGAGAGACGGGCGTTCCGCACTTCGACAGCAAGTACGAGGTCGAGAAGCACATCGCCAAGATCGGCGTGCGCGCCACGATCCTCGCCCCCGTCTTTTTCATGGAGAACCTCTATTTCGGCAAGGAGCAGCTCGCGCAGGGCGTCTACGCCGCGCCACTCCCAGGGGCGAGGCCGCTCGCGCGAATCGCTGTCGCGGACATCGGGGCCGTCGCGGCCCGCGTCTTCGAGGACCCGAATCACTTTGCGGGCAAGCGCTTCGACCTCGGGGGCGACGAGCTCACGGGCAACGAGGTAGTCGCCGTCCTCTCGCGCGTCGCGGGTCGCGCGTTCGCCTACTTCCAGGTCCCGCTGAACGTCATCCGGGAGCGGATGGGCGAGGACGGCGCGAAGATGTTCGAGTGGTTTGACCGTGTCGGTTACACGGTGGACCACGCGGCGCTGCGTCGTGAGTTTCCCGACGTCGCTTTCCACGGCTTCGAGTCCTGGGCGAAAGCGCAGGATTGGAACTCGCTGCTCCGCGCATAGGACGTCCGCCCCCATCACCGAAGGAGAACCAGCCATGAACATTGGAGTCAGCGGCGCGAGCGGCCACCTCGGCTCGGCCACCGTTCACGAGCTCAAGGCCCGCCTCGGCACCAGAGCGAACATCGTCGCCATCACGCGCACCCCCGACAAGATCGCGACGCTCGGCGTCGAAGCGCGCGCAGGCGATTTCGACATGCCAGAGACGCTCACGGAGGCATTCCGCGGGCTCGACAAGCTGGTGGTCGTTCCGCCGAGCGACATGAAGTCCGCCTCGCGGTCGAAGCAGGCCTGCGCTGCCATCGACAAGGCCGTTGCGGCCGGCGTTCGACACATCACGTATCTGTCGGCGGCGGGCACCCGGTTCGCGGAGCCACCGCACCTCTGGGAGTCGTTCTTCGGTCCCGAGCAAGCGCTCATGCGCTCGGCCACGCAGTGGTCGATCTTGCGTATGGCGTTCTACGCCGAGTCCTTCCTCGACCGAGCGAAGATGTCTCTCCCGCGGGGCGTGTTCGCCTCGAGCTCCTCGACGCCGGTGAACTTCGTCGCGCGCGGCGACGTGGCCGCCGCCGCCGCCGGTCTTCTCGCGACGGAAGGACACCACGGCGCGATCTACAACGCGACCGGCCCTGAGACGCTTGACGGGCCGGCACGAGCGGCAGTGGTGGCGAGTGTCACCGGTAAGCCATTCGCGTTCGCGCAAGTGCCGCTCGAGCAGCTTCTTGACGGGCTCAAGGCCGCGGGGCTCCCGCCCATCGTCCTCGACGCCTTCGCGAGCATCGAGGATATCTGGGCCAAGGGGGGCTTCGACATCACGACGGGCGACGTCGCGCGTCTCGCCGGCCGAGCGCCCCGCCGGCTCATCGACGTCGCGAAGGAGTACCTGACGTGAACGCCGTGACGATTAATGACTTGCTCTCGTGGACGCGCATTTTGACGTCGACTCGTGCGGAGGTCGCATCGTGAACACTGCAAACTCAGAAGCGAGTGAAGGCGCCACGACGGTGGCGCCTAGTGACGGCGGCTCGAAGGCCTTGCGCATCGGCCTGTGGGTGGTGCAGGTGCTCCTCGCTTTCGTGTTCGCAATGTCGGGCGGCATGAAGTTGGCGGTTCCCTATGAGGAGCTCCTCAAGCAGGGCCCCTGGGTCCAGAGCGTCCCCGAAGGGCTCGTCAAGTTCATCGGCGTCGCGGAAGTGTCCGGCGCGCTCGGTGTGATCCTGCCCGCGGCAACGCGCATCAAGCCACTCCTGACGCCGCTCGCAGCCGCGGGCTTCG
Source organism: uncultured Myxococcales bacterium (assembly GCA_937902985.1). Lineage (GTDB taxonomy): Bacteria > Myxococcota_A > Polyangia > Polyangiales > Polyangiaceae > Palsa-1150. Next base: position 6,314 of record CALFNG010000337.1, read on the forward strand.
TCGTCATCATGGTCCTAGCCTCTGCCCTTCACCTCTCCCTCGGCCAACCACCGATCTTGCAGGTGATCCTCGGCGGGCTTGCTGCTTTCGTCGCATGGGGGAGGTTCCGCAAAGCGCCGATCACGCCCCGTGGGTGACAACCCGCGGGATGAGTCGAATGCCTCGAACGCGAATCACGGGAGGAAGGTCATGCGGAAGACGACGTATGGCGCGATGCTGGTGACAGTTCCCATTTCTGCTTGTGTGGGTGAAGGAGACGCCGTCCCGCCACCGCAGGCTTCCCCTCCGCAGCCGCTGGTCGCCGCCGGGCCGCCGTCGGCCGAGCCCTTGCCACCTCTCCCGGCGCCCGAGCCCCCGAAGCCGCCGCTGATCGACCTGCAGAAGCAGGCAGTCGCAGCGCGGGGAGCAGCGATGAACGCACACGACGCCAGGAAGTTCTCCGAGCTCTACGCGCTCGATGCAACGGTCGACGAGTACGGGCTCGGCGAGGCGAAGGGCCGCGAAGCGATCGCCGGCGGGCTCCAGAAGGCGTTCGACGGGTTCCCCGACTTCAAGATCGGCGTCAGCAAGGTCTTCGTGAAGAACGACGTCCTCGCGCAGGAGTGGGTCATCACCGGCACGCACGCGGGCGAGTTCAACGGCGCGAAGCCGACCAACAAGACGATCGGCGTTCGCGTCGCGAGCGTGCTCACGTTCACGCCCGAAGGTCTCATCAAGACCGAGCGCCGCTACTGGGATACGAGCACCCTCCTGTCGCAGCTTGGGCTGATGACGGCGCCTGCGCGTCCCGTCGCGGCGCGTCCGAGCGGCGAGCCCGAGTGGTACGTCGCCAAGGGCACGCCCGAAGAGGACAAGCTGGTCGAGGTTGCGAAGGCGATCGGCGGTGCGTTCGAAAGGAAGGCGGAGGCGGAATTCCTCAGTGCTCTCTCGGAGAACGTGTCGTGGTCCAACGTGATCCAGCCGAAGGACATAAGAGGCAAAGCGAGCGCCAAGCAGTTCTTCGGCATGTTCACGGCGGCGTTCCCTGATGCGAAGTTCTCCTCGGACGCGCTCTTCGGCGTCGACGACGTCGTCGTCTCCGAGTCCTCGATGACGGCGACCCACGCTGGTCCGCTCGGTCCGCTGAAGCCGACCAAGAAGCCGGTCACGATGCACGGCCTCGACATCATGGTGGTGAAGGACGGCAAGCTGGCGTCGGGCTCGACCTACTCGAACAGCCTCGAGCTGCTCGGCCAGGAAGGCCCCCTCCCGAAGCCCAAGGCCGCCGAGGCCGAGGGCGACAACAAGGCTGCCGCGAGGAAGGAGACGAAGCCCGCCTCCGACAAGAAGTAAGGGGCCGCGGCCCCGACCGCGAGCGTACCTAGCGACCTGCCGCAACCGTCTTGCGTGCAGCCTAGAGCCGTGAGGCGGTCCGGCGACCGGCGTGCTCGCGTCCCTTGAAGAGTGCCAGCCGGTGTCGCCGCCCCTTCGGTTGCTCGTAGGGCTACGGCGCGGGGCCCCGCTCCCAGGGTGGGGGCGTCATGCGGGCCTGGAGATGATCGAGGAACGTCTTCACCTTCGGTGAGAGATGACGCATGCTCGGGTGGACGGCGTGAACCGGGATCGACGGAGCGTTCCAATCCGGGAGGACCCGCTCCAGCCGCCGAGCGCGCAGGTCTTCGACACTCAGAAACGCCGGCAAGAGAGCGATTCCGAGACCGGTTGACGCGACTGCGTGGAGAACTTCCATGTCACTCGCCGTCATCCGCGGAGATAACCCGAGCTGCACGGTGCGCCCGTCTTTCTCGGAGCGAACGCAATTCGGCCGAAATGCAGGGCGATCGAGATTGGGACAGTACGGGTGCGCATCATCGCGCGCCTGTTTGCGCACCCAGCCGCCCGCTGGCTCGCTCCAGCACGATTCCGAGTTTCTGCGGCGGACATCGCACGCCGAGCGGTACAGTAGCGGGAATCTCCATCACTTATACTTATGATCGACTGAACGCACCATTGCCGTGCGGCCCGAGTCGCGTATGGTCGGCGCGGAGGGGATTGATGCGGAGTTTCCCATGGGCGTCCGCGATGCTCGTCGCGCTTTCCGCTTGCGTGGGGCAAGCGGCGTCGACTGCGTCGCCAGGTGCGGAGTCGAATCCACCGGACGCACGGGCTGCCCCATGCCCGGATCCTTTGCGCGTAACGTAGCGGGATAATGGAAATAAATCGGGACC
>CALFNG010000338.1 GCA_937902985.1 uncultured Myxococcales bacterium
CCTCGCGGTCGATCGCGACCCGCGACGAGATCGAACGCCACGCCGCCGCCCTCGTCCGGCGGCAGATCGCGCACCGTGACTCGCGTGCGAAGACCCAGCGCCGACGCCAGCACCGCGGCCGACAGCTCCGCGGCCGCCACGGCGGTCTCCCGGTGCGCGCAGATCCCACGCATGACGAAGGCGCCCGCCGCCGTTCGCGTGGCCGGTGGCGTCCAGAGGGAATGCGCCTCGTCGCCACCGAGCACGAACGTGCGCTTGCCGCGCTCGTTGGCGAGCACGTTGTGCAAGATGGCATCGAGGTCGGTCGAATCGACCTCGCGGCCGGGCGCAACGAGGCCGGAGACGATGCGCGGGATGCGTCCGATGCCGGGGTAATCGGGCGCCCAGGTCAACGCGTCCGAGAAGGCGGCCTTGAGCTGGATCGCGAGCGGTGCGCTGCTGGCGAGCGGTTGATCGACGCGTTCGAGCACCGTCACCGCGAGGGCGCGCCCGAGCGCGCGAACGAGCCGCGGCGCCGGGAAGGGCCGCCACGAGACGACGCGTACGGCGACCACATCGTCGCCGCTGGCGCGGAGGCGCTCGACGTCGGCGATCAGCGAGTCGCCGAGCGCTCCGGCCCCGACCAGCCCGACGGGTGCGTCGAGCGCCGGCGCGCGCTCGATCACGTCGTGGTGGCGCCCGGTCAAGGCTTCGAGCTCCCGCATCGCGCTGCCGAGAGCAAAAGGCACGCGCTCGGCAAACGCGCGATCGCCCGCGATGGGATCGCCGGCATCGGCGGGCTGGCTGGCGCGACGGGCCCCGCCGTGCGCCGGCCCGAGGAACGCGTCGCACAGCTCGCGCGACGGCGACGCGATGGGCTCGATGTCGTGCGCATGGGAGGCCTCGTGCACCACGAAGAACGGGCACCCGCTGTCTTCGGCGGCTCGCCGCGCGATGAGGGCGAGGTCGATCGCGTCCGACACGCCCGCGCCGAGCAGCATGCCCCAGAACAGATCGTCGAGGGCGAGCGCCGGAGCCAGCCCGGTGATCGACGGCGACGCGCCGGCGCGCGCCGGCTCGGCGATGACGTGCACCACCAGACCCAGGCGCCTCGACGCGACGGCGGCCAACTCGTTGCGAGCCGCCGGCAGATCCGCCGCCCGGGCGATGAGCGCCACGCGCTGCCCTTCGCCGGCTGCGCTCGCCGCGCGTCGCACCAGCTCGGCCACGTCGCCGCCGCGCTCGACCGCCACCGGCTCGCCGAAGGCGTTGTGCTCGGGCACCTCGAAGCCATCGATCGCGACGAGAACGCGCTGCGCAACGGCGCCCTCGACGAGAGCGATCGCGCCCGACAGATCCCTGGCCCACGCGCGCATCGCGCCCCTTGTCGAGTCCATCGCCGCGTCCTTCGAGTCCGCCGAGCCGCTCATCGTCGCGGCGCAATTTAGCTTAACTCGAGCCCCATCGTCCCGGCAGCAGCCGATTGGCCATTCGAGACGGCGAACGGATGCCTCTGGCGGCCATCTCGCCCTCGGCCTGCTGCAGCATTTCGCGGCCCGCGTCCCCCGGCAGCAGCAACCCGAGCTGATGGCGCGCCGCTGCGGCGTGAAGGGATAGGTCCGCGTTCCTGGCGGCCTCGAGCCCTACCCGGAGCGAAGCGAGCGTCTCGGGCCGGTCGCCGAGGGCGTTGGCGACGGCTGCGCTGAGGAGCGCCGAGAAGACGGAGGACCAGGCCGTCTTCTCGCGGGCGAGCCGGCGGGCCAGATGACGCGCCTCGGCCACGCGCCGGTCGCGAACGGACGCGGGCGTCTGGTCGGCGAGGAGCGTGGCGATCGCGCAGCGCCCCCTCAGAAACCACGTGAGCGAGCGAATGACCTGCACGTTGCAGAGGAGGCTCTTCTTCAGCGCCACTTCGTCGCGCACGAGGCGCTCGTAGCCGCGCGCCCCGTCGCCCACGTAGAGCTCGATCTCGGCTTCGTACTGCATCGCCTGCCAGTGCTGGACGAGGAACCCCGCGCGAGACCACTGGGCCATGGCCTCGCGCACGTACCGTCGCGCGAGCTCGGCCTCGTCGGCCGCCATGGCGAGGAAGGCGGACGCCCGGGTGTTGATGTTCACGATCGTGTAGAGATCGCCCCGCTGCTCGGCGTCGAGGAGCAGCCGATCTTTCAGCGAGCCGGCCTCCCGGAGATCGCCGAGCACGAGGAGCGCATCGATCGCAAAGAGGTAGGCGTTCGACTGCCAGCCGGCGCGCCGCTGGCGCATGTGACCCTCGGAGACGGCTTCGAGGACGTCGCGCGCTTCTTTGAACTTGCCGCGAAGAAAGAGCGCGCCGCCGCGCGTGCCGTCGACGAAGAGCTGCTCGTCGCGGTTGTCGCTCCGTTGCGCGAGGCGCTGGCCGAGGGCGCGCAGCGCGAGCTCGCGGCGCCCCTCTTGACCCCCGGCGCTCGCGAGGTTGCTCGCCTCGAGGCAGACCGCGCGCAAGACCTGGAAGTCGTCGCCGGCGCGGAGCGCATAGAACAGGTGGCGCGTCTGCATGCACGCGCCGAGGATCACGTCGACCAGGACGAACCCCATGGCCACCGAGTAGAGGGTATCGATCCGGACGCGGTCCTCGGGCCGGACGTCTTTCGCGGCGCGTCCGGTGAAGCGCAGGCCGATGAAGAGCATCAGGAAGCGATAGAAGGCGATCGTGAGCACGGCGCCGGCCGCCGACTGCGGCGCCTTCATCCCCAGGTCGGCGAGCACCCGGCGAAGCACCGTGGCGCCTTCATCGATGCGGCCCGACGTGAGCAGCTGCTCCGCCGCGGCGCGTTCGAGCTCGATTCGCTCGGACTCGGGCGCGGTCTGAGCCACTTCGAGGTAAACCTTCGCAGATTCGGTCCCGCGACCCGACCACTCGAGGACCTCCGCCAGCCGCAGCCGCAGCCGGCGGAAATCGGGCGACGCCTTCGGCAGCGTCTCGAGCGTGAGGCGATAGAGCGAGACCGCGCGATCGAATGCGAGCTGCGACGCAGCCTTCATGGCGGCCCGCTCGGCATGCTGAGCCGCGCGCGCAGGATCGCCGGCCCCGAGCAGGTGCATCGCGATCGCCTCGGAATCGGGGTCCGCCGCGGCCTCGAGGACGCGGGCGAGCTCGCGGTGGTACTCGCGGACCATGCGCGGCGAGATCTTGGCCACGATCATCTCGCGGATCCGATCGTGAATCATCTCGACGGTCTCGCAGCCGTCGCGAATGCCGGTTCGGACGAAACGGCGCGCGCGCACCAGGCTGACGGCCTCGTCGACCGCGTCGTGAACGCCGGCGGCGTCGGCGGCGATCGAGATCGGCAGCGGCCGCCCCGCCACGGCCACGATGCGAAGGAGGCGGATCTCCCGCTCCGGCAGGCGAGCCAGACGAGCCTTGACCATCTGCTCGAGGCTCACGGTCACGATGCCGGGCGAGGTGTCCTCCGAGCGCGCCACGCGGTGCGGCCCGCTGACGCTGCGCGCGAGCTCGTCGACGAGGAATGGACTGCCGCTCGACTCCAGCGTGATGGCGTCGGCCGTTCGCTGGGCGCGGAGGTCGTCGGCCCCGAGCAGCGTCAGCGCCAGGCGGCGCGTCTCGGCGTCGTCGAGCGGGCCGATCGAGAGGTGCCGGAGCTCGGCCAGCGCCGGCCACCGGCTGCGGATGTCGAGCAAGAAAGGGCTCGTCTCGAACTCCTCGGCCCGATACGTCATGACGAGCAACAAGGCAGGCGCGTCGGGGGGCCGAACGATGTCGCGGAGCAGGGCGGCGCTGTCGGCGTCGCCCCATTGAACGCCGTCGACGAAGATGACGAGGGGCTGCCGGCGCGAGAGCGACGCGAGGAGCTCGCGTAGAGCGGAGAACGCGCGGCGGCGCATCCGGTTCGGATCGCCCGGCAGCTGCTCTTCGAGGTTCGCGATGCTCGGAACGCGCCGCAAGACCGGGAAGAGCCGCGCGAGCGCCCACACGTCGTGGGGCAGCGTGAGCGAGTCTTCGCGCTCCGAGAGCCGCATCAGGTGCCGGCTTAGGGCGTCGACGACGCTGTCGACCGCCTTGTACGGCACGGACTCGCGCTCGTAGGCGCGCCCGCGGAGAACGACGGCCTCGCCGCGTTCGATCAACGCGTCGAGGAAGTGCTGGACCACGGTCGACTTGCCCATGCCCGAGGGGCCGCCGAAGAGGACCGTAATCGTGCGGCCCCCACGGGCCGAGTCGAACGCGTCGCGCAGCGCGCGGAGAGGAGCCTCGCGGCCGACGATCGGCAGGGTTTCGCCGGGCGGGGGCGGCGTCGGGAGGGGCCGCACGCTGGTTCGCATGCCGAGCTGGTGCAAGATGTCCGCGCCCGCGGGGCGGAGTTCGGGCGCCCGGAGCAAGAGATCCGCGCACAGCGCGTCGAGGTCCGCCGGGACGCCCTCGATACAGTCGGAAGGGGGCGGCGGATCGAGCATGCTCTTCATCTTGAGGACGTCGAACGTCGAACCGACGAAGGGCGGCGAGCCCACGAGCGCCTCGTAGAGCATGACGCCGACGCTGTACCAATCGCTCGCCGCGGTCGGCCCTTCGTTCACGGCCTGCTCGGGCGCCATGTAGCGCGCCGTTCCGACCATCTCTCCACCCTCTTGCAGGTTGTCGTCGACGACGCGGGAGAGCTCGGTGGCGACCCCGAAGTCGAGCAAGACGACGCGTCCCTCGGGCGTCACGCGCACGTTCGAAGGCTTGATGTCGCGATGCAGCTTGCCGGCGGCGTGCAGCGCGCGCACCCCGTCGACGAGCTGACAGAGCGCGGGCCTCAGGCGATCGAGATCGGCCGGGGATGCCTTCGGGGCCGGCCCGTCGTCGGGTACGGGGTACGCCCGCCGCACGCGCTCTCCAGAGGCCTGGGCGAACTGCTCGCGACGCGTCGGCTCCTGATCGGTGAGCTCCGAGAGCTCGTCGCGCGAGGCGCGGTTCTGCACGTGCGCCAGGAAGTCGGTGCCGTTCACTAGCTCCATCGTGAAGAACACGCGATCGTCGTCGGTGACCACGAGCTCGTAGAGCTGCACCAGGTTTCGGTGGTGAACGTCGGCGAGGGTCCGAAACTCTTGCTTGAAAAGGTAGAGCGCCCCCGGGCTCGAGTTGAGCAACGTCTTGAGAGCGACGTGCTGCTGCCGCTCGCGATCGAAAGCCTCGTAGACGACGCCCATACCGCCGCGCCCGATGCATCGGAGAACGTCGTAGCGTGCCGTGCCTTTCCAATCGGAAGCCTCGGGCCCTGGACCGGAGTCGACATGCGTTGTGGTTTCCGCCGGCATCGCGTCGGTCCCGCCCACCCGACTTAGACGACGTGCCGCCCGGGTGCGCAACGACATGCTCGCTTCGGTGGCGCGATCGGGGGGATCAGGAGAGCTCACGCGATAGTAATGTCCGGACGTTGTGAAGCCATACGAGAACTTGCCAATGAGGCTGTCGATTTCTCCGGATTCCTGCGACACCTGCGCACCGCTGACCTCACCGACGACCTGGCGTGCTCGAGCTCAGGCATGAGCGGTTCCCCGGGCCGCCCGCGTCACGGCGCGGGCACGCTTCTCACAAGAGGTTCGCGGCCAGCTCGGCGAGATCGCTCCGCTCGCCTTTCGCGAGAACGATGTGCGCCGCGAGCTTCTCGCCTCCGAAGCGCTCGGCCGCGATGGTGAGGCCGTTCGACGCGCTGTCGACGTAGGGATTGTCGATCTGCCCGGGGTCGCCGGTGAGGACGATCTTGGTTCCGTCACCCGAGCGCGTGATGATCGTCTTCACTTCGTGAGGCGTCAGGTTCTGCGCCTCGTCGACGACGATGAACTGCTGCGGGATCGAACGCCCGCGGATGTACGTGAGCGGCTCGACCTGGATCTGCCCGCTCTCGAGCAGCTCCGCGTAGGCGCGGGGGCCTTTGCGCGAGCCGGTGGAGAACAGAAACTCGAGGTTGTCGAAGATCGGCTGCATCCACGGGTTGAGCTTCTCGTCGACGTCGCCGGGCAAGAAGCCAATGTCGCGCCCGAGCGGCATGACGGGGCGCGAGACGAGGATCCGCGAGTACGCTCCGTCTTCGACCGTGCGCTTCAAGCCCGCTGCGAGCGCGAGCAGCGTCTTGCCCGTGCCCGCCTTGCCGACGAGAGTCACGAGACGGATCGACTCGTCGAGCAGGAGATCGAGCGCGAACGACTGCTCCTTGTTGCGCGGGCGCACGGCCATCACGCCCTCGCGGGGCACGCGGAGCGCCAGAATGGCGCGCTTGGCCGCGTCGTAGCGTCCGAGCGCCGTATGCGACGGGTTCGTACGATCCCGCATCAGGATGCAGCTATTCGGCGCCGGCATCGGCTCGCGCGGCGTAAGCTTTCCCTCGCGGAAGAACGTGTCGATCTCTTCGCTGTCGAGCTCGAGGTCGGTGATTCCGCTATCCAGTCGGTCGAACTCGACCCGCTGGTTCTCGTACGTCTGCGAGACCATCCCGAGGGCGTCGGCGCGGATCCGGAGGTTCGTGTCCATCGTGACGAACACGGTGACGTGACCGCCGTCGTTCTCGCGCACGTCGAACGCGGTCTGCAAGATGGCCTGGTCCATCGCCGTGTGATCGATCGCGCTCGGCAGGGTGAGGCGCTTCGTCGGCACGGCGACGCGGAGCGTTCCACCCGAGTCGAGCCCGACCCCCTTGGCGAGGGAACCCCCGCGTTCGCGAAGCTCGTCGAGCAGGCGCGCGATCGATCGAGCGTTCCGTCCGCGCTCCGACCCTTCGCGCTTGAACTGATCGACTTCTTCGATCACGTAAATGGGGATGATGACGTTGTTGTCCTCGAACCGGAAGATGGCGTGCGGGTCGTGAAGCAGGACGTTGGTGTCGAGGACGTAGTTTTTCTTCATCGTTGTCCGAGCGAGCCAGTTGCGTGCGCGGCGCGATGCGAGCGGCGCGCGAAGAGAGAGAGAGCAGGGAGAGGCGCGCTTAGCCGCGTGACGTTGCCAGCGCAAGACACAAGGGCAGTCTATGCTGTTCCCGGACGCTCGTGACCTCCGCAGCACACGATTTATCTCGCCGCTCGCCGCCTCCCTCGGCCTGGTGCGCGCCGATCGAGCGCCTGCTCACCCGCGCCGCGCACGAGGTACGGGTGCTTTCGGCCCTCACGCCCACGAACGCGCAAGCCGAGCGCGCGCGCCTGATTGGCGAGCTCCGCGCTGGAAGGCGCTCGTCGCCGCGATGGGCCTACGTACCGCGACCGCACGAAGAGCTCCGTCGCGCGCTCGACGCCGCCGAACGCATCCTGGAGCAGGGCGATCGCAGCCCGGTCGAGACGCTCTTTCTCGACCGAACCCGGGAGCTCGCGCTCGAAGCCGCGATGTGCGCCTCCGCCGGCCGACCGGAGCTGGCTCGACTGGCCCGCGCTCGCTTCGAGCCGCACGTTCCCCGTGTCGCGCGCGATGCGTCCGAGCTGTGCTCGGCGTGGCTCGCCGAGCCTCCAGTCCGCGAACCCCGCGCCCGGCGCGCGAGCAACGATCCCGATGCGCGCTCGCTCCTGTCGCTCATGCGTGCCGCGGTGGGCCGCCTGCGCCTCCCCTTCACGGTCGTCGAGAGCCCTTGGCTCGCGCCCCTCTCGGCGACCGGCGAGCGTGTCATCCTCGTCGCGACCGATCGGCTGGTGCCCGACGAAGACGCGCGTCGCACCGTCCTGCACGAGGTCGAGGGGCACGCCTGCCCGCGGGCGCGGTCCGTTCACGCGCCTTCGCCGCTCTTCCGCATCGGGACGGCGCGCGGCACCGACGACCAAGAAGGGCGCGCGGTGCTCCTCGAAGAGCGAGCCGGTCTCCTCGGCCCCCGCCGCACGCGGCAGCTCGCCGCGCGGCATCGCGCGGTCGAGGCCATGCTCGAAGGCGCGTCGTTCGCCGACGTGGCCGGCGCGCTGGTCAGCCGCTGCGCACTCGGGCCAGCCGATGCGATCATCGTCGCCGAGCGCGCCTTCCGCGGCAGCGACGGCACCCATCCTGGGCTCGGTCGAGAGCGCGTCTATCTCGAGTCGCTCGTGCGCGTTCGCGAGCACCTGACCGCCCGCCCTCAAGACGACGCGATCATGGCCAGCGGCCAGATCGCCGTCGGGTCCCTCGACACGTTGCGAGCTCACCTCGCAGCCGACCGCTGACTGGCTCCAGAGCGAATGCCGCTCACGTAGGAGGAGAAGGAAATTGGCCGCAGAGGCGCAGAGGGCGCAGTGCAGGAATTGGGGTCGAAGGCTGGCGACCTGCGCGGCGGATCCGATCCGCGCGAGCTAGACTGGCGCGCTTTTAGCGCGCGCAAAACCCTCGGTCCTCTGCGCCCTCTGCGCCCTCTGCGCCCTCTGCGGCTCTTCGGCTCTGCGGCTAATCTCCTTAGTCGCGCGACGAGGCGTCGGGGAGGCCCGTGGGGGTGATCTGGAGGGGCACCGTCACCCAGTCGGCCCCGCCCTGGTCGTCGTGGACGACGATCCACACGAAGTTCTTGGCCGGCCTCTTCGTGTCGCTGCCCGGCGGAATGTACTCGTTGTCGGTGCCGCTCGGGATCGTGAGCGTCTGCATCGGGTCGTAGAGGAGGCGCGCCGTCGACTTGAACGTCCCCGCCGTTGCGTAGTAGTCGGCCCAGACTTGCTTGCTGTCCGGCGGCGACCGGGGAACGACGGGGCCGATCGACTGATGCCCGCACGTGTCGGCGTCGCCTTCGCACGCGGAGGTCGTGAGCGCGGTCGTCGTCGTGCCACCGTCGATGGCGAGTTGCTTGCCCCCGCCGAGGTCGACCTGCGTGATGACGGGGTTCACTTCTTTCGGATCGTCTTCGGCGTAGACGCGCGTGAAGCCGAACACGAAGTCGTCGGCCCCCAGACGATTGTGTTGCGAGTCGAAGCAGCCGATGGGAATCTGCTGCGGGTCCTGGCTGTTCGGGTCGAACGGCACGAGCTCGAGGTGCCCCGCGCACGCGAAGTTGAAGAGGATGACGAGCCCGTAAGGCGACGCCCCGCTGCGCGCAATGACCACCTCGGAGGGCACCTTGAAGCTGAAGCTCGGGCCCTCCGCGAGCGCGCCGGTGAGATCGACGCCGGGCTCGAGGTGGCCGAGCATCCCGCCTGCGTCGCCGGCCGCGCCTGCGTCCGCCGACGGGCCGGAGCCGAACTGCGCGAAGCACGCGAAGTAGGCGTCGTTCTTTGGGTTGATGCAGGGGATGGGCAGCCAGAAGAGGTTCATCTTGGCGGCGGGGTCGACGCGGCCGTCGTAGGCGAGGAGATCGACGGTGACGGTATCGCCGGGCTTGGCGCGCGGTTCGCTGGCTCGCGACGCGAGGATCCGCACCGTGTCGATGACCGTCTCGCTCTGGAACCCCGCCGGCGAGCACGACGCGACCGCCCAGGCTCCGAGGACGACGAGCACGGTGCAAGAGAGGGTGAAGGCGGCTCCCCATCGCTTCATGGTCACATCTCCACGCGGAGCCCGAGGCTCGGCAAGAACGGCAAGTCGTCGACGAACGACGTGCGCGTGGAATTGAAGTTGTAGCCGATGCCGTCGACGTTCCCGTTGTTGTAGACGTTGAGGACGTCGAGGTACGCGCCGATCTGACCCCAGCCGTATTTCCACGTCTTGTCGACGCGGAGATCGAGCGAGTGAAAGAGCGGCAAGCGGGAGCCGAACGCCGGGAACGCCTGCTGCGCCAGGTACGTCCCGATGTTCTCGTCGTAGAACCCGTAGGTCTCGGGAGTGTACATGTATCCGCTGGTCAGCCGGTAGCGGGCGCCGAGCTCCCAGCCGCGCCCCAGGCGATAGCTCCCGAGCACCGTCAAGATGTGCGTCTCGTCGAACCGCGACAGCAAGAGCGGCGTCCCCGGCGCGTCGCGCCTCAGGCTCCGCGAGAGCGTGTAGGAGAGCCACCCGAAGAAGTGAGCGTCGGGCTTGTACCGGATCAAGGTCTCGGCCCCATAGATGACGCCGGTGCCCGTGCTGCCGATCCCCTGTGTCACGAGGTGGTCGAGCTGCTTGTAGAAGCCTTCGAGCGACGCCTCGATGTTGCGCGTGAACTCGCGCTCGACGCCGAGGTCATAGTGGATCGCGCGGTTGTCGGTCAGCCCGGGAGTTCCGAAGACGGAGTTCGTCTCCTGCGCCTGCGGCGGCTGCGAGAAGAGCCCGACGCCGCCTTTGAGCGTCGTGCGCGGCGACGTGGTCACGTCCTGACGGACGACGATGCGGGGGTCCACGTCCCACGCGCCGGTGTCCTTCGTGTAGTCGAGCCGGATGCCGGGAACGATCCGCGCGCCGCGCCAGGGCGTCGCTTCCCACTCCATGTACATCGCGGGCTGCACGACGCTGGCGCTCACCGACGTCGTGAGCGCCTGCTGGCCCGAGAACGGCCCCGACGGCGGCTGCCCGGGCTTGGGAAATGGCGGCAAGTGCGCGGTGGCGGTGTAGGGCGCGTCGATGAGGTCGAGCCCGACGTTCATCGTCAGCTGGGGGCCGAGCTTCTGCGAGAGCTCGACGCGCGAGGTGATGGGATAGTCGACGAGGTTGAAGAAGAGGTTGCCCGCCGTGAACGAGAACGAGTCGCGCCCGATCGACCCCACGATCTTGAAGTCGGTGTTCTCGCTGAAGCGGTTCTTGTAGATCGCCTGGCCGCGCCAGAACCCGGTGTGCGTGGTCAGGCTTCCGGCGAGCTCGGGCTCGCTCGACGACGTGTTCTGGTTCAGGAAAACGAGCGCGTCGTCGGACCCGAAGAACGCGAAGCGAAGGCTCGAGCGCTTGGTGAGGTCGCGCTGCAGGATCGCCTGGTAGTCGTAGTAAACGGGGCTGATGCTGACGCTCGAGTTCACCGCCTTGAGGAACGGCCCGAGCCAGAGGTCGACGTACGAGCGGCGCGCCGCGACGGCGAATCGCCATCCCCAGTCGAAGATGGGGCCCTGGGCGAGCACGCGCGAGTCGAGGAGATCGACCTCGGCCATGCCGTGGAGCCGGTCTTTCGCGGGGTCGATGAGGCCGATATCGACGATGCCGCCCATCGCGCGCCCGTACTGAGCGCTGAAATTGCCTGGATAGAAGTCGAGGCGGTTGATGACCTCCGTGGGCACGACCGACGAGAGGCCGCCGAAGTGGTAAACGACCGGTACGGGCGTCCCGTCGACGAAGTACGCCGAGTCTTGCGGGGCCGAGCCGCGCACGATGAGCAAACCCGCGAGGCCGGGCGGGCGTCCGACGCCGGGCAGGTTCTGGAGCGATCGGAGCGCGTCGCCGTTGGTGCCGGGAATCCGGCTGATCTCGCGCTGCTCGAGGGTGCGCTTGGTCACTTCGCGGGGCGGCTTTTCGCCGCGCACTTCGACCTCTTCGACGTCCCCCGCCCCCGCCGGCAAGGGCGGTGGAGCGACCGGCGCCTCGGGCGCGAGTCGGTCCACCGAGATGACCTCTTCGGCCAGTTCCACGGGCTCGTCCGCCTCGTGGAGGGCGCGCCCCAAGGCGCGGATCATCACGTGGTAGGAACCCGCGGGGAGCCCGTCGACGCGCCAGGCTCCGTCCGCGCTCGTCGTGGCCGTGTGCTCCGTGCCGGCCGCGTCGCGCACCGTCACCGTCGCTCCCGCGATCGGCCGGTCGCTCGCCATCGTGAGGACCCGCCCCACGAGCGCCGCCGGGGGCGGCGTGAGCGTGTAGACGAACCGGAGGTTTCGCACCGGGACCGGCCTGCCGCCGCGCAGCGCCGGGTCGAACTCGAGCTTCTGGGCGGCGGCCACTGCGGCCTCGTCGATCCCGTGACCGATCGGCTTCTCGACCGCCGCATGGGTGACCGTGCCCGTTGCGTCGATGTCGAGGAGAACCGCGACTTCGACCGGCTCCCGGAAGCCCTCGTCGATGGCCTGCTTCGGGTAGGCCACGCCCTCGTTCTTCTTCACGACGGGCATCGTGATGGTGGCCGAAGGCGTCGGCGTCTCGGGCGGCGTCTGCTCGGGACGGAGCGGAACGCCCGGAATGGGCGCCGGTACGGGCGGGCCGGGCGTCTGGGCGCTCGCCGGCAGGGCGGTCGCTCCGGCAAGAACGAGCACGCACCAAAATAAGGAAGAGTTTCGCCGCTGCATCGGCCGCGTCGCTTCGTAGCCGAGGCTCGCTTCCGGCTCAACCGCGGCATGCGTGCGGTGGCCCGCGCGGGCCCCTCGGATGAGTCAGTTGGTCACACGCCGGGGCGCTTTGCGCCAGGCGGCAACCCCGTGGACGGGGTCGGGCGCGAGCGGACAGGGTCGGCTCGACCTTTGCGAAGGAGGTCCTCGAGGCTTGCCGGCATCTTGAAGAAGCTCCACGAATCGGGCCCAACGCTCCGCATCGAACTGACGGCGAGCACCCTGTTTCGGGTGGTCTTTGCCTGCGCCGTGGTCTGGCTGCTCGTCACCATCTGGCCGATCCTGCTCGTGATCGTCGTGGCCCTCATGATCGCCGGCGCACTCGCCCCGCCGGCGGCGTGGCTGGAGCGGCGAGGCATGCGTCGAGAGCTGTCGATCGCGGCCGTCTTCGGCGCGGCGTTCCTCGGGTTCGCAGCGCTCGCGGCCGTCAGCCTGCCGAGCCTGGCCGCCCAGCTCTCCGATCTGGTCGATCGGCTGCCTCGAGCGCAGTGGCAATTCGCCGACCTCCTGCAGAAGAGCCACCTGACGGCTCCCCTGGCGGCGTCGGTGCGCGGCGCGCAGTCGACGCAGCTCACCACGCGGGCCGCCCAGCAGCTGATGGCCTATTCGGGGCAGATCGTGGAGATCGTCGCCTACGGGGGGGCGAGCGTCTTTCTCGCCCTCTACGTCGTCGTCGACCGCGATCGTATGCGAGGGTCGCTCTTCGCCCTCATCCCGCGCACCTACCACGTGCGCACCTCGCGCGTGCTCTTGAACCTCGAGACGATCGTCGGCGGGTACGTCCGCGGGCAGGTGGTCACGTCGGTCGCGATGGGCGCCTTCACGTTCACCGTCCTGACGGCGGCCCGGGCTCCCCACGCTCTGACGATCTCCGTCTTCGCGGGATTGACCGACGTGCTGCCCTACATCGGCGGCCTCCTGGCGCTGGCCCCGGCGGTCTTCGCGGCGTCGATCCAGGGTCTGCCGACCGCGATCGCCGTCCTCATCGCCCTCGTCATTTACCAGGAGCTCGAGAGCCGGGTCATCGTGCCGCGGGTCTACGGGCATGTCCTGCGTTTGCCGGCGGCGATGGTGATGGTGGCCCTCCTCATCGGCGGCGCGGTGCTCGGCATCCTGGGCGCCCTTCTTGCGCTGCCGATCGCGGCGGCAATCCGGATGATGGCCGAAGAGCTGCGCGTCGAGCTCCCCGGCCAGCGACCGGAGAACTCGCAGGTGCGCAAGCTCGACGCCCGCGAAGAGCGGATCTTCGAGCGGCTCGCCGCCGGCGCTTCCGCCGAGGAAGCCGCGACGATCGCGGCGAAGATCGCCGAAGCCCGCTTCGAGCTCGACGCGGCGCGCGGCGTCGAACCGACCGACGTGCCGCTCAACGGCGATCGGCCCTCGATCGAGTGAAACGGCGTCCATGACTTCGAAGGCTTGGCGCGCGTCGCCTCGCTCGCTGGTTCGTCTTCGAGAGGGAGCGGCACCGCCATGAGCAGACGGCGGGCTGATTCGATCAAGCTCGGCGGAGCCTCTGGGCTGCCTTCGGTCTGCAATGTGATCCAGCGTAAGCCGGCGCTTTGCCCGATGAAGACGAACACCGGGACGCGCTCGTGGCTCGCATGCTGGTCGATGGTCTTCAGGATGGCCGGGAAGACCTCGGCCTCGGCGTGCTTCTCGCGTTGGCTGAGTGCCATGTGTGCCTTGCGCCGGGTATGGCGAACTAAGTCGCCGGCGGGATCGGAGGTGCAGGGCCTTCGGGCGGCGCGGCGAGAGGCGCGAACGGGATGGGCTTCGGCGACGTCCGGGGGACCGTGGGGCGCGCGAGCGGCATCTGCGGCAGCCCTCACGGAATGAGCGATCCTGCTGGTCGAGGCCTATTGACGACCCGGTGATGGCGAAATGCTGCCTGATAAAGCCTTCGACGCGGCACCACCCGCCGGACGCGTAGTGGGTTCATTCCTGCGGAGGTCTCCGATGCGGCTCGTAAAGGTCTCCCCGGCGGCGGGCGTGCTCGTGTACGCGGTCACCGTCGCGGTCTGTGCGTGCGGGGGCTTGGGCACGACGGGCTTCTTGGTCGTCGGCGACGACGGGGGCCCTTCCCAAAGCGGAAGCCAAGGTGTTGACGGATCGGTTCGCTCCGGCGGGTCGTCGTCCGGTACCGGGAGTAGTAGCGGCAGCTCGAACGGCGGCACCGGATCCGCTGGCGACGACGGGGGCGCGTCCAACGCGGGAGACTGTCCGTCAATCTGCGGCGGCTGCTGCGACGCGAATGGCAACTGTGAGCTCGGCACGGACGACAGCGCATGCGGCCTTCAAGGGGCGGTCTGCGTCGATTGCACAGGGACCAGCCAAACCTGCCAGAGCGGGACGTGCGCCGGCCGATCCGCGTCATCGAGCGGAGGCTCGTCGGGCGCGAGCTCGGGCCTCGGTGGGCGGGACGGAGGTCGCACTGGAAGTTCGGGGTCTTCGGGGGGAAGCTCGGGCTCCGGCGGGCGTGATGGCGGCCGCCGCGGGAGCTCTGGGCACTAGCGGGACGCGCGCCCGCTTCGGGGGCCGCCATCGCCGCTCGAGCCCGGGCCGCCATTGTCCGTTGGGGCGGCTTGATTCACGTTCCAGAATCGAAGGCGTGCAGCGGGAAGCTGCGCAAGAAGACGCAAGCGGCGTGGCGAGGCCGGCATCCCGAGTACGGGATCGCGCAGCGGATCGCGAAGCGCGCGGAGGATTCGCCTCGCGAGCGTCGAAGCTCTGCTCCTTTGCTGCGGCTCGAACGTGGCGCCTCCAGCTCCCGCGCCTGCCCCCCTCGACGCGTGGGCGGCGCGATCGCTCGACGGGGCAAGCCCGCATGTCGCTCCGCACGCCTGGCAAGGGCGACATGCACACGACCGCATGTCGCTCCGCACGCCTGGCAAGGGCGACATCGAGCCGTGGGTGACCTCGCCATACCGCTCGAGCAAGGCGACATGCACCATCTTGCTTGCTTGTCGCGCCGCGCGCGTGGGCCGTGCGACATGCCGCGGCCACACGGGCGGCGAGCCCGGACCCTCACGTCTCGCTCTTCAGCCGATACCCGACGCCGGGCTCCGTGACGAGATACCGCGGGTGCGCCGGGTTCTCCTCGAGCTTCTGGCGTAGCTGCGCCATGTACACGCGAAGGTACTGCATCTGCGTCGCGTGACCTGGCCCCCAGACCTGATCGAGCAGCTGCTTGTGCGTCAGCACCATGCCCGCGTGCTTCGAGAGGGTGACGAGCAGCTTGTACTCGATGGGCGTCAGGTGGACCTCCTTGTCGCCGACGGACACGAGGCGC
Organism: uncultured Myxococcales bacterium; assembly: GCA_937902985.1. Classification (GTDB taxonomy): domain Bacteria; phylum Myxococcota_A; class Polyangia; order Polyangiales; family Polyangiaceae; genus Palsa-1150. The sequence goes on from CALFNG010000338.1 coordinate 15,392, forward strand.
CTGGCGATATCGATCCGCAGCTCGCCGATCAAGACCACGGACGTCAGGGGGTCTTGCGCGGTGCGTGCGGCACGACGCAGGGCCACGCGGACGCGCGCCATGAGCTCGGCGGAGCCGAATGGCTTGGTCAGGTAGTCGTCGGCGCCGGCGTCGAGGGCTTCGACCTTTTGCCGCTCGTGGCCTCGAGCGGAGATGACGATCACCGGCGTCGCGGTCCACTCGCGGAGGCGGCGGGTCACGTCGAGCCCGTCCATGTCCGGCAGACCGAGATCGAGGAGCACGAGGTCGGGGGTGTGCGCGGCGGCCTGCTGGAGCGCCTCGCGTCCCGTCTCGACCTCGAGGACGCGGAAACCGTGGGACGCGAGAGCAAGACGCAGCAGCGTCCTCATCTGGTGCTCGTCCTCGACGACGAGGACCAGGGGCTTCGTGTCGGTCATGGCTCTTGGCGCTCGACCTCGCCGTCCACCTCGCCCTGCACCGAGTGCGCCGCGGCCTCGACGGCCGCGTCCCGGGGGAGCGTGAACCGGAAGGCCGCGCCCCCGCCCGGCCGCTCGTCGACCCAGATGCGCCCGCCGTGCGCGCTCACGATGCCGCGGCAGATCGTGAGCCCGAGACCGACGCCGCCGCCTTCGCCCTCGCGGACACGAAAGAACTTGTCGAACACCCGCTCGGCGTCTTCGCGAGCGACGCCCCGTCCGCGATCCGCCACCTCCACCTCGATCTCCTTCTCGCGCGCGATCGCGCCCACGTCGATGGGCGAGCCGGGCGGAGAGTACTTCGTGGCGTTCTCGAGCAAGTTGATGAGCACCTGTTCGATGAGAATCGCGTCGAACGGCACGAGAGGCAAATCGGGCGGGACCGACGTCACGACCGGGCGCCCTTTCAGGCGGTCTTCCACGCGGTTGAGGGCCGAGCCGACGATCTCCTCGAGCGGCTGGAGGTCGCGCTGCACCTTCAAGGCGCCGGCCTCGAGCCGGGTCATGTCGAGGAGGTTGCTCACGAGTCGGTTCAGGCGGAGGGCCTCTTCGTGCGCCGTGACGAGCAGTTCGCGCCGCACCGCCGCGTCCTTCGGGACGTCGTCTTCGAGGAGCGCGCTCGTCGCGCCCGTCACGACGCCGAGGGGCGTACGCAGATCGTGCGAGACCGAGCTCAGAAGCGCGTTGCGGAGCTGCTCGGTCTCGATGCGCAGGCTGGCCCGTCGCGCCTCCTCGGCGAGCTGCGTTCGCTCGATCGCCGAGCCGATGAGGCCCGCGATCGTCGAGACGAGCTGCCGCTCGTCGGGATCGTCGAGGTGCGACGCATGCGACGGATAGAGGCCCAGAACGCCGACGCGTCCCCGCGACCCCACGAGCTGAACGAAGAGCCCTCGCGCAAGCGGCAGCGTGTCGGTTCCGAGACCGGCCGGGCGCTGGTGGTTCCAGACCCAGTCGGCGACGCCCATGTCCTTGTCGTCGGTCGCGAGCGTGCCCGGGTCGGCGTGGGCGATCTCCAGCTCTTCGGGCCGCGATCCGGGCAGCAAGACGGCGACCCGGGCGTCGAACACCTCCTGCACGTGCCGCGTCGCCGCCTGGAGGATGACAGCGCGCGACGTGGCCGTGCCGAGCTCGCGGCTGATGGCGTAGAGGCTCGCGGTTCGGCGCTCCCGCCCGCGCGCGCTGTCGGCCTGATCGCGGATGCGATTGGTGAGCTGACTGATGACGACCGCCACGAGGAGCATCACCCCGAACGTGACGATGTGGCTGAAGTCGGTGACGGCGAAGCTCAGGTACGGTGGGATGAAGAAGAAGTCGAAGGCGAGGACGCTCAAGACCGCCGCGAGCATCGACGGGCCGTACCCCAGGCGCATCGATACGAGGACGACGCCCAGCAAGAACACCATCACGATGTCCGCCAGCTGCGCGCGGCCGAACAGCCACCACGCGACCATCGCCGACGTGACGACGACGCCCAGCGCCGCGACGTACCCGCGGGGCTCCCCGTAGGGCGCCCGGCGGCCGGGCGTCGAGACCGCAGGCGCTTTCGCCCCGGGGATGCCGGAGATCACGTAGATGTCGATCTCGCGGCTCTTGCGCACAAGATTGTCGAGGAACGACGGACGGATGACGTCGCGCCAGCGTGGATGGGTGGGCTTGCCGACGACGATCTTGGTGACGTTTCGCTTGCGCGCGTAGCGAACGGTCTCTATGGCGCCGTCCTCTGCGCGGAGCGTCACGGCCTCCCCGCCCAGCGATTCGACGAGGCGCATGTTCTGCGCGAGGCGCTCGCGATCCGGCGCGAGCATCCGGATCGACGCCGGCGTCTCGACGTAGCAACCCACGAGCTCGGCGTGGAGGCTCGTGGCCATGCGCCGCGAGGCGCGGATGAGCGTCGCCGAGTTGGGGCTGGCGGAGATGCAGACGAGCACCCGTTCGCCGGTGTGCCACGTCTCTTCGATGCCGTGCGCGGCCTTGTAGCCGCGCATCTTCGCTTCGACTCGCTCGGCGGTCCGCCGGAGCGCCAGCTCCCTCAGGGCGATGAGGTTCCCCTCGCGAAAGAAGTTCTCGACCGCCCGGGACGCCGCCTGGTCCGCGACGTAGACCTTCCCCTCCTGCAGGCGATCGAGCAGCTGGTCGACGGGCAGGTCGACCACGCGAACTTCGTAGGCCTTGTCGAACACAGCGTCGGGGACGGTCTCGCGGACGACGACCCCGGTGATCTGCGCGACGACGTCGTTCAGGCTCTCGAGGTGCTGGACGTTCAGCGTCGAGAAGACGTCGATGCCCGCATCGAGGAGCTCTTCCACGTCTTGCCATCGCTTCGGGTGGCGAGAACCGGGCGAGTTCGTGTGCGCCAGCTCGTCGACGAGGACCACCTGCGGATGCCGCCGCAGGGTCGCGTCGAGGTCGAACTCTTCGAGCTTGATCCCGCGGTGCTCGAGCGCCCGGCGCGGGAGCATCTCGAGGCCGATGAGGAGCGCGCCCGTGTCGTACCGACCGTGGGTCTCGACGATTCCGAGCGCCACATCGCGCTTCTGGTCCTCGGCCTCGGTGCGGGCCGCCTCGAGCATCGTGTACGTCTTGCCGACTCCCGGCGCCGCGCCAAAGAAGATGGTCAGACGGCCGCGCTTGGACAGGGCCTCCTGGTCCTGCACGCGGGCGAGAAGCTCATCGGGATCGGGGCGGCGGGCGGCCATTCGGCTTCACGACGATACACGGATCACGTGGGCGTCACGCGGCTCCGTCGGTCACTCGAGCGCGTCGAGGGCGAGGTTCAGCTCCAGGACATTGACGCCGACTTCGCCCAGCACGCCGAGCGTCCGCCCCGCCGTGTGCGCCTGAACGACCTCGCGGACTCGCGCGTCGTCGAGCCCCCGAGCCTTGGCGACCCGGTGTACCTGGTACTCGGCGGCCGCGGGACTGATCTCGGGATCGAGTCCGCTCCCGGACGACGTCACGAGGTCGACGGGGATGGGCGCGTCGTTCGCCGGGTCCGCGGCGTGAAGCGCGTCGACGCGCCCTTTCACCTCGTCGAGGAGGGCGGGGTTGGTCGGCCCGAGGTTCGACGCGACCGAGTTTCCCGCGTTGTAGGGGAGGGCCTTGCCGTTGCTGTCCGCGGTCGCCGACAGGCGTCCCCAGAAGTACTTCGGGTCGTCGAACGACTGGCCGATCAAGTGCGAGCCGACCGTCTTTCCGTTCTGGACGATGAGGCTCCCGTTGGCCTGGTGTGGAAACGCGGCCTGCGCGACGCCCGTGACGAAGAGCGGGTACGCGAGACCCGTCACCACGGTGAGGGCAGCGAGAGAGACGAGTGCAGGTCGAAGCTGGGAGAACATGATGGGCTCCGCGTTCAGGCGAGGTGGCAGACGACGAGAAGGAGATCGATGGCCTTGATGCCGACGAACGGCACGACGATGCCCCCGAGACCGTAGATGAGCAGGTGATCCCGCAGGAGGCGCGACGCGCCGACTGCGCGGTACTTGATGCCGCGGAGCGCGAGCGGAATCAGCGCGATGATGACGAGCGCGTTGAAGATGACCGCGCTCAAGATCGCGCTCTGGGGCGTGGCCAGGTGCATGACGTTGAGGGCGCTGAGGGCCGGGTACGTCACGGCGAAGGCCGCGGGGATGATCGCGAAGTACTTCGCGATGTCGTTCGCGATGCTGAACGTGGTGAGCGCGCCGCGCGTCATCAGCAGCTGCTTGCCGATCTCGACCACCTCGATGAGCTTCGTCGGGTTCGAGTCGAGGTCGACCATGTTCCCCGCCTCCTTGGCCGCCTGCGTCCCGGTGTTCATCGCGACGGCGACATCGGCCTGCGCGAGGGCGGGCGCATCGTTGGTGCCGTCGCCGGTCATGGCGACGAGCCGCCCGCCCTTCTGGTGGTCGCGAATCAACGCGAGCTTGGTCTCCGGGGTCGCCTGCGCGAGGTAGTCGTCGACCCCGGCTTCGGCCGCGATGGCCGCGGCCGTCAGCGGGTTGTCGCCCGTGATCATGATGGTCTTGATTCCCATGCGCCGGAGCTCGGCGAAGCGCTCCTTGATGCCGCCCTTGACGATGTCCTTGAGCTGCACGACCCCGAGCACCTTGCTGCCCTCGGCGACGACCAGCGGCGTGCCGCCCTGCTTGGCGACGGTGTCGACGTTCGCCCGCACTTCAGCGGGGAACGAGCCTCCCTTGCCGCGTACGTAGGCCTCGATGGCGTCGGCCGCGCCCTTGCGAATCTCGCGACCGCCGAGATCGACGCCGCTCATGCGCGTCTGCGCCGAGAAGGCCACGAACGTCGCCTTGAGGGCCTGCACGTCCCGTTCGCGGATGGAGTATAGCTCCTTCGCGAGGACGACGATACTCCGACCTTCGGGCGTCTCGTCGGCGAGCGAGCTCAGTTGCGCGGCGTCGGCCAGGGCCTCGTTGGTGATGCCCGGCGCCGCCAGCAGCGCGGTCGCCTGGCGGTTGCCGAGGGTGATCGTCCCCGTCTTGTCGAGCAAGAGGACGTCGACGTCGCCCGCGGCTTCCACCGCGCGCCCGCTCGTCGCGATGATGTTCGCCTGGATCATGCGGTCCATGCCGGCGATGCCGATCGCCGAGAGCAGCCCGCCGATCGTAGTCGGGATGAGGCACACGAGGAGCGCGACGAGGACGGTGATCGTGACCGGCAACCCCTGCTTCGCGGCCTCGACGCTGAAGAGCGAGAAGGGCAAGAGCGTGACCGTCGCCAGGAGGAAGATGATCGTCAGCGCCGCGAGCAAGATGTCGAGCGCGATCTCGTTGGGGGTCTTCTGCCGCTTGGCGCCCTCGACCATCGCGATCATGCGATCGAGGAAGGTCTCGCCGGGGTTGGCGGTGATGCGGATCACGAGCCAGTCCGACAAGACACGCGTGCCGCCGGTGACGGCGCTGCGGTCGCCGCCGCTCTCGCGGATGACCGGCGCGCTCTCGCCGGTGATCGCGCTCTCGTCGACCGACGCGACGCCCTCGACGATCTCCCCGTCAACCGGGACGTATTCGCCGGCTTCGACGAGCACGTGGTCTCCTTTCCGGAGGTCCGAAGCGACGACCGATTGCGCTTCGGCGTCGCGGCGCGCCTCGACGAGGCGTTTGGCGTGGATGTCCTTGCGGGCCTTCCGGAGCGAATCGGCCTGCGCCTTGCCACGCCCTTCGGCCATGGCCTCGGCGAAGTTGGCGAAGAGAACCGTGAACCATAGCCACACCGAGATGGCCAGGATGAATGTCGGCGGCGCCTCGCCATGGCCCACGACCGACTGGACGAAGAGTCCCGTGGTCATGACGCTCCCGACCTCGACCACGAACATGACCGGGTTTCGGATCTGGTGGCGCGGGTCGAGCTTCTTGAACGAGTCGACCACGGCCCGGCGAACGATCGCGGCGTCGAAGAGGGGGCGAGCCTGGCCCCGCGGTCGATGGCCGCCGAGGCCCGGGCCGCCGGCGCCGGGGGTGACGTCGACCGAATCGATCGACGTGGGCGCCTCTCCGGCGAGGCGCGAGACGCCGGGCGTGGCGGCGCGAGGCGCAACAGTGGCGCCCGCGGCGTCGGTCTTCATGGCGATCTTGTTCGTGTTCATGACGATTTCAGAGCCTCATGTCTTGGCGAGGAGCTGTTCCACGATCGGGCCCAGCGCGAGTGACGGGATGAACGTGAGGGCCCCCACGACGACGATGACGCCCACGAGCATCGCGACGAAGAGGGGCGTGTGCGTCGGAAGCGTGCCGGCCCCCGGCGGGACGAGCTTCTTTCCGGCGATCGAACCCGCGAGCGCCAGGACCACCACCTTGACCCAGAAGCGCCCGAAGAACATCGAGAGGCCGAGCGTCGTGTTGTAGAACGGCGTGTTCGCGCTCAGGCCGGCGAAGGCGCTGCCGTTGTTGTTCGCGGCCGACGAGTAGGCATAGAGCACCTCGCTGAACCCGTGAGGCCCGGGGTTGAACACACCCTTCTTGCCTGCATCGCAGACGACCGCGATCGCAGTGAATATGAGCACGGTCGCTGCCGGAAACAGGATGGCGAGCGACGCCATCTTCATCTCGTAGGCCTCGATCTTCTTGCCGATGTACTCGGGCGTACGCCCGACCATGAGCCCGGCCACGAAGACGGCCACGACCGCGAACATCAACACGCCGTACATGCCGGAGCCGACGCCGCCGAAGATGACCTCACCGAGCTGGATGAGCCAGAGCGGCACGAGACCGGCGAGCGGCATGAACGAGTCGTGGAAGCTGTTGACCGCGCCGCACGAGGCGCCCGTGGTCGCCGCCGCGAAGAGACCGGACGCCGAGATGCCGAAGCGCAGCTCCTTGCCTTCCATGTTGCCGCCCGACTGCAGCGCGCTCGCGACCTGGTCGACGTGAAGCGACGTGAAGGCCGGGTTCCCCGCCTGCTCCTGGGAGACGCAGAGCCAGAGCATCGGCAGGAAGACCACCGCCATCGCGCCGAGGATCGCCCACCCCTGCCGGGTGTCCTTGACCATGCGGCCGAACGTGTACGTGAGCGCGAACGGGATGAGCAGGAGGGCGTAGATCTCGAGTGCGTTCGAGAGCGCGGTCGGGTTCTCGAACGGGTGCGCGGAGTTGACGTTGAAGAACCCGCCGCCGTTGGTGCCGAGCTGCTTGATGGCGAGCTGCGACGCGACGGGGCCGAGCGCGAGGAGCTGGTCGGTGACCGCGTTGCCATCGGCGTCTTTCGTCGCCTGGAGGAGCGTGACGGGGTGATACGCGCCGAAGGTCTGCACCACGCCCTGCGAGACGAAGACGAGCGCGAAGACGACGGAGAGCGGGAGCAGCACGTAGAGCGTGCAGCGCGTGAGGTCGACCCAGAAGTTGCCGATCCCGGTCGCTTGCTTGCGCGCGATGCCGCGCACGAGCGCCGCCATGACGGCGATGCCCGACGCCGCGCAGACGAAGTTCTGCACGGCGAGCCCCGACATCTGCGTCAGGTAGCTCATCGTGGTCTCGCCGCCGTAGCTCTGCCAGTTCGTGTTCGTGGCGAAGCTGACCGCCGTGTTCCAAGAGAGATCGGGCGTCAACGCGCCGAAGCCCTGCGGGTTCAGCGGCAGCATCCCCTGCAAGCGCTGGAGCACGTAGAGCACGGCGATGCCGGCCCCGTTGAAGAGGAGCATCGCGCCCGCGTACGTGGTCCACTTCATCTCGCGCTTGGCGGGATCCAGCGACACGCCGGCGAGACGGTAGATGAGCCGCTCGAGCCAGCCGAACGGGGCGTCGAGGAACGTGGGCTCGCCCTCGAAGACGCGCGCCATGAACGCGCCGAGCGGCTTGGCCGACGCGACGAGCGCGCCGAGCACGAGCACGATCTGCGCGTAGCCTTGCCAGTTCATGAGAACGCCTCCGGCTTGAGCAGCGCGACGAAAAGGTAAACGAGCAGGGCGAGCGAGACGCCGCCCCCGATCACGTAGAGAACGGGCATGGAAGTCTCCTCAGGCGACCCGCTCGCACAGGCGAACGAGGCCCCACGTCAGGGCAAGCAGGCCGGCGGTCAGCGCCGTGTAGACGATATCCATCATGCGATTGTTGACTCCGGGCAGTGGACGGCGCGCGTCCTGGTCCTCGTCCTCGTTTAGCCGCTTGCGAATGGTTCGCCACGGGCTGACGTCTTGCCGAGAACCTAAGCCCACGGTCCATCAAGCCGCCGTCAGGATTCGGCGACTCGAGATAAAGAACGCGTAAAGATCGGCGCTCTGCGGCCGATCTCGTTCTCGACTCAGGCAGAGCGACGCTCGGCCCGGCTCTCGTCCGATTCGCGGCGGAGCGGGCCGGTGATGAGCCGCGCGCCGCGGTCGAAGGAGATGAACGACCACGCCCACCGGAAGAGGACGATCACCCGATTGCGGAAGCCGACGCGAAAGAGCAGGTGATGAGGGTAATCTGCACGGAGGCCCGAGCGAGCGCGCGAGCGGCGTTCAGCCCTCCGAAGCCGCCGCCGACGATCACCACGCGAGGCGAAGCGCTCATCATAGGAGCGCGACGATGACACGGGGACGATTGCGAGGCCGCGTCGGAGGCGTTTCGCCGCCGGTCGCCGGCGCCGGCCGTGACCGCCAGGGGGCCGTCAGAAGAGATGGCTGAACGCGTAGAAGAGGCTGCCCCAACGTACCGGGCTCGTTCAGAACATACGCGGCCAGCTGGCGAGACGGCGTTCGCTGCGCCCGCGGTCGCCCCGCGGCCCGAGGGCCCGGCGAAGTGCTTCGACGAGCACGCGACGCGTATCGCGCGGATCGATCACATCGTGAAAGAGGCCGATGCCAGCCGCGTCCCAGGGCGCGTTCATTCGCTTCATGTTCTCGATGAGCTCCGCGCGAGGCCCGTCGGGATCGTCGAAGTCGTCGACCTTGCGGCCGAAGACGACGTTGGCAGCCGCTTCGGGCGCCATGAACGAGACGTCGGCCGTGGGCCATGCGACGAGGTAGTCGCTGCGCATATTTCCGCCGCTCATGTTGCAGTGGGCCATTCCGTACGACTTGCGGACCACGACCGAGAGGCGCGGTACGGTGCTGTGGTGCAGGGCGTCGATGAACGTCATGATTTTCAGCGGCATCTTCTTCTCTTCGGCCGCCTTGCTGACGAAGAAGCCGGGGGTGTCGTGGAAGAAGACGAGCGGGATGTGAAACGAGTCGCAGAGGCAGATGAACGCGGTCGCCTTTTCGCACGCGCCGGGCCCCATCGCTCCGGCCCGCTGCATGGGGTTATTCGCAAGAACGCCCACGGGGTGCCCGTCGAGCCGCGCGAGCGCGGTGATGAGGCTCGGGTCGTAAAGCGCCTTGGTCTCGAGCACGCTGCCGGCGTCGAACACGCGCGTAAGGATCTTGTGCATGTCGTAAGCGACCTTGGCGCGCGCGGGCAGCACGGCGAGAATGTCGTCGAGGCGGCGGTCGGCCGGGTCCCCGCTTCGAGCCACGGGGGGCAGCTCGTCGGCGTTGTTCGGCAGGTAGGAGAGCACCCGGCGAACCAGGTTCATGCAATCACGCTCGTCGTCGGCAAAGAGGTCGACCTGGCCGGTCACCTTGGCGTGAAGCTCCCACCCGCCGATCTCTTCGCTCGTGACGATCTCGCCCGTAGCGGCGGCGAGAACCGGTGGGCCCGACACGGCCATGATCGTGCCCTTGACCTGAATGACGACATCGGCCACCGCGGCCTTCCACGTCGGGCCGCCGTAGCACTCGCCGAGGATCGTGGCGATGAAGGGCACCCGGCGATCCCTCGGCGATCCGTCAATCGGGTAGACCATATTCATCATGCCGGTCGCCCCCATGATGTCGGGAATGCGTGCACCGCCGCCGTCGCCCAGCGAGACGAGGGGAAAGCCCTTGAGCGCGGCGTACGCCATCGCGTCGTGGTCCTTCTTCACGCCCACGCGCCCGCCAGAGCCCGCGAGCACGGTCGCGTCTTCTCCAGACACGTAGATCGCGCGCCCTTCGATGGCCCCGTAACCGCAGACCTTGCCATCCGCCGGCGTCTTTTCCCGCGCATCCGGGAGATCGCTGTGCGACAGGAGCCCCGTCTCCCGAAAGGTGCCGGGGTCGACGAGGAGCTCGATGCGCTCCCGAACCGTGAGCTTGTTCGAGGCGTGAACCTTCGCGACCTTCGCCGGCCCTCCCATTCCGAGCGCTCTCTCGCGGCGCGTGGCCAGGTCTTCAATGCGGTGGGGGTCGCTCGGCTCGTCGGGCTGGCGGGGTCGGTGCTCGGGGGGCATCTGCCCGTCTTACTCCGGCAAGCGGCCTAAAGCGTATCGGTTGGAAGGGAGCTCACCGAGAAATGGGACCGCTCCCGGGCGAGAGTAACGGGTAGACTGCACTGTTGGGGGTATTCGGCATGTCCGAGTCACGCAGCGAAACGCTAGACGATGAAACCATGCGTCTACGTCTCCTGGTCGACGCGCTCGATGACTGTGCGATCCTCGCCCTCGACAATCGGGGATGCGTAGCCCGCTGGAACCGGGGCCCCCGCGCCGAGCCTCGCGACGAAGTCGCCCTGATGGGGCGACACGTCTCGACGTTCTATCCGGAGCCCGACAGGTCCGCCGGCAAGCCCGAGCGTGACCTGCAGGCCGCCGAGATCGATGGCCGCTTCGAAGAAGAGGGCTGGCGCGTCCGGAGCGACGGGACCCCATTCTGGGCCGACGTGACGATCTCGCCCCTGCGCGACTCGGGCACGCTCGTCGGTTTCGCGTACGTCATCCGCGACTGCACGCGGAGGCACGACTCCGAGGCCCGGCTCGCGATCACCACGGCCTTGCTCCGCGCGACGATCGACTGCCTCGAAGACGGAGTCCTCGCGGCCGACATCGACGGCGAAATCCTGGTTTGCAACGACGCCGGGGTGCGGAACATCGCGCTCACGGGCGACGACGAGGGACCCGAGGGCTGGGGCCTCTTCCTGGCGGATCAGCTCACCCCTTGCCTGGCCGAGGCCACGCCGCTCGCGCGCGCACGCCATGGCGAGAAGGTTCGCCAGGTGGAGCTCTTCGCGCGGACGAAGGCGGACGTCGAAGGGCGCTGGTACTCGGTGAACGGCGCGCCGCTCCGCGACGGAATGGGCGCGATCCTCGGGAGCGTCGCCGTCGCGCGAGACATGACGGCGATGAAGACCCGTGAATCGGAGCTCAAACAGTTGTCGCTCGTCGACGAGCTGACCGGTCTCTGCAATCGCCGCGCGTTTCTGTCGCTGGCGTCGCATCAGCTGGCCGTCGCCCGGCGGACCGGCCGCCCCGTCGCGCTCTTCTTCGTCGACCTCGATGGCCTGAAGGAGATCAACGACGCGTTCGGGCACGACCGGGGCGACGCGGTCCTGCGAGAAGCCGGCGGCATCCTGCGCGCTTCGTTCCGCGGCTCGGACATCATCGCGCGGCTCGGGGGCGACGAGTTCGCCGTGCTCGCTCTCGACACGGACACGCACCGCGTCGAGGCGGCCCGCGCTCGCTTGCTCGCTCACGTCGATGAACTGAACTCGGCCTCCGAGCGGGCCTACTACCTCTCGATGAGCGTCGGCGCGAGCGTCCCCTCGCCGATCGATTCCGACTCGCTCGAGGCATTGCTCGTTCGTGCCGACGGCGCCATGTACGAAGAGAAGCGAAGGCGCCGTGCGTCGCGGCCGCCGCGCGCGGAGAGCGATCACTTCAACGTCGCTGGCGCTCGAAGCCGGCGTAGGGCTTAGAGCGCGACGTCGCGCGTCACATGCAGGCCGTGATCCCTGCTGTCGTGCAACCGCACGCGATGCTGCTCGTGCAGCAGCTCGACATGAGCCCGTTGCACTTCTTCGCGACAGGACAGTTGAGGCACGCGCTCCCTCCGGTCCCGCACGCCGACACCGCGGTCCCCCCCTGGCACACGCCCTGAGAGTCGCAGCAGCCCGCGCAGGCCATGCACCGCGCCATCGTCGCGCCGTCGTCGGCGTCCGGGTCGGAGGCGGCGTCGTTCGACGCTCCCGCGTCTCGCCCGTCTCCGCCGTCGCCAGCGCTCGCGTCCACCCGCGCGTCTGCTGCGTCGGAGGGGCTCGAGTCGAGCGCGGCGTCGGTCTGCGACGAGCCGTCGGGAGGCGCATCGGCTTCCGCGGCGTCGAGCATGCTTCCGCCCTCGGTCGTGGGAGCCGGCGAGGCGCTGTCCGGGCCCCTCGTGAGGTCGTCGAAGCCCCAGATGTCCGCGCAGCCGACCAGGCTCGAGACGAGCGCGAATGCGAAACCGATGGCGAAGGCCCTGCGCGGAGCCGTGGCCTTCGAGGCGCGCGTCTTCATCGTCTCCTCAGTTGCACGCCCATGCTCACCATCTTCCGTCGACGGCCACCCCCGCGGACTGCATTCCGACCGACGGAGTGATCGTCACGCCCGATCTCGGCGCGGTGAAGTAGAGCAGCGCGCCCCCCCCGACGAACGCGGCGGACACGACGAAGACCACGGTGGACGCGGCCGCCTCGGAGTGCGCGGACTTGCCGTCCGCTACGCCCTGCGCGTTGCACATGTCCGGCTGACCCCCGGTACACCCGCCGAGCGCGGTCTCGTACTTCGAGTGCGCTCCGAACCCGAGGACGCTGCCGACCACGAGGCCGACGACGCCGGCGCCGCCGACGGCGATGCCTGCGATGCGCTGCCCCTTGCCGTCCCGCGCGGGAGCCTCGGGAGCGCTCGCCGAGGCGTCGGGCGGAGCGGGCGTCGGTACCGGCGTCGCGACCGGGGCCGCCGCGCTGGACAGGAGCACGACGCGCTCGTGACGGTCCTTCTCGCCTTCGCGGATGACGAAGGACCGCTCCTCGTTCGTCTTTCCGGCAGCCCCGAACGTGAAGTGGTGCGAGCCGGGATCGATGGGGAGCGCTACCCCTTCGAGCTTGTCGGTCAGCGGCTGGCCGTCCATCGTCACGTGCACGTCGGTGAGATCCTGGTCCGCGTCGTCCTTCACGACGAAGACGACCGTCGGCGTCGCGGCGCGCAGCTCGGTCAGACGCTGAGCGCAGTCGTCACGGACGGGGCCCGGGCAGCTCGCCGAGACGCATACGAGGAGGCGCTGCTCGGCGTCGCGCAGCTTCTCGGCCTTTCGCATCGCCTGCGAGGTCTCGTTCGCGTCGATGCACTGGTCCTTCGTGGGGTCCGCAGCGAGGGCGGGCGCGGCGAGAAAGAGCGAGGCACAACCGAGGGTCGCCGCGAGTGCGTTGCGAACGGTCACAGGCATTCACGCTTCCATCGCTTGTTGCCGTTCTCGTCGAACTCGTAAGGCGGGTTGCAGCTGGGCTTGTTCGGCGCCGGGGTCACTGCGGCGGCTGGAGTCACAGGCGGCGGGGTCGTCGCGGCGGCCGCGGGCGCGATGGGACGCGGCGGCGGCCGAGGAGGCGCGAGAGCGCTCACCGGCACCGAAGGGGCGCGCGATTCGCTTTCGGGGTGCGGCGCGGCGACGGCCGTCCATGCCGCGGGGGGAGAACCGATGGGGACGCCGGACGGCGAGCTCGCGGATGACGGCGTCGTCGTTGCGGTCGAGTGGGCGGCGGACCCCGGCGTAGCCGCGCCTTTCGACTGAGGTCCGCGCGCGGCCACGAGGAGGACGACGCCGATGGCGAGCGAGCCGAGGGCGACCGCACCGGCCATCACGCCTCGCGACTTCGGCGCGGGACGGCGCGTGAGCGAGTCCGTCGCCACGGCGCCGGCGGTGATGAGGCCCACGGCGAGCGGCGCCGCCCGCGACTCGACGGTCGGCGGCGCCGTGCCACCCAGCGTGCCGACGCCGCTCCGGACCGGAGTCTTGTCGACGCTTTCGACCGGATCGTCGACCTCGAGCAAGAGCGCCCGTGACGGCGGGTGGTCGATGACGCCCGCCGGAGGCGGCACGGTCTCGCCGAAGGCCGACCTCTTCTCGTGCGCGCCCAGCTCGTCGAGCAACTCCGAGAGCACCGGCGCGGTCGGCACGACGCCATAGGCCTCCCGCGCGGCCTCGCGCAGCGCCTTCTGCATCTCCGTAGCGTTGACCCAGCGGTTGGATTTGTCGAAGGCGAGCGCCTTGTCGATCACCGCGGCCACGACCTCGGGGGCGGTCGGCATCACGCCGACGAACCGCCTCGCCGCGACCGTGGCCGCCTTGACCAGGATCTGCTGCGTGTTCGCGGCCTCGTGAACGAGCAGGCCGGTGGCGAGCGTGAACATCGTCGCTCCGACCGCCCAGAGGTCGGTCTGCGCGTCGATCTCGTCGGTCTTGGCGAGCGCGTGCTCGGGCGCCATGAACGCGGGCGTGCCCATCACCATGCCCGTCTGCGTGGCGTTGGCGTTGGTCATGTCGCGCAGGCGCGCGATCCCGAAGTCGAGGACCTTCACCTGGCCGTCCTGGGTCAGCATCAGATTGCCGGGCTTGATGTCGCGGTGAACGAGCCCGCGCGTGTGGGCCGCCGCCAGAACGTCGAGGAGCTGCAGCCCGACGCCCACGACGAGCGGCAGCGGCAGCTTGAACCCGTGGCTCTCCCAGATGGCCTCGAGCGTCTGCCCGTGGAGGAGCTCCATGACGAGAAAAGCTCCCCCGTCGTCGTCGACGTCGTCGTCGAGGACGGCGACGGCACCCGGGTGGTTCACGCGGTTCGCCAGGTATCCCTCGCGCAAGAACCGCGTCCGTGTGTCCGTCCGGAGCGAGAGGTCCGCGTGCAGGACCTTCACGGCGAACTCTTTACCGTTCCGATGGGTCGCCGCGTAGACGGTCGCCATGCCGCCAATTCCGAGGACGCGGTTGAGCGTGTACTTGCCCCTCAGGAGCGTGCCCAGACGGGCATTGGAGCGTTCGACTAGGTCCTCGTCCACAGGTGGCTCAGTGCAGGCTAATCCGGCTGCGTGCCGCCCGGGGGCGCAACAGACGCTCTCCGCTATCTTACCTGATCGCGGAGGATGCAGGTAGAGGCCGCTCTTTCCACGCAGGATCGCGCACTCGAACCTGCTCTTCCCTTCTCGCGCATCTCGCGCAGGCGTCTCGCCAGAGGACCAGGGGTATGAACGACATGCCGATGAAAAGACTGTAGCTCCGGGTACTTGGGAACCAGCCGATGTCTCCCCCGATGTCGAAGATGAGCCACGGCCGAGGGGAGTGCGTGAACGCGAAGAGGAAACCGCCGTCCCGGCTGGAGACGGGGCTCGCGTCGGACTGATCGGGTCCCGTGGCTCGCGTGGCGGAACTCGCAGCGTCGCCGAGCTGGCGAAAGAGGGCGCCCGTCTCGACGTCGAGCGTGCCGGGCGGGACGAGATCGGCCGTGCACGCGATCGTAGGCCGGCAAGGGAGCGCCTTGTCGCGCTCGTCGGGCGTCTCGGCAGCGTGCGCGGGTCGCGCGTTCGAGAAGGAGAACCACGCGTATGCGAGCGCCGTCAGCCACGCGAGCTGCGGGCGCGCGCGCACGCACGCAGTCCGCGCGGAGCGCGGGCGCGGCCGTTGGAGCCTCACGCGAGCACGGATACGCTCGAGTTTTCCCGATCCGGAGGTGCGCGTGGTCGAAATCCCGCTCGGCATGCTGTTCGGCTTCCTCTTCTGGTTCTTCCTGCGATACGGATTCGGAGGTTTCTACACCGTCGGGCCGAGCGAGCGGGCCGTGCTGACCACCTTCGGGCGCGCCGCGCGAATCGACGGTCAAACCACGCTCAACGATCCCGTGTCGGCGTCGCTCCGCGCCGACGAGCGAGAACGCTACGCGTACCCGCAGGTCCGCGTCGTCGGTCCGGGGTTCTACTGGAAGCTCCCCTGGCAGCGCGTGCACAAGGTCTCGGTGGCGACGCGCACGGTCTCGATCGCGTACGACCCCGAGGTCCCCGACGCGAACAACGGCGGGCAGGTGCTCGAGGCGGTCACGAAGGATCAGCTGAACATCGGCCTGAGCGGGCAGCTTCGATATGCCGTCTCCGAGCGCAACCTCTACGCGTACCTCTTCGGCGTGAAGAACTCGCTGGCGCACGTGATGGGGTATTTCATGTCGATCCTCCGCGACCGGATCGCGAACTTCACCGCTCCCCCCGCGCTGCTCGCGGCCGGCGTGCCCGCCGAGGCCGTCGCGCCCGGCGCCGACGTCATCCAGACGATCTCGATCAACGATCTGCGCCGGCACCTGCGCGACTTGAACGAGAACATGAACCTCGAGTGCGCGTCGGCGGCCGCCCGCTACGGGATGACGTTCGACGCAGCGCTCATCACGTCGATCGATCCGCCGGCCGACGTCGAATCGGCGCTCGCGGCGATCAACACGGCGCACAACCAGGTCTCGAGCGAGATCAGCCTGGCGCAGGCGACCGCCGACCAGAAGCTCGTCATGTCGCGGCGAGCGGTCGAGATCGAGACCTTGAACGCCCAGGCCGAGGTCGAGCCTTTGCTCACGCTCGCGGCGCAGCTGACCGAGCTCGCCAACGAAGGCCCCGAAGCCCTGCGCGCGTATCTGCGCAACGCGGGCCTGGGGCTCCTGCGAAAGACTCGCCAGCTCGTTCTGGCCCGGGACCTCCAGCACCCGAAGGAGGCGAAGTGAACTTCCTCACCGCCTTCGGCGTCACGACCGTGGCGTCGTTCCTGCTCGTCCCCGTCTTCCTCGTCTTCGCTCGGGTCTTCGGCCTCTACCTCGTCGTCGAAGAGCGGCGCTGCGTCGTGTTCGAGCTCTTCGGAAAGGTGCGCGCGGTCGTCGACAAGCCGGGGCTGCACTGCCCGTGGCTCTTTCTCGGGCCGTTCGCCGCCATCGTGCCGCTCGTCGGAAAGAAGTACGTCGTCGACTTGCGCCTCGACCAGATGTACCTCCGGAGCCAGGGGGTGAACTCCGAAGAGGGCGCGCCGATGGGCGTCGGCGTCTGGAGCGAGATGTTCGTTCACGACCCGGTGGCGTACCTCTACAAGAACGCCGATCCGCGCGGTTCGCTGCTGGCCAACGTGTCGAACGCGACCGTCCGGTGCCTCAGCAACATGAAGCTCGATCGGATGCTCGAAGAGCGGCACGAGATGAGCCGCGTCGTTCGCGACGAGGTGTCGGCGCAATCGCAGCAGTGGGGGTACGACGTCGGCAGCGTCTACGTGCGCAAGGTGCACTTTCGCGACCTGGGCATGATCGCGCAGATCGAGCAGAAGGTCGTGAACCGCCTGCGGCAGGTGACGGCCGCGATCCAGCAAGACGGCTCGAACCGCGTGAACATCATCCGCTCCGCGGCAGACCGTCAGGCCGCCATCGAGCTCGCCAAGGCCAGCGCCATGCGACCACGGATCGTCGGCAGCGCCATCGCGCAGATCGCCCGCCGCCCCGACGTGTGCGAGGCCCTCTTCGACGTCCTCGAGATCCAGCAGCTCACCTGGGCCGAGGGCCTCATCGTGCAGGTCATCCCCACCGGCGCCGAGCTCCTCGCGCAGATGTCGGCTGCGGGCATCACGAGGCCGGCGCGCTAGAACCTGAGCTGGTGAGCCGGTGAACTCGTGAAGAAGCGAAAGAAGCGGCGCGTCGCGAGACACGCGCCGGCCCTTGCCTGCCCGTTCTGCGGCGAGGCCGAAGAGCTCTTCGTCGACGCGGGCGGCGGCGACGCGCAGGTCTACACCGAAGACTGCGCGGTCTGCTGCCGCCCGCGCGTCGTGCACGTCGAGCCGGGCGACGAGCCCGGCGAAGTGCGCGTCTGGCTCGAGCGCGGGGAGTGAGGAGCCGCGTCGCGGCTACTTCGCGATGATCTGCGTGCAAAAGCCTCCGATGCACTGAAGGGTCGCGTCGCAGCACTTTTGCGTCGCGCTGCGGCTCTCCCGACGCCAAATTCAAATCATTGGAGGCCAACGAGCCATCCCAACGCGCCACCTATGCGCCACGAACGGAAATAACTGCCGCCAGGAGAGATCACACGCGGGGGAGCTTCTGCGAGCCGTGGAGGACGCCCGCGTAGAGGTCCCCCTTCTTTGCCACCCGCTCGAGCACACTCCTGATCGTGAACCGCCTCGGGTCGAGCGACTCGTCGAGCTCGTCCCACTCGATGGGCGTCGAGACGACGGCGCCGTCGCGCGCGCGGATCGTGTAGGCGGCGACGACCGTTTTGCCCTCGCCGTTCTGGCCGTAGTCGACGTAGAGCTTCCCGCTGCGCCTGTCTTTCATGCGCTCGACCGTCGCGATCTTTGGCAGCACCTTGGCGACGGCGCGCGCGATCTGCTCGGCGAACGCGGTGGCCTGCTCGTGCGTTGGGCCGGGCGCGATGGGCACCAGCACGTGGACGCCGCGCTTCCCGCTGGTCTTGACGATGCTCTCGAGCTTGAGCGCGTCGAGCAGCGCGCGCACCGCGCGAGCCACCTCGACGAGGTGATCCCAGGGCCCGTCTCCCGGATCGAGGTCGAGGACGACGTAGTCGGGTAGCGCGATCGTGGGCTCGTGGGCGGACCACCCGTGCAGCGTGAGGGCTGCGAGGTTCGCGAGCCACTGGAGGGTCTCGACGTTGTCGCAGACGATCCTTCTCTTGTTGTCGTGACGCTCGCCCACGTCCACGAGGCGAACGAAGTCGGGGGTCTTGTCGGGCGCGTTCTGCTGGTACCACTCGGGCGCGTCGATGCCGTTGGGGTATCGCTGAAGCGTCAACGGGCGGCCCGCGAGGTGCGGGAGCATCACCGGGGCGATGGCCGTGTAGTAGTCCCAGATCTCGCGCTTGGTGATGCCGTCGCGCGGGAAGAGCACCTTGTCGGGGTTCGAGAGCTTGGGCGCGTCGCGCCACGCGGCTCCGGCCGGCCTCTTCGAAACGGGGGCGTCCTGCCCGCCGGGCTCCTTCGCCGGCTTCGTCGGCTGCGTCGCCTGCGTGGATTTTGCAACCCGCGCAGGCGCGGAGGGAGCGTCTTGCTTCGTCATCGAGCGCGCTCCTTGGGCCTTTGCGACCTTCGCGGTCGCGGTGACGGCGGCGATGCTCTCGAGAGCCGTAGCCGGTGCTTCGCGCACGCAGTCGCCGGGGGTCTTGTCTGCGCGGAGGCCGAGAAACCGCGGGTGCCGCATCGAGCCTTCACGGGTCCACTCGGTGAACGCGCACTCGCACACGAGCGACGGCGTGACCCAGCGCGCGTCTTTGATCTTCGGCGCGCCCTCGATCGGCGGTTCGTTGACGCGCGCTGCGTTCAGCCGCGCGCCGAGCGCCTGTCGCGTCCGCGCGTCGAAGCCCGTGCCCACGCGGCCGGCGAAGACGAGGGCCCCGGGTCGCGACGGCTCGACGACGCCGAGCAGGAGCGCGCCCACGTCGTCGTGTGTCCCCGCCATGGGGATGTACCCGGCGATCGCGCACTCTTGCCGCTTGTCGAACCGAAGCTTGATCCATTGCCCCGAGCGACCCGCCGTGTACGCCGAGCCCCGCTTCTTCGCGATCAGGCCCTCGAGTCCGTTCGCCTTGGCCGCCGCGAGCAGGCCTTCGACCTCGCCCTCGACCGCGCGTGACAGCACGATGGGCGGCCTCGGGTTGCGCACGAGCGCCTCGAGCAGCTCGCGCCTCCTCTCGATCGGCTCGCGTCGGAGATCGCGTCCGTCGAGCCAGAGGAGATCGAACACCGCGAAGACGATCGCCGCGGCGTCTGGCTTTCCCACGGCGGCCTTCGCCAGCCAGTCCTGCAGGGCGCCGAACGACGGGCGCCCCTTCGCGTCGACGACGCAAGCTTCGCCGTCGACGACGCACTCGCGCGCTCCGATCGCGCCGACGGCGTCGGCGATGGGACGGAAGCGATCGGTCCAGTCGTTCGCCCGGCGCGTATAGAGCCGCACTTCGGGGCCCGCCTTGCACGCGAGCAGCCGGTACCCATCGTACTTGATCTCGTAGAGCCACTCGTCGGGGTTCCCGATCTTCGCGTCCGCCGTTGCCAGCGCGAGCTCGCCCACGGTGTCTTTGAGGGCGCGGGCGCTCTGGCCCTGCTCCGACGCGCCCACGCGACGTGGCCCTCGCGTCGCCTCTTTCCCGCTCACCACGGACTCGGGGCGCTCCGTGATCACGTCGAGCGCGGGGTTGGCCTGGGCGTCCTTTGCCTTGAAGAAGAGCCACTGGGACTTGCCAGGCTGACCCGCGCCGTCGTCCAGCCGGCCGCCGCCGCGGTTGGTGCGAACGAAGTGCCAGTCCCCGACGAGCTTCTCGCCGGCGATGCGCACGTGCAGGTGCCCCTTGGCCATCATCGCCTGCTGCTGTCCCGGCGGCACGGTGTCGTACGTCCCGCGGTCCCAGAGGAGGACATCTCCCGCGCCGTACTCGCCGTCGGGGATGCGCCCCTCGAACTTGTTGTAGGCCATCGGGTGGTCTTCGGTCTGGACGGCCAGGCGCTTGACCGCGGGATCGAAGCTCGGCCCCTTGGGGACGGCCCAGCTGGCCATCGCGCCGTCGATCTCGAGGCGCAAGTCGTAGTGCAGTCTTCGCGCGTCGTGTTTCTGAACGACGAACTCGAGGGCGCGCGGATCCGCCGTTTTCTTTCCCTTCCAGGCTTCGTCTTGCGACGATCCAGGCTCGGGCGTCACCTCGAAGTCGCGCTTCGCCCGGTACGTGGCGAGACGATCGGGGCTGCTCGTCTTTTCAGTATCGGCCTTGTTTGCCTCGTTTGCCTTGTTCGCCTTGCGCTTCATCCACACCCGCTAGAGAGTTTTCGAGATGCGCGCCTTCTGGTCCGGTGAAATCGCGTTCGGCCTGGTCACCATACCGGCCAAACTCTACACGGCTACGAAAGACCTCACGCCCCAGTTCCACCAGCTCCACAAGGAGTGCGGGACACGGATCAACCTGGTGCGGAGGTGCCCGAAGTGCAATCGGGATCTGCCCTGGGACGAGATCGGCAAGGGCTACGAGGTCGCCAAGGGCGAGTACGCCCTCTTCACCAAAGAGGAGCTCGCGAAGCTCGACGGCGACGACTCGACCGGCACGATCGAGATCGTCGAGTTCGTCGACCCGCTCGAGGTCGACCTCGCGTACGTGGAGAAGAGTTACTGGGTCGGGCCGGGCAGCAAGAACGTTCGCGGGTACTCGCTCTTGCGAACGGTGCTCGACGACGTGAAGAAGGTCGCCCTCGCCAAGGTGAAGATCCGCACGCGAACGCGCCTCGCCCTCTTGCGCCCGCGGGGGCGGCTCTTCTCGCTCGACATGATGCGCTTCGCCGAGGAGCTCGTGGCCGGCGACGAGATCGCACCGGCGGAGGGCAAAGAGTCGAGCGACCGCGAGAAGCAGCTCGCGCTTCACCTCGTCGACGAGCTCACCGGTCCGTTCGATCCGGCCAGGCACCCCGACGAGTACCGGAGCGCCGTCCTCGCCGCCGTCGACGAGAAGGTCGAGGCGGGAGAGGTCGCGCGCGACAGCACCGCGGGCGAGGCCCCCGTCGAGGCCTCCGAGAGCAAGGGAGGCGGCGCCCAGGTGATCGATCTCGCCGAGCTCCTGTCGCGGTCCATCAAGAGCGCGTCCAAGCCCGGTCCGGCGAAGGCGAAGAGCGCCGAGGAGGCCAGCGAGGCCGAGGCGAGCGGCCAGTCGGAAAAGAAGCCCGAGAAGGGCAAGGGCCGGAAGAAGCACGCAACGGGGTAGGTCGCGGGGTCGCGACGACGCCTTTGCGGTTTCTCACTTTGCCGCTGCGGCTTCCTCGTGGCTGAAGTCGACGGACAGCCCGTGGGTACCCTGAGCGGCTACGCGCCGAAGGTGAAGAAGCTGGGCACTTCGTCGGCGCAATGAACGGGGTGCTCGAGCGTCACGGCTGGAGCGAAGCCCATCGCCGCCTCATCGGATTTCGCGTCGCACCGGCCATGGCGTGCTTCAGCGACGCGCCCGACGCGAGGCCGTCTTCGGCGCTCCCGGCACCGTGAGGATGTGGACCGAGCTCTGAGACGGCTTGACAATGCGTATCCATTCGGTTACCTATCGTATCGGCTGACGGCGGTCGAACGCGGTCTGCAGCAGACATCCCCGTTCGCATCGTCAGCGAAAGCGTAACCGTGAGGGTTCAACCGATGCGCCACGCCCACGCCCATGCGCAGGTCGATGTGTATCGAGCCATCGCCGACCCGACACGGCGCGCGATCCTCGATCGGCTACGCGCGGGCCCTGCGCCCGTCAACGCGCTCGCGGCCGAGTTCGAGCAGAGCCGCCCCGCCATCTCGAAGCACTTGCGCGTGCTTCGAGACGCGCGGCTCGTCTCGGAGCAGCGCGCCGGCCGCGAGCGCGTCTACGACCTTTGCCCGGTGCCCCTCCAGCAGGTCGCAGGCTGGGTCGAGGGTTACCGCGGCTTCTGGCACGTCAGCCTCACGAACCTCAAACGACACCTGGAGAAGAACCCATGACCATCTCGAAGAGTGGCGCCCGCGCCGTTGCGGCCCTCGGCGAAGGAAAGATCGTAGGCATGGTGGAGATCGCCGCCCCCGTCGAGCGCGTCTTTCGCGCCCTGACGGACGGCGACGAGATCACCAAGTGGTGGGGCTCCCCCGATCTCTATCGGACCACCGGGTGGGTCGCCGACTTGCGACCCGGCGGTCGCTGGCGTGCGTCCGGCGTGGGCGCCGACGGCGCGGCCTTCCACGTCGAGGGAGAGTACCGGGAGATCGACCCGCCGCACCGGCTCGTGCACACCTGGAAAGCCGCGTGGGACGGCAACAACGAGACGACCGTCTCGTACAAGCTCGAAGCGATCGACGGCGGCACGCGCGTGACCCTCCGTCACGAAGGCTTCGCGGACCGCGTCGAGTCGTGCCGCGGGCACGCCGCCGGCTGGGAGCGCGTGCTCGACTGGCTCGTGGCGTTCGTCGCGCCCGTCGAGCCACTGCGGTACTACTTCTGTCGCCTGGTTCCCCCGCGCCCCACGTTCGCCGCGGACCTCGACGCCGCCGAGATGGAGTTGATGCGCCAGCACGCGCAGTACTGGAGGGGGATGCTGGCGGAGGGCAACGCGATCGTCTTCGGCCCGGTCGCCGACCCGGTCGGGGCCTGGGGCCTCGGCGTCCTTCGCGCCGCGAACGACGAGGCGCTGCACGCTCTGCGCGACGGCGACCCGGTCATCAAGTCCGGGCGCGGATTTCGCTACGAGATCCTTCCGATGATTCGCGCCGTCGCTCGATAGCTCGGGCTCTCGTGGTTTCCGTCGTCACCCGTGACTCCTGACGGGCCTTCATGGCATCGGAACGAGGCGCGCGGGAACTTCGGGGCAACCGCGCGGTCCGAAACGAATGCACCTCGAAGCGAGACCACGGAGCGACACCATGGGCGGATCGAGCAGATTGGGCCGCGAGGCCCTCGTCGTCGGCGGTGGAATCGGGGGCCTAGCGGCCGCCTGCGCGCTGTCGAACCACTTCGAGCGCGTCACCATCCTCGAGCGCGACGAGGCTCCCGATTCGCCCGCCGTGCCACGGCCGGGCGTGCCCCAGGGCAAGCAACTGCACGCGCTCCTTGCCGGCGGACATCGCGCGCTCGACGAGCTGTTTCCCGGAGTGGTCGACGACCTCGACGAGGCAGGCGCCCCTCGACTGACGCAGGGGCTCGACCTCCGGATCGAGCGGCCCGGCTTCGATCCCTTCGTCCAGCGAGATCTCGGCTTCTACTCGTACGGAGTCACGCGCCCGCAGCTCGAGTTCTGCGTGCGCCGCCGCGTCGAGGCCCTCGGCAACGTCCGCTTCGAGGCCGGCTGCCGCGTCCTCGGGCCGGTGAGCACAACCGACGAAAGGGCGATCGGCGGAGTCCGGTGCCAGCGCGCGGGCCGGTCGGAGACGCGGA
This sequence comes from uncultured Myxococcales bacterium, assembly GCA_937902985.1. Lineage (GTDB taxonomy): Bacteria > Myxococcota_A > Polyangia > Polyangiales > Polyangiaceae > Palsa-1150. The sequence goes on from CALFNG010000338.1 coordinate 39,028, forward strand.
GCGCCGAGCTCGTCGTCGACGCGTCGGGCACCGGGGAGCTCACGCTCGCGGCGCTGCGCGCGACGGGCCACACGGGGACGGCCGGCGTGCCCGAGACGACGATAGGCGTCGACATTGGGTACTCGAGCGCCGTCTTCGATATTCCGGCCGATGCCTCCCGCGGCTGGAAGGGGGTCATGCACCTACCGGACGCCCCCAGGACCAGCCGCAACGGGCTGCTGTTCCCCGTCGAGGGCCACCGGTGGATGCTCGCCCTCGGTGGCCGGCACGATGATCATCCACCGGGCGACGAGGCAGGCTTCCGCGAGTACGCCGCGACCTTGAGGACGAGGACGATCGCCGACGCGATCGGCCCCGCGAAGATGATCTCGCGCGTCGATCGGTTTCGCTTCCTGGAGAGCCGCTTGCGGCACTTCGAGCGCGTCCCCTCGTTCCCGGGCGGTCTCTTGCCCATCGGCGACGCGATCTGCCGGTTCAATCCTGTGTTCGGTCAGGGAATGACCGTCGCGGCCCTCCAGGCGCTCGCGCTGGCTCACGTGCTCGCGGCGGCGGCGAACGCCGGCGAGACCGTCGAGTCGGTCCGGCGACCCTTCTTCGAAGAGGTGGCCGCGATCGTCGACACGCCCTGGGCGCTCGCAGCGGTGCCCGACTTCGTCTATGCGCGAACCGTGGGCGAACGGCCGGCCGACTTCGCGGCCAGTCTTCGCTTCGGCGCCGCCCTCACGCGCGCCACCGCGCGGCACGCCGACCTCCACAAGCTCGTGGCCGAGATCCAGAACCTGATGAGACCGCGCTCGGCTCTGAGGGAGCCGCAGTTCCTCGAGCGAATCATGGCGGAAATGGCGAGCTGACAGCCGGACGAGAGCGCGACGATGCTGAAGGTCGCGAAGCAGGCTCTCAGGAGCTATTCCCCTTGCGAACCCGACGGCGTCTCGCTGAAGCGATACCCGACTCCGCGCACGGTCTCGATGAAGCGCCCCGCGGTCCCGAGCTTGTCGCGGAGGCGCTTCACGTGGGTGTCGACGGTGCGTGACGCGATCTCCGAGTCCATGGCCCACACGTCGCTCAGCAGCGTGCCGCGGGCCTGCACGCGATCGCGCCGCTCGGTCAGGGTCACGAGCAGCTTGAACTCGAGGGCGGTGAGCGCGATCTCTTCGCCTCCGACGGTCACCCGGTGCGCCTCGCGATCGATGTGGAGCTCCGCCACCTCGATCACGCGCTGCTCCGACGACTTGCCGCGCCGGAGAACGGCGTCGATGCGGAGCATGAGCTCGCGCACGCTGAACGGCTTGACCACGTAGTCATCCGCACCGAGCTCGAACCCCACGATGCGATCGATCTCTTCGGCCTTCGCCGTGACCATGATGATCGGCACGAACTGCGTGAGGGGCTCGCGGCGCAACGCCTTGGCGACCGCGGTCCCCGGGACGTCGGGCAGCATGAGGTCGAGCAGCACGATGTCCGGCTTCACTTCGAGCGCGAGCTTGAGCCCCTCTTCGCCCGTCGCGGCCGCGAAGGCGCGGTGCCCGGCCTGCGTGAGGTTGTATTGCAGCACCTCGCGCAGGTCGGCTTCGTCCTCGATCACGAGCACCCGAGCCATGGGCGGGAGCGTCTTCTGACTGCGCGACCGGTCTGCGCCGGGCACGTGACGTTTTCGTCACGCACGCGCCGCGCTCAGCGCACGTCGAACACGTATTCCGCCCAGCCCACCCCGCCGCGGTCGTCGCGCAACACGACCCACAGGTGCACGTTGCCCGCGACGGTCGGCGCGGTCCACCCGTTGTCGCTCGTCGTGGCCAGGTCGGTCGCGTCGCGCCCGGTGCGGTCGGCGTCGAACGAACCGCCGGTCGTGTACCACGCGACCGCCATCGACTCGCGATCGACGACGATGGCCTGGACGTTCAGGTCGAAGACCACGAAGCGCTCCGCGCCGCTGCACCCCCCCGCGATCGTGCAATCGGCTTCGCACGTCGTGCTGGTCTCGTCGGGGCCGCACACGCCGTCGCCGCACGCATCCGTGGTCGGGCACGACGCCCAGGCGAGTTCGAGGGTAACGTGCGCGCCCGCCGGCACCGGGTTCGTTCCCTGGTCGGAGGCGACGAGCGGCGCTCGAGCCCCGGCCACGGCGAGCCAGGCCACCACGGGGTTCGTGTTCGCGTGATAGCGGTGCTGGTACTCGACGCCGACTTCCGCGGGAATGACGCCCGCACCACACGACAGCCGCGTCTCATCGATGGTGATCGGGGTCGGCGAGCTCGGGGCCAGGATCCGGATCGGGTCGTAGTAACCCCCCGTCGTGTCGGGATCGACCGGCCGGCCCTGCGGCTGTCCGGGGACCGGAGGCGGGACGTCGGGCCCGAAGAGCTTGCACGCGTCGGGCGGGATCGTGCCGGCCACCTGCTCGCCGTCGCCGAGGGACACGAACCAGTCTCCCGCGGTCTGTTCGCACTTGGCATTGACCGGGCCGAGGTCCGCGAGCGGCTTGCGCGCCTCGCAGAAGTCCCAGCGAAGGCCTCCGTTCGGGATCGTTCCGGAGCGATCGACGTAGAGCGCGCGGTACTTGACGCTCGTGGTCGGCGCCGCCTCGGCGGGGTCCGACTGGATGGCGAGCACGCTCGGGTCGGTGACGAGCGAAATGGTTTGATCGAGGTCGGGCTTGCAGGCCGACGCGAGCGCCAGGCACGTCGCGCCCGCGACCAGGCCCGGCACGACGCGGGCGACGCGAACGAGGCGGACGAGGCGCGAGCCGACAGCTACCACGTGACCCTCGCGCCGATCACGGGCAGCACCGGGAACCCCGTGATGTACCCGCGCTGCTTGTAGCTGGGATTGTACACGATCTCCTCGGGGTTCGAGTGGTCGGTCACGTTCTGCACGTCGAGGTACACCTCGCCGTCGATGCGTCCGTATTTGAAATGCTTGGCCACGCGCGCGTCGAGCGAGACGAACGACGGGATTCGAATCGAGTTGTGCTCTCCGAAGATCGGCTCGAACGTGTGCCGCGTCGAGTCGTAGAACGAGCCCAGAACCGGCGTGCGCGGATAGCCCGTCGCAAAGCGGAACCGGAGGCCGACCTCGAAGCCCGCGCCGAGGTCGTAGGACCCGAGCGCCGTGAAGACGTGCGACTGGTCGTAGTCGAAGAGACGCCAGTCGAGGGTGGGCGCGTCCTTCCGTTCGCTGCGGAGGATGCTGTAGCTGACCCAGCCGAAGAAGCGGCCGACCTGCTGCTGACGCAGGAGAAACTGCGTGCCATAGGCGCGGCCGATCCCGGTCTGTTCGAGCGCCTGCGCCAGCAGCGGGCTCTCGGCCAGACTGCGCGCGACGAGCTCCTGCTGCTCCGAGAGGAAGCCGGTCATCTCGATCGACAGAGACGGGGTCAGCTGGAACGAAGCCCCCGCCAGGTAGTGCTGGGCCGACGAGAGACCGAGCGGCGGCGTGCCGAAGGCGGCCGAGATGTCTTCCGGCTGCGGGGCCTGATGGTAGATGCCGAAGGCCGCCTTGGCCGCGATCTCCGGCGTGAAGGCGTAGCGCACGGCCAGCCGGGGCTCGATCTCGGCGGACTCGCTCGTGAGGCCTTCGTTCGGCGAGGGCGCGGTCACGGGGACGGCCTTGGTGGTCGAGGTGATGTACGGCTCGAAGCGCGCGCCCGGGATGACGTGCAGCCGATCGTCGAGGAGCGAGATATCGGCCTCGGCGTAGGGCGCGAGCGAGCCGATCACGGTCTTCCAGTCGTCGGCAGCGACGCCCGCGGGGGGAGGCTCGCCGAAGACGTACTCGTCGCCTTCGCGGGGCGGCGCTCCGATGGAGCCGTTACGGTGGAGCGACGAGGCGACCATCTCGATGTCGACGCCGACGGCGCCGCGAATGTGGTCGGCGAGCGGCCCGTGCCAGTCGGCGCGCAGCCCGAAGAGCGTCGAATCGTTCTTCGCGTCGGTGACGATCGAGCCGTACGCGTTCGCGAGCGTCGTCCTGGTGACGCCGAAGGAGGGCACGACGGTGACGACGCTGCTGTCGGGCTGGTGCTTCTCGTACCGGAGGTAAATCCGCTCGAAGTCGGTGCCCGTCGTCTGCTGCGTCGTGAGGCTCGGATCGGGGTTTACCAGCGTGTTCGCGATGCGGTCCGACGAGGCGAGCACGCCGAACTCGAGGGTCTCGTGGGGCGCGAGTTCGTAGACGATCCGCGCCTGCGCGTCCCAGTATCGCGGGATCGGCACGATGTTGCCGACGTCTTCCGAGGTGACGGCGTTGACGGACGTATCGAGGTAACTCTTCCGGATGCCGGCCGCGACGTGGACCCGGTCGGCGACCTTGGCGCGCACGTCAGCCGAGGCGTCGATGACGTCGGCGCCCGCGCTCCCGTGGATGCCGTCTTCGTCGAGCGGACGCATGGCGACGGTGACCAGGCCGCCCAGGCCGCGGCCGTAGCTCGGACCGTAACCGCCCGGCACGAGCTCGACCGACTTGACGAAGTTCGACGGCAAGATCGAGCGGTAGCCCCCGCCGTGGTAGAGGAGCGGCACGTGGACGCCGTCGACGTAGACGCGCGTGTCCTGCGGAGCCGAGCCCCAGACCACGAGCGACGACGAACCCGCGGCCGCGCGCGCCACGCCGGGCAGGTTCTCGACGACCTTGAGCACGTCGCCCTGGGTCCCCGGCACCTTCGCGGCTTGCGTCGCCTGGACCTCCGTCGACACGACCTGTTTCTTGAGCCGCGGCGCGGTGACCACGATCTCGTCGTCTTCGTCGGCGGAGCCGGTCTTCTCCTTCTTCCTGTCGACCTCGTAGGTCGCGTCGATCTTCTTGCTCGCCTCGAACGTCTCGGTGGTGCCCACGGTCGCGAGGCTCTCGCCGGAGATCGTGACGAGGTGGTCGCCCGGCGCGATGTCGAGAATGCGAAATTTGCCTTGCGCGTCGGTCAGCGCCTCCTGGCCGGTGTCGACCGCGACGCGCACGTTGGCCATCGGTTGCTTGCCGTGGCGATCGCGGACGACGCCTTCGAAGTCGGCCGTCTGCTTTTTGACGAGCGTCTCGGTGAACGTGAACTGATACCGGTAGGCGATCTTCACCGGGATGGGCGTCCCGTTGATCGTCGCGGGCGTGAAGGTGAACTGCTTCGCGGCGCCGACAGCCGCCGCGTCGAAGTCCGGCCCCGCGGACTCGACGACGGACACCGCGGCCACCTTGCCGGTCGCGTCGATGGCGATCTGCAGGAGCACCGCCGCGCCCTTGCCGGCGGCCACCTGCGAGGGCGGGAACTGCGCGTCGACGAACGTCACGAGCTTCGGAGGGACGATCACGCGCCGGCTCGAGGGCGCGGCTTGCCCCGTTTGCCCCGCCGACTGGGCGCGCGCCGTAGGGGCGACCGACAGGCTCATCGCCAGCGCGGTCGCGGCGGCGAAGCGATCGGCGCGCGCTCTCATTCCAGTTCGAACCGTTGAGTCACCATGGCGGTCGCGACGACCGGCCGGCCGCACAGGGTCGCGGGCTCGTAGACGCACTTCTTCGCCGCCTCGAGGGCCGCCTCGTCGAGGCCGTAGCCCAGGCCGCTCACCACGCGCGCCGCGATCACGCGGCCCGTCTCGCCGACCGTCACCTCGACTTTGACGAGGCCCTCGATCTCGGCCTGCTTGGCCTGCATCGTGTACTTGCCCTGCACGCCCACGGTGCGCCTGGGCCGAACGACGGCCTGGGTGCACTGATCGGGGCCCGCGGCGGCGAGCTGCTGCACGGCCTTCTTCGTGACGGCCTTCGGCGCCGCCGCCGCGCCGGCCCCACCGGCCGCGGCGCGCGCACCGAGCCCCGCCGGGATGGCCAGATCGGAAGAGCGTCGTGTAGGGAAAGAGTGTAGATCTCGGTG
>CALFNG010000339.1 GCA_937902985.1 uncultured Myxococcales bacterium
TCGCGTCTGTCATCCGGCTCTCGATCCGCGAGGCGCTCACGTCGCGGGAGAAGCGCACGAAGAAGTGAAGAAGCGGGGCCCGCGCGTGCGCTAACACGCCGGACCCCATGGCCAAACCCCACCGGAATGAGGTTCGACATGAGCAACGTAGCCGAAAAGTTCCCCGACGAGCCGCCCACCGCACGGATCGAAAACCTCCCGAGTCAGACTTTGATCCGCGTCGCCCGCATCGAAAGTCACGCCGAACGCGCGACGACGATCCTGCTCGCAACGCACGACGCGGATACGCTGGCCGACGTCCTCGGCGACCTCTCCGCGATCCGTCGTCTCGCTGGGAGCATCATCCGATGAGCCCCGACGAGCCGATCGACCCGGCGAACGACACCGAGCCCCCTCCGGTGATTCCTGCCGGCTTCGCATCCTTCGAGTTCTCGAGGGCGCTCGACCGCCTCCACGCCGCGATGCTGGAGGTCGAGGCGATCGGTGCTGCGGCGTGCCGGCAGCTCGACGCGCAGGCACAGGAGGGCACGTAGCGAAAGGCCGAAACGGCGGGCAGTCGACGCCGTCGCACCGTGACGCGGTGCCTGAGGAGGGCCGAGATGAAGTACTCGCCTAAGTCCGAGAAGGCAGGACCTTTTCGGGATCGCTCGCGATTTCTGCGAGCGCTTCGATCATCGCCGAATAGTCGCTCCACGCTTTCGCGTGCACCGGCTGCTGCAGTGCGGCCTTGGTCTCAAACGGCCGAAGTGCGAATGCTCCCGGCAGGAGAACCTCAGCGTGCGCCGGGGGTGGCTTCGCCGCGACAACCCACGCTTTCGGCAACAGCTTGCGAACTTGCTCGGCCTTCAGGCAGACGAACCATTTCTTTTCGCGCGCCGCCTGCGCCCACGGGTCGCAGTACTGCGTTCGGAACGTCGAGAACTCGAACGGCAGCTTCGACGGGTAGAGGGCGGAAGCTTTCACCCGGCCTTTGGCGGCAAGTTGCTTTTTGGCCCGGACGTCGAAGAATCGAGCAAGGTGCTCGTCGCTTCCTACGAAGTTGGGAACGCTATCCGACTTGGATGCCTGCCACAGGAAACAGGCACCGCGCTTCGCCCACCCAACGAGCCAACCCTTCAACGGCTGCACGGTCTGTAACCAGTCCGGCTTTCCGGAATCGATCGGGCCCACGTGCAACGAAGTACATCACTGAATCGTCCCCTGGAACCACGAACGTGACCTCGCGATGCGTTAGGGTTCCGTCGAACGCAATCGAGGCGCCCCCGTCCTCGGTCGCAAAGGCTTCGCCTTCGACACGCTTTGCGCATGCGAGAACCGCGAGGACGATGTTCAGGCAAGTGATCGTCGCCGCGGTCGGCAGACCAATCTCGATCACGTCTTTCAGGAGGATGTTTTTTGCGCTCGTTGGCTCAGGCAGGAACGCCCCGCGCCTGACCTCTTGCGGGGGGTGTGCAAGGTTGGATGCCTTGAACACCGCCCGTTGGGCCACGCCGCCGCCGATGGGTGTCAGGGGTTGGAGATCCATCTCACGCTCCTCGTCATCCGCCCGAGTGCAGCGGCCCTCGAAATTCTGTCACGCCGCACCGGTGGGGGCCACAGACGCACGCGCGTTCAGCTCCCTTACGTCCAACCGCGCGCTGCCGGTTTCTGTTCCAATCCTGATCGCAATCGTGCACGTCCCGAACGACACTGCCTTGAACGAAACAGGCATCGCAAATCGAGCCGGCAAGGAAGGGTCCGCAAGGGTAACTACGGAAAACCCTTGCACTTTCGCGATTACTAGGCCGTCTGGCATCGTGGCCGTGACCTCGACCTCCACGCCGCCAGTCGAAAAGACTTTCGGTGGAGCCTCAAGCAACAACCAAAGGCTCAGGTCGAGGGGGATGGACGGCAGATCAATGAAGTCGATTCCGCCTCGAACGACGGTGAAGGTCCCGTCCCGGTGCATCGCGGCGAACTCGCAGAGGATCACATGCAGCACGCGTCGCGGAGCCTATAAGAGGCTGCCGCTCTCGGTCAAACCGAGATCGTCGCGCGAATCAGCGAACGCGACGGGGCGCACATGACGTCACGGCGGGCGCACAGGCTCCGCAAATCCACCGGCGGCGGCCTCCTAGGCGAGGACGAGGCCGGCCGCCGACAGTGTGCCTCTCCGCGGCATGTATCCGGGAGTGGACCTCTCGCGCGTGATCCTCGTCGAGCTGCTCGAGTTGCTCGCGACCGATCCCGAGCTCCGCGAACGAGTGCGGACCATCCTTGGCGTCGATGCGGCGCACGCTGGCCCCGCCTACGTCACTCGGAACGAGGCCCGCGAGATGGGGGTGGAGGTCCGGGCCCTCGTCCGCGCCGGGCGCTCTGGCAGCCTGCCAGCGTTCCGCGTCGGGCGCTCGACCGTCTACCGCCTGGGCGACGTCGAGAAGTTCGTCGAGGCGCATCCCGTGGCGCCCGTCGCCCCTGCCCGTGAGCCCCTCGTCGAGGAGCCGGCCGACGCGTGGGAGCGAGCGCTCGCACGCAGGAAGCGGCGGACGTCGGGGCGCACGTAGTCGCTGGCCACGCACGGCGGCCACGGTAAGATGTCCAAAAAGGAGCCCCGGGTTCCGTTCGGGTGGAGGGTCGCCGATGGGCGCGCCGATGACGAAGTTGGGCCGTCTGGTGAGGGACGAACCGGCGCAAGCCGGACCGCTCATCCTACGGGCGCTGGAGCAGTCGCTGGGCAAGGCGGCGGGCGCGGCGGAGTCGCTCGGCGTGACGCGTAGGGAGTTCGACCGATGGGTGCAGCGCCTGGGGCTCGAGGCGCAGGTCCAAGAGATCCGGTACGACGGCCGCGCGTGGATGCATCACATCGCCGCCGGCCAGGGCAAGCGGCCCGAGGACGCGCGCGCATTCGCTGCGTTTCGGCGCCGGCAAGCGAAGACGGCGCACGCGCCGGGCGCGTTGGAAGCATGGATCGCCAGCATGCGCACGGAGTTGACGAGGGTAGGACGATGAAGAACGAGATCGAGACGAAGGCGACGGGGAGCGTAGTGTGGGTGGCGGCGACGCGGAAGCGTCCCGGCCACTACGCCTACAGGTTGAGCCTCGTCGACGGCTCCCGACCGTGGATCCACTGCACTCCGACAGTTCGGAGCGAGCTCGCAGAAAAACGCGTGCGGGAGGTCGCGCTCGAGCGCTCGAAGGAAGCGTTCGAGAAGAAGCTCACGGCCGAGGACTTCGGACTGAAGAAGCGCGAGGCGGTGCCCGGTAGCGGCGGTCCCGCGAAGTCGCAGACGATGGCCGAGTGGCTCACGACCTGGGGGGCGGCGCGACGCTCGAGGGGGCTCACGTCGGTCCGAGAGAACGAGGCGCACTACACGAAGCACGTCGAGCCCGTCATGGATGAAAGGCACGTGCGGGACTGGACGAGCGACGACATGCGCAAGCTCGCGGCGGCGCTCGATCGGAAAGTGCAGGACGGGGAGATCGCGTGGAAGACCGCGTGGAACGTTTGGGCGACGGCGACGCGGATCTGCCGCGACGCGTGCGCCTCGAAGATCGAGGCTCTTCGCGTGCGGGCCGACAACCCGGCCCGAGACGTTGAGGGACCCGACCGCGGCGCGAGCAAGAGCAAGCAGTACGTCTACCCGAGCGAGTTCCTGAAGTTCGTCTGGTGCGAGGACGTGCCGCTCCGGTGGCGGCGCCAGGTCGCGCTCGCGATCTACCTCTTCCCGCGGGCCGGGGAGCTGCGCGTCTTGCGCTGGGAGGACGTCGACCTGGAGCACGGGACCATCCACATCCACCGGGCGCACGATCGGACGAGCGAGACGGGCGCGACGAAGAGCACGAAGACGGGGCACGCTCGCCGATTCGCGATCGAGCCGAACCTGCTCCCGCTGCTCGCGGCGATGCACGCCGAGAGGGGCGAGGGCCTCGTGGTCAAGCTCCCGAGCGAGCGGGCGCTCGCGCGCGGGCTACGGCGCTGGCTCTGGAACGCCAAGGTGCGACGCTCGGAGCTCCACGACTCGACCGCGTCGAGCCGGACGATCGTCTTTCACGATCTCCGGGCGACCGGGGCGACGTGGATGGCCGTCCGGGGGGACGACGCCATGAAGATCATGCAGCGGTGCGGGCACGAGAACATCGAGACGACGATGGGCTACGTCCGAACCGCCGAGGCCGTCCGCGATGGGTTCGGCGACGTCTTCCCGCCCCTGCCGGACGTGCTGCTGCGATCTCCAGACAGCTCCGAAGTGTCCGGACTACTGTCCGGAGTCGATTCCGCGATCCTAAGTGCGCGGAATGATTGCGGGGTGGACGGGACTCGAACCCGCGGCCTCCGGCGTGACAGGCCGGCGTTATAACCAACTTAACTACCACC
>CALFNG010000340.1 GCA_937902985.1 uncultured Myxococcales bacterium
GAGATGCCTAAGTGACTGGAGTTCAGACGTGTGCTCTTCCGATCTGGTGCACGACGCCGCAGCGCATCGGGCCAGCACGCGGGTGACGTACTGCTCGAACGCCGTGCCAACGGCCGCGAACAGTGCCCCCTTCGAGCTTCCGGCGGGGCCGAGAGCGTCGACCATCGAGAAGAACACGCTCTCGTCGGCCGCAGCGAGAAGGAAGTCGGCATGAAGGCCGATGTACAGGTCCTTGTCGAGGCGAAGAAGCGGCGACTCGCGAAGCGGCCGAAACGCGAGGCCGGGGTTGACGGCCTGCGCGAACAGGCGCGCAAACTCCTGCCGGAACTCGTCGCGCGACCGGCTCAGTTCCTCGGCCACTCGCCGCGAGCGTTGGGCCGCCGGACGCGTGTCGGGCTGCCGAAAATCGATCCGCGTGCTGAACGAGCTGCCGGGCTTCACGTTCTCGAATGCCATTGTGGCAAGCGCAACGGTCCCACGAATCCATTCGGCGATGGGCATGCCGCGCTTGCGCGAAAAGAGCCGCTCGGCGTCGGGGAACAGTTGCGGCAGCAGCTCGACGTAGAGCTCCGTGGCGCGGACGAGCGCACACTGCGGAAGATCGAACTCACGGATGCGCCCGAGGCCCAGCAGGGCGTCCGGAGCGAAGAGCGTGAGGACGCCGTCGCGCGGGTCACGGATGTCGAGAAGCTCGGAGGCAAGCATCGCACACCGCGCGAAGCGGCGGTATGCGGGCATCTGCGGAAGGGGCTCAGGGGCGGTGTCCCATGGCTCCGCGAGTGCGTCGACGAGCAGGGCAAGAAGCCCTTGCTCGCTTACGGCCAAGGGCACGCGGCCCGCGGTGGTGAGGTATGCAAGCAGGGCAGGCAGGTTCACGATCTCGGCGGCCCACGTGTCAGCGAGGGCGGCGTCGGTAAGGGCCCGGCGAGGGACGGCGTCGGGCCCCGATTGCCGCAGGTCCGCGAGCGTGCGCGAGAGACGGAAGACGAACTCCTCCCACGCGAAGTGTCTGCGGACCGTGGCCTTGAGCGTCTGCACGTCGACGGCGAGGTGCTGGGACGGTCCGAGCAACGCGTTGAACGACATTGCCTGGCGGATCAGACGACCGGCTGGGGCGGTTTGCTCGGCGACCTTGGCGAACGAGACTCCGGGCACGATCAGACCGGCCGGGGTCTGCAACTGAAGCGTTGTCGAGAGCGGGTTGGAGGACACCAGGACCATGTGGGGTCATCGCAGAGGAGCGTCCTTTTTCGCGCCCGCCTCGAGCTTGAGCATCAAGTCCGGCGCCAGCGTCTCGCTCCGGCCCGCCACGATGGCGACCAGCATCAGGAAGTACTTTGCCTGCGGCAGGGTCATCACTGGCCCAAGGAGCAAGCCCGTACGAGCGGCAAGGCAGACGACCACCGCCCCAAGGACGCCAAGGACGATGCGCCACGTCGCCTCGGTCACGTGCAGGTCCTTGTCGGCCTGCGGATCGGGGAGGGCGAGACCTACCCCACGCAACACGAAGAAGAGGGCACCGATGGAACCACCAGCTCCGTAGAGCACGAGAGAGAACGGCAGCTCGCCGAGAAGAGGCTCGACGTAGCGCCTGCACGCCCATGCGATCGCCCCGACGAGGACGAACACCACGGTCGCTCGAACGGCGCCCCAAACGTAGAGCCGCTTGCCGATCTCCTTGTTCCGCAGCTCGATGAACTCCGCCGCGGCGCTCATGCACCGATGGGCCGCCGCAACGTCCCCCTTCAGGCCCGCGTCGATGCCGAGCGCGATGAGGCGTTCGGCTTGCTTTCGATTGCCGCGGGACGTGCCGTCGCTGATCGACGACTCGAGCTCGGAGTAGCGGCGCATGATCTCGGTGAAGCCCTCCGGCTCCCTTTTCTCGTTGTCGTACTTGTCGCTCGTCTCCCAATCGACTTCGAGCTTCGGGTCCAAGAAGACGATGTAGTCCTGCGTCTCGTGGATTGGGAACTCGATCGGCAGGTGGTCCCACTGGCGGTATGAGTTGTTCGGCCGCTTTTTGGACATGGTGCTCACGCGACCAAGAAGGGGAAGGACGTGTGCGACCGGCCGCTCTCCAGCGTCGGCTCCTGCGGGTAGTAGAGCTGTGTCACCTTCGGTCCCACACCGTCATGGACCTCTCGGATCGTGAGCATTCGGCTCGCCGTTGGGTTAAGCCCTCTTGCTTGACGCGCCCAGGACTGACATGTCGTGAGCAGCGTGTGAGAGAAGTACCCGCCGAGCGGATTAGAGCCGGAGACCTGCCCCATCTTGCAGCCGTTCCAGAGAGCCCGCATCTCCCCGACCCCCATGATCCCTGCATCGTACAAAGCACGGCACGAGTCCCAGTACGGGTCGGGGGGAGCGCCAATCCCAGCGACTTTCTCCTTCAAGAGAGCCCTGGGCTCCACCTCCACCTGACACGCATCGATGATGGTGAGCTGCCGCTTGGAGCTTGTCCGGAAGTCGCTGACGTACATCGTCTCGTTCGGGTTCGTTTCGATTACGGGCTGGCCTTGGTACCGGGCTCCGTGCCCGCAAAAGACCGTGACCGAGTAGTCGCACGTGATGGAGTTCAGGAATGCGGCGAGCTTCGCGGCTCCGGGATGCCAGAGCTGGATGATCTCGTTTCGTGTCCACGCCCCGCCATGCGGCGACAAGAGGAACCGCTCGTATGACACGGCGTCGGCTTGGACACCCAGGAACATCTCCGACGACGGAGCAGCATCTCCAGGGGCTCCGACGATGATCGCGTTGCGGGTGACAGGCATGACCACTCACGCGCTCCGCTTCTCGCGACGGCGTCGCATCACGTCGAACGCGCGGCCGAGCGAGCAGCCCGTCCCGATGAAGGGCACCACGCGGTGGGCGGCGAAGAATTCTGCGAGCTCCTCCACGGGGGCGGGAACCGGAACCATACTGCCTCCTGATGCTGACCTGAACGTTAGACCAGGATGCCGCGTCGGGCAAGACACGCGCGGAGACTTCTGACTGCGCACCAGCGTACGCTGGACGAATCGATTTGCGCCATACGCAAACGGATGCGAACCTTCGAGGCGATGCAGCAGGAGACCTCGTACGGGCAGATTGTTGGCCAGGTGATTCGCGGACGCCGCGAGATTCAGGGGATCAACCTGCTGACGATGGCCGAGAGCGTGGCTCTCGCGACACCGTCCGGCTGGTCCCGCGTCGAGACCGGCGACACTTCGATGACCCTCGCCCAGCTCCGCAAGGCGGCCAGGAAGCTCGGCATGGAGCCCGCGGCCATTGTCCGTCAGGCGGACATCCTGGCGACCCAGCTCGAAGCGAGCGGCGTTGTCGTCCATGACGACAAGCCGAAGAACCTCGGCAAGTGGCTCCTGGGCGGCGCGGGCATCCTCGCGCTCGTCGCGGCGGGAGCCGTGGCAGCCGCCGCGAAGACGACCAAGGACACCAACGATACCCCCGACGACGAGGAGAACCCGACATGATCGCGCAAGGCGACAAGTGCTACGTGCAGTCGTTCCTCAAGAAGCACTACGGCATCTGCACCGGGCTGTGGCCGGACGGCCGCCTCTGGTTCGTGCACAACAGGCCCGACGGCGGCGTCGTGCACACGCCGCGCGAAGGCTTCGCCGGCGACGCCGAGATCCACGTCGAGCAGCGCGCGCGGCCCAGCCAGGGAGCCGCCGTCGCGCAGAGGGCGCTCGATCTCGTGGGCCGGAGCTACGACCTGCTCGGTTTCAACTGCGAGCACGCGGCGAACCTCGCGGCGAACGGCGCGGCCGAGAGCAAGCAGGTGCGGAACGTCGTCGCCACGGGGATCGGCTTCGCCTTCCTCGCCTGGGTGAATCAGAACGGCACCTCGGTTGACCGCAGCGGTTACCGGCGCGACGGCAGCGGCCGCTTCGCCTCGCGGCGCTGGTGGTAGCGGGCGACGCCCGAACGGGCTTCGGCCGACGCGGTAGCCGGGGGGCCGCAAGAGCGGGGTGCTCCTCACCAAAAAGAGCGAAGCATCACCAACAGCTGCTTTCTGGGCCATCAAGGGCCGGGACGTTAGGATCTGCACCGACCCATGCCGACCCTCCGCTCGCAGCTCGACGGCCTCGCGGCCAACTTCGCCACCCAGATCATCGCCGCCATTCAGGGCGCCTCGCTCCACGAACTCGCGGGCTCCGAGGGCGACGGGGGTCGCGCCCGCGCCGTTCCCGGTGGCGGCGGTCAGCCGGACCCGCTCGCGGTGCCGGCGGTGCCGAAGCGGGGCAAGAACGGACGACTCCCTCGCCGTTCCGACGAAGAGATCCAGGCGGTTCTCAACAAGATCGTCCTCCTCGTGAAGACCCACAAGGACGGAATGAGGGCCGAAGAGATCCGCTCGAAGCTCGGCATGCTGCCCAAGGAGATGCCCCGCATCCTCAAGGAGGGCGTCGCGAAGAAGAGGCTCACGAGCAAGGGCCAGAAGCGCGCGACGACCTACTTCGCGAAGTAGACACGTGCCGGGCGTTGCTCGTCGTAGCGCCTGGCAGCCATGGGCTGCTCACGGGAGGGCGAGGGCGCACCAGACGTCCGCCCGGTCCGTTTCCCACCAGTTGCCCAACGCCACGGTGCAGGGCGTTGCGGGATGTCGCACCTTGTCAGGGTCGGGGTTCGCGAAACCGGCGGAATTTGCAGCGTCACGCGTGAAAGACCGCCCTTTGGTGATGCCGGTTTCGGAACCCTTCTCCCGCTCTAGGATTTCGCGTCATCGATGATGCGATCACAACCCTCTTC
>CALFNG010000341.1 GCA_937902985.1 uncultured Myxococcales bacterium
GGCGAGCACGGCGGGCGTCGAGACGGGCCCGTTCCGCGACGCCGTCGCTCGCTCTAGCCGAGACCGATCGACTTCTTGGGGGGTCGCGACACGTGCACGCTCGACGGGTCGTAAAAGCGCCAGAGACGCGCCGCCCAGTCTCCCGCGTAGGCCACCCCGACACGCGCGGAAACAGCGATGCGGGGCCGGCGCGGGCGACCGCAAAGATAGAGCGGCGGCCGCGTCAGGTCGTGGCCATCGAGCGCCCGCGAGGTCGCCATCGCGCGCGCGAAGCGCCCCGGCCCATCGAGGCGGGCGCCCGGGTCGAGGCCGGAGACCGGCTCAGCGGCGCGCACGAGGACGGCATGACCCATTCCCTCGCCCGCGCACGTCACGTTGAAGCACTCGTGCATCCCGTAGACGAGGAACACGTAGGCGTGGCCCTCCGTGCCGAGCAGCGATCGCGTGCGCCTGGTCAGCCCTGCCCGCGCGTGGCACGCGAGGTCCTTCGGACCGCGATAGGCCTCGGTCTCGACGACGCGCGACACGCGGGGGCGGCCCTCGCCGCCGCCCTCACCCCGCTCGTGAACGACCAGACACCCAACCAGCGCTCGCGCGACCACCAGCGCATCGCGCGCGTACCAGCCGCGAACCAGCCGCGTGGCGCGCAGCGACTCGACATCGACGTCGAACGACACGGCCCGGCTTGGTAGCACGGCCCTCGATCGCGCCGACCCCTGCGATCAGCAACGCGCGCAAATGCGCGCAAATGCGCGCAAATGCGCTGATGGGTGATCATGCCCGGGCCGCTCGTCCTTGCACCCGGGGGCGCCTCCGGGCGCCCCCGGGCACGCCCCTTGCGCCGCCGAGACCACCATCTTACTTACCTGTCAGCACACCCCCATCGGGCCCTGACGGCGAGCAAGAAGACGGCAGCACGGCGGCGAGGCCCGTATCGGTCGCGCTCGGCTCGCCTTCTCGGTGGAAGTGCGGGCCTCCTGGCGCTAGGTCTTGGTGCGGGAATCGCGACTGGAAGGCGGCGTATGTCGCCGTCAAGACTTAGGTCGCCCCCTACCTAGTATCGGAGACACATGTTCGACGAGTTCGGCATCAACGCGGGGTACGTCGAAGAGCTGCACACCCGCTGGCTCCAGAGCCCTCACTCGGTCGAGGCGGACTGGCAACGGTTCTTCGAAGGCTCGGGCGGGGCGCCCGGAGCGACCGCTCCTGCTCCCCAAATCGCGGCGCTCGGCCCCATCATGAACGGCAAGACCGTGAACGGCAACGGCAACGGCGTCGGCGTCGCCAACGGGAACGGGAACGGGAGCGCTCGCGCCGCGGCTGCCGCGGCAGCTCTGGCGGTCGAGAACGGCTCGCCTCCGTCATCGGTCGCCTACCGCGAGGCCGTTCGCGAGACCGTGATCGCGGCCACCGAGCTGCAGAGCCGCGTGGCCCACCTCGTGAATGCCTATCGCGTGCGCGGGCACCTCTTCGCCAACGTCGACCCGCTCGAGAACCCGACCGCGGCGGCGCCCGAGCTCGAGCTCTCGCACTTCGGTCTCAGCGAGACGGACCTCGACAAGACATTCTCCACCGCCGGCATGGCCGGGCTGCCCGAGCGCGCGCGCCTTCGCGAGATCGTCGCCCACCTGAGGGAGACGTACTGCTCGTCGATCGGCGTCGAGTCGACGCATATCGAAGAGCCGGAGCCCCGCCTCTGGCTCCAGCAGCAGATGGAATCGACGCGCAACCGCGCGCTGCTCGACCGCACCGAGCTCGTTCGCATCCTCACGAAGCTCACCGAGGCCGAGATCTTCGAGCAGTTCATCCACAAGAACTACGTCGGCGCCAAGCGATTCTCGCTCGAAGGCTCCGAGAGCATGATCCCGATGATCGATCTGCTCGTCGAGGCCGCCGGGCAGCACGGCATCGAGGAGCTCGTCATCGGCATGGCCCATCGCGGGCGGCTCAACGTCCTCGTGAACGTGATGGGCAAGAACGTGCGCGAGATCTTCGCCGCGTTCGACGACAAGAAGCCCGAGCGCTTCCTCGGCGCCGGCGACGTGAAATACCACCTCGGCTATTCGAGCGAGGTGACCACGCACGGCGGCCGCCAGGTCCACGTGTCGATGGCGTTCAACCCGAGCCACCTCGAGTTCGTGAACCCGGTGGTCGAGGGGCGCGTGCGCGCGAAGATCGACCGTCGCAAGCGCAAGAGCACGATGCCCCTGCTCGTTCACGGGGACGCGGCGTTCATGGGCGAAGGCGTGGTCGCCGAGACGCTGAACCTCGCGGGGCTCGAGGGGTACACGACGGGCGGGACCATCCACCTCGTCATCAACAACCAGATCGGCTTCACCACCGTCCCGTCGGACTCGCGGTCGACCCGCTATTGCACCGACATCGCGCGGATGCTCCGGGTCCCGGTCTTTCACGTGAACGGCGAGGACCCGCAAGCGGTCATTCAGGTGACCCGCCTGGCCATGGAGTTCCGCCAGCGATTCAAGCAAGACGTCGTGATCGACATGTATTGCTACCGGAAGTACGGCCATAACGAGGGCGACGAGCCGCGCTTCACGCAGCCGCTCATGTACGCGCTCATCGACAAGAAGCCGACGGTGCGTGAGGTCTACGTCGCGCGTCTCGTCGCCGCGGGGCACGTCTCGCGCGAAGAGGCCGACACGATCGCTCAAGAGCGGCGCGCGACCCTCGAGCTGGCCCTCGAAGAGGCGCGCAAGGGTGACTTTCACACCAAGCCCGAGGCCATGGGCGGCGTCTGGGCCCCCTACGTCGGCGGTCCCGACGCGGCCGTCCCCGACACGGCGACCGCTTTTCCGAGGGAGAAGCTGCTCGACGCGCTCGAGAAGTTGACGACCATGCCCGCGGGGTTCCACGCGAACCCCAAGGCGCTGAAGCTCCTCGAGCAGCGACGCGAGCGGGCCACGGCCGGGCAACCGCTCGACTGGGGCACCGCCGAGCACCTCGCCTTCGCGTCGATCTTGCTCGAGGGCCACGGCATCCGGATCAGCGGACAGGACGCGCGACGCGGCACGTTCTCGCATCGACACGCGGTGCTCTTCGACACCGAGACGGGCGCCCCCTACACGCCGCTCGCCCACCTGGGCCACGCGTCGTACGGCGGCGTCGGTCGCTTCGAGATCTACGACAGCCCGCTCAGCGAAGCCGGGGTGCTCGGCTTCGAGTACGGCTACTCGCTCGATCGACCCGACAAGCTCGTCGTCTGGGAAGCGCAGTTCGGCGACTTCGCCAACGCCGCGCAGGTGATCATCGATCAGTTCATCGTGTCGGCAGAAGACAAATGGTCGCGACTGTCGGGCCTCGTCCTGCTCTTGCCTCACGGCTTCGAGGGTCAGGGGCCGGAGCACTCGAGCGCGCGCATCGAGCGCTTCTTGAACCTCGCTGCGGAAGACAACATCCAGGTCTGCAACCTGACGACGCCGGCGCAGCTCTTTCACGTGCTAAGGCGGCAGGTCAACCGCCCGTGGCGCAAGCCGCTCATCATCTTCACGCCGAAGTCGCTCCTCCGGCATCCCGAGGCGGTCAACACGCTCGACGAGATCGCCGACGGCGCGTTTCAGCGCGTCATCGCCGACGGCGCGGTCGAGGGCACCAAGGTCCGCCGCATTCTGCTCTGCAGCGGCAAGGTCTATTACGAACTGGCCGCCGAGCGGCGCCGCCGCAAGCGCGACGACGTGGCCATCGTCCGGCTCGAGCAGTACTACCCTCTCAGCGGCTCCCTCGGCAGGGCGCTGGCGGGCTACCGCGAGGGCACGCCAGTCGTCTGGGTCCAAGAAGAGCCGAGCAACATGGGCGCCTGGTACTTCTTGAACGCCCGCAAGGCCGAGTTCTTCGGTTCGCGCCATCCGCTGACGCTCGTCTCGCGTCCGGAGAGCGCCAGCCCCGCGACCGGTAGCAAGGCCGCCCACGACCTCGAACAGAAGATCTTGCTCGACGAGGCTTTCGCGGGTTGATCGAGCTGCTCGGGTTGCGGGCCTTTGCGGCGCTCGGCGCCGCCCTGGTGTTGGTCGCGGCGCTCATCAATCGCTTCGCGCCGGCCAAGAGGCCACGGATCCGCCGCGCGCTCTTCCTCTACGCGATCTTCGGGCTGTCCACCATCACGGGCGAGGTCCTCTCCCACGTGGAGGCGCCGCGCGTCACGGGCTGGGGCGAGACCAACGCGCTCATCGCCTGCATGGCGGGAGCGTTCACCTGCGTGGAGCTCGCGGGCCTGGCGATCTTCGATCTCCTCCTCCCGGCGCTCGGCGTGGTGCTCGTCACGATCACGAGCGACATCACAGTCGGCTTCGCTTACGTGTTCGCCACGTTCGCGGTGCTCAAGGCCGCGAACGTCTCCGCAACGTCGGTCGTCACCACGTCGGCGGTCGTCAGCGGCGTGCTCGCGCTGAGCCTCCAGGCCACGCTCGGCAACATCCTAGGCGGCGTGGCCCTGCAGCTCGACGGCAGCATCCACGTTGGCGACTGGGTGCAGCTCGCCGACGGAACGCAGGGCCGGGTCATCGCGATCCGCTGGCGCCACACGGTGGTCGAGACCCGCAACTGGGACACCCTCATCGTCCCGAACTCGAACCTGCTCGCTCAGAACATCACCATCCTCGGCAAGCGCCGCGGCATGCCGCTGCAGCATCGCATGTGGATCTACTTCAACGTCGACTTCCGGTTCGCGCCCTCGCGCGTCATCGACGTCGTCCGCACCGCGCTGACGATGGCGCACATCGAGGGGGTCGCCGATCAGCCGCCCCCGAGCGTGATTTCCTACGACTTCGCCAAGGACAACCGCGACAGCTTCGCGTACTACGCCGTCCGCTACTGGCTGACGGACCTGGCAAACGACGACCCGACGAGCTCGCGGATCCGTACGCGCATCTACACGGCGCTCGAACGCGCGAACATCCCGCTGGCGAAGCCGGCGCAGACCGTCTTTTTCTCTCCTGAACAAGACGAGGCCGATCGCGGCAAGCGCCACCGCGAGCGGCGGCTGAGCGCGCTCGCTGGGGTCGAGATCTTTCGCTGGCTCACGCCCGAAGAGCGCGCTTCGCTGCTCGATCATCTCGAGTTCGTCCCGTACACCGCGGGCGAGACGATCACGAAGCAAGGCGCCGTGGCCCACTGGCTCTACATCATTTGTGCAGGCAAGGTCGAAGTGCGCCGCCACCTCGAGGGCTCCACCGTCAGCAAGACCGTCGCCACCATCGATGCGCCGGGCTTCTTCGGAGAGATGGGCATGCTGACCGGCGAGCCTCGCCGCGCCGACGTCGTGGCCGTCACCGACGTCGACTGTTTCCGTCTCGACAAGACCGGGCTCGAACGGATCCTCCACGCGCGGCCCGAGGTCGCCCGAGAGATCTCACGTACGCTCGCCAAGCGCGACAACGAGCTTGCGACCGTGCTCGAGGGCCTCGACGAAGAAGCTCGGAAGGCGCGAATGGTTCACCTCGAGACGCACATGCTCGACCGCATCCAGGAGTTCTTCGGGCTGGAGCGGACCACCAATGGTTGACGGTCCCTGCGCCGTCCGGCTGACGTCTTCATGATCGCCGTCGATCTCGGCGTCGAGAAGGTGGACCAGGCGCTCCGCCTCGTACGCGCGCTCGGCGCGCACAGGTACGTGGCGGGCCGGATGCACCTCGTGCACGTCATCGCGGCCGATTCGGTTCCCGACGACGCCGGGGGCGCGCTCGCAGACGTCCGCGCCTGGGCGCGCGCGACCGTCGCCGAGGGGAGCCATGGCCTCGATCTGGCCTCGCGAGACGAGCGCTTGTGGCGGCGTTGCTCGGACGCCGAGCTCGTGGCCTTGCTCGAGGCCTTCTGGGCGCCGGGCCTGCGTGCGCTCGCCAGTCGCGCGGCCCTCGAGGAGCGACTCCGGGCGCACGGCCTCGAGACGACCCATCGTGCGGCGTTCGACGAGTCGAGCGAAGAACGAATCCATCCGCTGGCGATCGACGCCGGCTGGGAGCTCTACTCACTCCGCGAGCTCGACCCCGAGCGGCACAAGGGCGCCATCGCCGCGTTCGGCGATCCGCTCGCGTTCGAAGTGGCTTGCTTCGAAGAAGAGACGGCGATCCCGCAGACGCCGCATCTCTACGAGCTGTCGGCGATGGGACCCGCCGAGCTCCTCGCCGCCAGCGACGAGGGCGTGCTGGCGCAGCCGTTCGTCGTCTGGGCGCAGGGGAACGAGACGTACCTCGACTACGTCTTCCGCGGGATCGAGCGCGCCGCGAAGCTCACGTGACTCGCGGAGCCGCTGGAGCGGCCCGGACCGTTGTGGCGTCAGGCCGGGGAGACCTTCGCGTTATCGACGCGGACGAGGATGACGGTGATGTTGTCGCGCCCGCCGCCCCGGTTCGCCAGGTCGGTCAGCGTCTTGGTCGCCTCCTCGAGATCGGCCGTGGCGACGAGCGTCGCTTCGATCTCGGGCGCGGGCACCATGCGACTCAGGCCGTCTGAACAGAGCAGGTAGATGTCTCCAGGCAGCGGGGCCTCGCTGCCCACGTCGACCTCGACGTTCGGCTCGACGCCGAGCGCGCGGCTCAGGATCGCCGCCGTCTTGCCGACGATGCCCGCCGCGCCCAGCGTGTGGTCGGTGGTCAGCTGGGTCAGCGCGCCGCTCCGGAGACGGTAGCAGCGGCTGTCGCCCACGTGCGCGATGTACACGCGCTGGTTGTTCGGCGAGAAGTACGCGGAGACGACCGTCGTTCCCATGCCCGTGTAGGCATCGTTTTCGAGCGCCGCCGCGAGGATGCGCTCGTTCGCCTGCAGCGTCGCTCCCCGCAGGCGGGCCGCGCGCCGCGGGAGGGGTGGCTCGCGAAGCGGCCCGAAGTCCGACTTCTGAAACGCTTCGCTTATGGCCTCGACGCACAACCGGCTCGCGACCTCGCCGGCCGCGTGGCGGCCCATCCCGTCGGCGATGACGAAGAGGTGATGGTCTTCGAGGATCGCGTAGGCGTCTTCGTTGTGCTTGCGTTTGAGGCCCGGATCGGTCCGACCGACGGCGGTCACCAGAATGAGCGCGTGCGGCCCGGTGGGCTCGTCGTTCTCCTCGAGGTCGAGGCCCGCGTCGCTGCCGGCGTCCGACGCCGAGCCGTCGGTGATCTCGGAGTGCGAATGGAGCCTGGGCTTGGCCCGCGGCGGGAGATCGACCTTGGCCCGGCCGCTCGAACTCACCGCGGGGGTCGCGCCCGTCGCGCGAGCCGCCTTGGCCGGCGCCGCGTCTTCGGTCTTTCCGTCGGAGCGAGTTAGAACGACGATGACCCAGCCAACGAGGCCGAGCACGACCACCGCCGTCACGATGTAAAGGATCTGAGGATCCGGCATTCTTTTTTGGGAGGGTCCGGGGAGGTGTCCAGGAATGGTCCGGATCCTAGGACAACACGCCGCCAACCGATGACGCAAAAAGAGCACGGACTTTTCTTGCGCGCGCTCTTTCGGGCGTGCGTCCTCGTTCTGGTCGCGCTCGCCGTCTCGGCGTGCTCTCCGCATCTCGCGGGAACGAACGACGCGGCGCTCGAGTACGAGATCGACCCGGATCCGGCCACCGGCAAGGCCCTCGATGTCGAGCTCGCCGCGCTCCGCACCAAGGCCCGGCTTTCAGCGGCGCAGATCCCCGCCGACGTCGACGCGACCGCCGACCGGCGGCGCGTCCGGGTGGTCATCGACGCCGACGCCGTCGGTGCCGTCGATGGACTCGTCCTCTGGCAAGGCGGCCTGAGCGTGCTGCGCGCCGAGGCCCCCGACGCGGGGCCGATCGCGGAGCTGCCCATCGCGGGGATCGAAAAGGCCGCGCGGGGCCGCGCGCTGGCGCTGAC
>CALFNG010000342.1 GCA_937902985.1 uncultured Myxococcales bacterium
GTCGGCGCGGACGCGACGGGCGGCGAGGACGCGGCCGGCGCGGGCAGGGCCGGCGCGACCGGCGACGACGGGGGCGGCGACGACGGGGGAGTGTCGTCCGTGACCATCTTGCAGGCGTGCCCGGCCGGGTCGAAGCGCATTCCGTGGAGCGCTCGCTTCGCTTCGCGCCAGAGCCCGGGCCCCTCGCCTCGCCCGTGCGCGACGAGCGTGATCTTGCCGCCGCACACGGGCACGAACACCAGGATCTGGTTCGTGCCTTCGCGGCCGAACCAGCGGAGGGCGTGCCCCGGCCCAGCGTCGGTGACGAGAGGCGTATCGCCCAGGTACTCCACCGTGCGGTCGACCCCCTCGAACCCGCCGACGGTGTCCTTGGCCAGGCGCTGTTCGAGCTCGGGACTCGACGCGGTCATCAGCGCGGAGACAGTCAGTTGCAGGGTCGAGACGCCGAAGGCCTCTCCGAGCGTAACTTCTTCGCCAGGCGCGGTCGCGTCGATCTGGAAGCCGGCCGTGGGGACGCGCAGGCCGAGACCCTTGTTGACGTAGACCGTACCCTCGAGCTCCCCGTGACCCAGGAGGGCGACGGGATCGTCGATCGGACGCAGCTGCACGTCGCCAAGCGGCGGCACGGGCGACGGGTGCACGATGGGACGCGCCATGAGCGCGCGCGCCGCTGCCGCGGCGGGTGCGCCGTCGAGGCCCTTCACGTAGACCACGCGATCGGCGTCGTGCACGACGGTCGCGTCGGGTCCGGCGTTCAGGTTCGTGCACGACGGCGTTGCCTTGGTCGGCGCACCGTCGGGACCCCACCATCCCGCGCGCGTTCGCTGGAGCTGCGCTTCGAACGACGCGGCCGTATCGCCGTCCCAGGCCGTACTCCACAGGAGCGCTGGCCGGCCCGACGCGTCTCGAACGACGGCCAGCGAGTCCCCACCCCAGTTGCCCATCGACCTGGAGCCTCCCGTCGTCGGACATTGATCGAGCCAGGCGCGCGTGCGGAGCTCGCCGACGGTCTCGACGGCGACGCTCGTGAAGCCGCTGGGTACGGCGGGCGGCTCGATGCGAATCGGCAGCTCGCCCGCGATGTAGGCCGCAGGCCAGAGCACCTGCTCGGTGCTGATGGGAGGGCGCGCGAACATGCGGTTCACGAGCGGAAAGCCGCCTGCTCGGTACACCGAGGCGACGAGCCGAAAGCCGTCGACATACGGAAAGAGCCACTGGCGACGCACGTAGGGCGGCGCGCCGGCGAAGACGTCGACCCTCTCGCCGCGGTTCGCGACCTCCGAGAGCAGGTGCGCGAGCCAGTGGTCCCCCGACGGTCGGCGGCTCGCGATGAACGCGGCCGTGGTCAGGTCCGCGTCGCCTTCGAGGACCGCGCGCCGGGCGAGCGCCTGGTCGTCGTCGAGGCCGCGCGCCGGCAGGATCGCGTTCTGCTCCTGGAGCACGTGCTCGATCGCGTGCACGAGCGCCCACGCGCGCTCGCCGTCGTTCGTCTCGCCGGGCCGGCGCGCCCAGAGCGTCGTGCGCTTCTCGTCGAACAGGGCCGAGACACCCTTCGCGAAGAGCGCCGTGGGCGCGGGGCTCGCGGCGCGATCCGGGACGACGACATCGATGGCGCTCCAGAAGGCGTCGGGTCCGGTGGGGGCAGCCACCTCGTCGTACGCGACCACGTGATGCCTCGTGGCGCCGTCGTCGATCACGCGAATGGGCACGGCGGCCCGTAGCGGCAACCCACGGAAGGCGGCGACCTGCTCGGCCACGGCCTCCACATCAAAGGGCTCTCCGAGCAGCGTGTCGCGCGTGGGAGCGGCGGCCGCCGGATCCGGGGCCTTGGCCGGCGGCTCCATGCAAGACACCACGCAAGACGCGACCGTCAAGGCGGTGATGATCCCGCCCGCAACGCCGGTGACGCCCGTTGCGAAGGCGCTGAGGCTGAGCCGACCCATACGACGACGAGGGTAGCGTCAAAGCGCCCCGCCGCGTCAGCCCTTCCATGCGCTGGCTCACGCTTGCTTTCGGACGTGGGCGGGCCACGATCGGGGGATGCGACACGACATCGTCCCTGGCGCCGCGTTCCCCGACTACGATCTGCCCGACCAGACCGGCAAGCACCAGAAGCTCTCGGAGCTCCAGAAGGGCGACCCGATGATCGTCGTCCTCGGCCGAGGCGGCTTTTGCCCGAAAGACCGCCGGCAGCACGAAGGTCTCTTGCAGCTCTATCGAGAGATCGAGGTCGGCTATTGCCGCCTCGTCACCATCAGCACCGACAATCTCTTCGAGACCAACGAGTTCAGGTCCGCCGTGGGCGCGCACTGGCCGTTCCTGTCCGACCCAGGCCGCAAGGTGCAGAAGGATCTCGACATCGCCGAGTACACCGACCCGACGCACAACCCGATGGTGCCGCACACGATCGTGCTCGAGCCGGGCTTGATCGTGCACAAGATCTACATGGGTTACTGGTTCTTCGGGCGGCCGACCGTCGACGAGCTGCGCCTCGATCTACGCGCCGTGACGCAGAAGTGCCGCGCCGACTGGGATCTCTCCCGTCCGCCGCTCCGCGAAGCGTGGGCCGCCGGCGACAAGGCCCGGTTCTACCCGTATGGCAAGTCGTTCGCCCAGGTCTTCGCAGAGGGAAAAGACTGACGACCGGCCACATCAGTTGAAGCGCGGCGGGACCGGGACCACGTGCGCGGGGCCCGCCGAGCCACGGGCTTCAACCCGCCGCGCGCCGTGATTCGGCGGCCGTGTCCCAATTGGGCCAGAGAAGCACGGCCGGGTGGACCTTGAGCGCGCGCGCGAGGTTCTCGGCCCGCTCGGCCCCCAACGTTGCACGACCGCTTTCGATGCTCGAGATCGTCACCTGCGGGATGCCGCAGGCGGCCCCGAGCTCCGCTTGCGTCATCTCTTGCAACTCTCGTGCGACACGCACAGCGTCCCCCGGCGTGAGGGCAACACGCACGCGGGCCGGTACGTTACCTGCGGACAGGTATCGGAGGTGCTCCGTGCCAGTGGTCGTCAAGATGGCCAGGGTGCACCACCGCAGGATCGTCTCCGGCGTCGCGAGCGACGCCATCTCGGCCAGCAGCTTCCGACCAAGCGGCTTTCCCTTCTCGGCGAGAAGTCGCCTGATGGGTGAACCGAAGACGCCGGGGGCCGAGGCGCGCGCGCGGCACGCGGTTCTCGGCTTGCAAGAACTCGATCGCTTCGCCTGCACACCACCGCGCCGGCCCCCGACCCGACCGGGATCCTACCTACTTGGGGACCCGGTGGGCGGGCGGTCCGCCGCTGGCGAGTCGGCCCTCAGCGTCCAGCAGCTCTACGTCGACTTCGTTTCCGCGTTCGTCGTATCGGCTCTTCCGCACCGCGTATTTCTCTTTCCTGCCAACCACGAGCGCGCCGTTCACCCAGTGAAAGGACGTCTCCACTTTCCTCCCGTGGGCGTCGTAGGTGTAACGGATCACGGCAATGCCGTTGGAGTCGCCGTCGAGAGCGCCATCGAGACGCCGGCACTCGAGCGCCGTCGGGTGCCCCCAGGCGTCGTACGCGGTGCGGAGCACCATGCAGCCTCCATCCAGCGGGGCCGGATTGTCGCCGATGAACCCGCGCTCTTCGGTCTGGCGCCCGTACGCATCGTAGCTCCCGACGGAGCGCGACATCTCAACGTACGGAGGCGGGTCGATCCCGGGCCTTTTGTCGGGCCCCCTTCTCAGAGTCGTCGGCGAGCCGTCGAGGCCGAAGTACTCGAGTTCCAGCACGTTCCCGTGCTCGTCGTTCTTGAACCGGACCAGGTGAGCCTGGTTGTCGAGCACCGGTTTGCCGTCACGGCCGAAGACCGCGAACTTGGTCATGTGGCGGCGCTCGTCGTATTCCATCTTTACCGTGGCGGTACCCCTCTCGTTGACCACGGGCTCTCCGTTCTTTCCAAAGTACCTCACCTCGAGGATGTCTCCGTTCGGGTCGAACTTCGTTGCTACCCGAGCGTATCCCTGCCCTTCCGTCGCGTTCTGCCATTTGAAGAGGGCCGGTGCTCCGTCGACGTCGAGGTAACTCTCGTCGGTGACTTTCCCGCGCGCGTCGTACGTTCGGTTCCAACTCGCGTACCCGTCCGCGCCGATGACGGGCTCACCTCTCAACCCGAAATACCTGCGTTGGGTCTCGTCGCCACGTTCGAATGTGGACCGCCACCCTGCATAGTGTTCTGAGCTCTCGCAACGTTCGCCAGGCTCGGCGGCGAGGAGCTCGTGCTCGATCGGATTCCCTTCCGGGTCGTAGCGCGCGCGGAAGCCGGCGCAGCCGGACGCGTCCGACGCGGGTTTCCAGTCGCCGCCGAAATAGTTCTCGTCGACGACGTTGCCCACAGCGTCGTAGCTGCGCTTGATCTTGGCGTATCCGTCATCAGAGGGGGTCGGAGTACCGTCCGACGCGAAATACTCGACCAAGAGCACGTGGCCCTCGCGGTCGCTCTCCATATGCAGCCTCGCGAAACCCTTCGGGCACGGCACGAGCGTGCCGTCCGGGCCCGCGTATTGCTCGTCGGTCAGGTGGCCGTCCGGGTCGTACCGGCGGCGCAGATGGCTGAACCCCTCCTCGCTGATGCACTCATGGCCGTCCGGATCGCGCGTGATCTGGTCCAGCAGGTGGCGATGGTCGTCGTAGCTCGTCTGCCAGCTCGCATAGCCATGGCTGGTCCGCGCTACCTTCCCGTCGGCTCCGGTGCACGTCGATTCGACGGAATTTCCCCGATCGTCGAAGCGCTCGCGCATCGCGTAGCACCCGATCTCGTTCGTCGCCGGTTGCGCGTCCGCTGACCAGAAGGACTTCGCGGCCGCGTTGCCGCGCTCGTCGAGCGCCATGGCGATTCGATGATACCCACCGGTCCCGATCGTCGGGTGCCCCTCGACGTCGAAATACGATTCGGACACGACGTTGCCGAAGCCATCGTACGCTCTCCGCCGCGCTGCCCACCCTTCCGTCGTGAAGGTGGGCCTTCCGGCCGTGTCGAGCGCCTCGTCGAGGACGTCGTTGCCTGACGCGTCGTACGAGGACTTGAACGTCGCAAAGCCCATGGCGCCGCTCATCGGCAGGTCGTCGGCACCCAACCAGGTCCATGCCAGGACGCGACCCTCCTCGTCGAACTCGCGCCGGAGACCGAACGCCCGGCTCGGCCCCGGCACGGGTGCGTTCAATGCATCGCGGTAGCGTAAGACGTGCTCATACCCGCGCGGCGAGTACTCGACCCGAACCAGCGGTGCCTTGGGGTCGGGCGTGCCGTCGCGTCCGACCTTGTAGAAGGTCGTCGTGGCGTCGTCGGGCGCGCCAGAGCTGACGTATTGAATGCCCGAGAGGCATGCGTGGTGCTCGTCGTAGTGGACCGTTGCAACCGGCTGGCCTCTCTCGTCGTACACGTGGTCGGCGGTCGCCGCGACGTCGTCGGGTCCCGGGTCGCGGTCGAACAACCAGATAATACCCGGCGTGAGCTGGTCACGCGCGTCGATCGCCTCGACGAGAAGAACGGGCCCCCGCGATCCGCGGGTGGTCACGCGAAAGGAGCGCGGACGATGGGCGATCGCTTCCCGGCTCAGCGGGCCAACCCCCTGTGTCGCCCCGCGAACCACCACGAAGCTCGCAAAGTACCCGGGCCGGCGCACCACCTGACGGTATCGATAGACGACGATTCCGAGGGCGAGGGACACCGCGATGAGGCCCGATGCGCCGGCGACCCAGCGCGCTCGCCGTAGCTCGCGCTTGCGGGCCGCCTCAGCGTGGCCTTGCTCATCGCGGCGCCGCGCCTCGCTCGCCGAGAGAAACTCCATGGCGAGGTCGAAGTCGGCCGGCGACCCGTAGCGCTCCGCCCACGCGGCATTCGGCCCGGTCCGCTGTTTCCAATCGAGCGCGCGCTCGAGGTTCGGACTTCCCCAGAGCGCGGCCTCCCCGGCCCGCCAAAGCTTCGCTTCCTGTTTGAGTCGAGCGTAGACCGTCGCCGACTCATTCTCTTCGCGCACCCAGCCGGAGAGCCGATCCCAATGGGTGATGAAGCTCTCGTGGCCCACGTCGAGGAACGTCTCGCCTTCGATGGGCTCGCCGGCCGGCGGGGTGAGAAAGGAGCGGTCGGGACGCCGGAAGGCATCGGCCACGGCCGCGATCTCGGCCACCGTGGCACCGGCGAGGTGCGCGATTTCTCCGGCCGTTGCGGGCGAGCGCGTATCGAGTTGCCCCGCCGTGCGGCTGGAGATGCGCTGGAAGAGCACGCGCGAGAGGGCTTGCCCCCGCTCCGACAACTCGAGCAGAGCCTCGTCCGCGTGCCGTGAGAGCGCGCGCGAGAGGCCGCCGATCGCCTCGTAGCCGTCCACGGCGAGCACGATGCGGCCCTCGGGCTGGTACTTTCGCTTGATGCTCCACAAGCGCATGAGCACGTGTTGCATGACCGGGAGCTGGTCGCTGTCGGGTCCGAGGTCGTTGAGAAGCCGGTGGACGAGCGCTCCTTCGACCTCGCCGCCGAACACGCGCGCAGGCCCCACGATGGCCCGGGCGCATTCCTCTCGCGTGAGGCGCGGCGTGAGATACTGACTCTCGCTGATCGCCTCAGGCAGCCCATGGAACAGGGCGCATTGGCCGAGGAAGTCCGACCGCATCGTCAGCACGACGTAGATAGGCACTTCGTGCTGACGGGCCGAGGCCAGCAGGAGGTCGACGAAGGCATCCGCTTCGTCCGCGCTCTGCTCGACGCGAAAACGAAAGAGCTCTTCGAACTGGTCGACCAGTAAGAGCAGCTTCCTGGGATCAGTTGGCGCCGACTCGCGCACGCAGTCGATGAGACCGAGAGGGCCGCGGCGAAGTGCGGCCTCGATGGAGAGCTGCGACTCCGTCGGCGCCTCCGGCGTCCCGCCGCCTTCCGGCGCGAGGCGGCGCGCGAGGCTCCCGATGGGGCTGCGCCCGGGACGCATCGTCACCACCCGCCAGCGCGATCCGGCCGATGCCATCATGCCCGTCTCGAGGCAAGCGATGAGCCCCGCGCGTACGAGGGAGGACTTGCCGCAGCCGGAAGGCCCCACGACGGCGAGAATTCGGCTGTTCTGGAGTTTCGTCAGCAGCTGGTCGGTCTGTGCTTCGCGACCGAAGAAGATGTCTTGTTCCTCGGTCTCGAACGGACGCAAACCGGGGAACGGCGCGCTGCTGAAGGGCGGGACGGGCGACATAGCATCCGCCTAGCGCAGACCGTCCGCGAACTCTCTGAGAACCGCTTGGTCCAGGCCGCGCCGGCAGTCGAGCGTTTTCAGGTTCGGGATGGCGGCCCCGAGATCGCCCTTGTTGTCCGCCGGCGGGCCTTGCACGATCGCGAGCGCGGTGGGTTGTTGCGTGCGCTGGCTCAGGATCTTGCGGCCCTGCATCAGCTGGCGCCGGACCCAGGTGGCGGCCGTCGCGCCGTACACGAGCAGCATGCCATCGCACGTCTCGAGGCCCTCCTCGAGGTCTTTGCGGATCTCCTCTGGTTGACCCTCCGTAAGCGGCCAGTAGCAGTCGACGTCCCACTGGACGAGGATCCTGGCCACTTCCTCGGCCAGGGCTCGATCGGGCGTGTCGGCGTTGACGAAGACCATGACGTTTGAGCGACGGGGCGCGGCGGGGGGCGGTGCGCGGCGCGCAAGCTCGACGACCGCCCTCTTGAACTCCTCGATGCCGGAGGCCTGCGCGCTCTCGACCAGCGGCCGGTGGTCTGCGCGCACCGAGGCAAGTTCCAGCGCGTGATCGCGCCAGGCCAGCATCGGGACGCCGGCGTGCCGCGCGAGGTCGTTCTGCAGCTGCGGCAAGCAGACGTCTCCGTCGAACGGATCGCGCCCGCGCAACGCGCTGAGGAGCTGCGCGAAGGCCTTCGACCGCCCGAGATCCTCTTTCATGGCAGCCTCGAACGAGGCGCGGTCCGTCTGCGGATACCACTTCTCGGGCAGCACATGGAGGCCGGCCTGTCTCAAGTAGCCGCGGAGTTCTTCTTCGCGATCGGCCAGATCCTCGGTGGCCCGGGCGACGAAGATGCATGGCCCGAGCGGCGCCGCGGAACGCTCGGGTGCCCTGAGTCGCTGGGCCTGCAACTTGATGCCGGCGCTCAGCTCGTACAGCCTGCTCATGAATCGCAGACCATCGGCGATGGACAGCGGCCTGTCGGGGCCCGAGTCGCGCTCGCGACAGAAGAAGATGTATCCCGGCAGATCGTTCAGCGGTGGTGGGATGAGGCCACGCTCGACCTCGCGCTCGTGCACGACGAACACGCAGCCATCGGCCACACGGTCCCCGAGCACAGACAGAAACGCGTCTCGCTCGCGCGAGCACCACTCCGAATTGACGTAGCCTGGGGACATCACGACGAGCAGCATCGCCGAGCGGCGCGCGATCTCGAGGATCTGCGGGGTTAGAGGGCGATTGCCGTCGACCTGAGGGTCCATCCAGACGCGAAAGCTCTTGTCGCCGAGCCTCTGGCAGACCTCGTTCTGCAGTACCCGCACGAAGCTCTCGACCCAGCCCTCCGACCGCTGCTCGATCGGGATGTCATCCAGTCGCGTGTAGCTGACGAATAGATCGTGATCAAACTCAGGAATGAGATTCATGACCCCTCGAGCGTTGGATAGCGCCCCCTGGCCACCGAGCGCCCGCGCGATCGAGTCCAGCCGCGGACGGTGATTGAGCGAGCGCCGGTGGGCGCCGGTGCAGCCCCCTTGAAGCTTGGGCGGCCCGGCGCGGCATTTCAATTTTAGGACCGCCGGCGCTGGCGCGCCCGAAGTTGGAGCGCCCGAAGTTAGAGTGGCGCCGGGTTGCTTCTCTTTTTCGTCCAAATTCGAAAAGGGGCCGGGCGCAAGTTCGCGAGAAGGGCCGCACGGACATGTTGAGCAGCACGAGCGCGATTCTTCCTACCGAAAGGTCCGAGGCAGCGGCCGCCGGGGTCTGCGCTCGCTGCATGAAGATGCCGAGATCGATCCACGCGCCGGGTTCGCCGAACAGGGTGCCACGGAGCGCCATCTTGCTGTCAGGCAGGGGAACATGGCAATAGACTTCGCTGATCCAACCGCGTCCGGCGGATGCACCCGCGGACCAACCTGCGGAAATTGCGGAAATGCGAGGAACCCGCGTCGTCGCTGGTCGGGGCTGACGCCGATCCTCCGCCGCGCCCACGGTGCCGCGTAGACTACGGAACCGTACGGGCTCCGACCGCGTCGACGGGGGTTGGGCAGCCGAAGCCGAGGCGTGTGCCGCATCCGAGGGCGAGTTCGTCCGCGACGAACAGGAAAGGCCCAGTGGCGGCGAACAAGTCATCGCGGCTGATCCGCGTGCAGATCGGTGCCGCGGGGGCGACGGCGGGCCGGCTCATCGGTCCATGGAAGGTCCCCGTGAGGTACGGGTATCACCGGAACTCGCCCACCGGCAATCGACCCATCCGCCGCAGCGCCGCGCGGGCCGCGAAGTACCCCGACATGCCGTGGACGCCGCCGCCGGGAGGCGTCGCTCCGGAGCACAGATAGATGCGCGGACTCGGCGTGGTGTACGGGTTCCAGCGCGCGACGGGGCGCGTGAAGAGCTGGCCGAGGTCGGCGACGCCGCCGGCGATGGCGCCGCCCACGTTCGAGGGGTTGTAGCGCTCGAGGTCCGCGGTGTTCATGACGTGGCGGGCGAGGATGCGGTCGCGGAAGCCGGGGGCGAAGCGCTCGACCTGGCGCTCGATCGTCGCCGTCCGATCGACCGTGGAGCCGCCAGGCACGTGGCAGTACGCGTACCCGGTGTGCTTGCCGTCCGGGGCGCGGGTGCGGTCGAACTGGCTCTGCTGCACGAGCATCACGAAGGGCCGCTCGGGGTGCTCGCCCCGCCAGACGGCGGCCTCCGCGGCGGCGATCTCGTCGAGGGTCCCGCCCACGTGCACCGTCGACGCCTCGAGGACGGCCGGGTCGGTCCACGGGATCGGGCCGTTGAGCGCCCAGTCGATCTTGAAGACGCCCGGCCCGTAGCGGTAGCGCCGCAGGCGCCGGACGTATCCTGCGGGGAGCGCGGGCTCCGCGATGGCGGCGAGCTGCGCCGGGCTCGTGTCGAAGAGGACCACACGCGCGCGGGGGAGATCGGCCAGGGTGCCGACGAAGCGGCCCGTCTCGATGCGGCCCCCGAGCGACACGAGCAGGCTCGCGAGCGCGCGCGCGATGGCCGCCGATCCGCCCTCCGCGACCGGCCACGCCTCGACGTGCCCGGTCATGCAGAACACGAGGCCCACGGCGGCCGTCAGGCTTCGCTCCAGCGGCAGGATCGAGTGCGCGGCGCACCCCGCGAAGAGGGCGCGCGCGCGCTCGCCGCGGAAGCGACCACGTGCGAGGCCCGTCGCGGACCGGACGGCCTGCAGGCCGAAGCGGAGCATGCGCAACGGGTGCCTCGGGATCCGCAGCGGTGCGAGCATGTCTTCGAGCAACCCGTGAGGGTCGCCGAGCAGCGGGCCGAGGAGTCGCTCGTAGGCCCGAGTGTCGGGGCCGAGAGCCCGCGCCGTGTCGGCGAGCGACCGGCGCAGCAGAACCGCCGGCTGGTCGTCGAGGGGGTGGGCCGCGGACACCGGCGGCTGCACCCAGCGCAGGCCGTGGTCGCCCAGCGGCAAGCTGCGAAAGAAGGGGGAGAGGATCCCCATCGGGTGGCACGCCGAGCACACGTCGTGGCGGAACCCCGGCAGTGTGAGCTCGGTCGTTCGCATGCCGCCCCCCGGCTCGTCGCGCCCCTCGAGCACCACGACCGAGGCGCCCTCGCGCGCGAGCGCGACCGCCGCCGCGAGCCCGTTGGGACCGGAGCCGACGACGACCGCGTCTGCGTCGTCCGTCACGACGTGGCGCTCCAGGGCTGGCGGGCGCGGAGCTCGTCGACGGCCAGAGCGCCCCGCTCGATCGCCCCCGCCGCCGCGTCGACGATGCGATACTCGAGCGTCGACCGCCCCAGCGGCTGCGACTCGACGAAGATGCACCGGAGCTCGCCCTCCTCGAACCCACACTGGGCCTGGATCGACGCGAGGAGCTGCTCCTGGTGCAGGTGCCCCTCGCCGAAGTTCCAGCCGAGCGCCAGGCCCGCCACGAGCTCGCCGTCCATCCACTCGTAGTCCTCGAGCCGGTCGACCGCCTTCGGGACCAGGATGGGCAAGGCGCGGCCGTGCAGGTGCATGAGGCGAAAGCCCATGAGCGCGCTGACGAGCCCGATGACGGTGCTGCGGTCGTAGAAGGGCGCGAGCTGATCGTGGACCCAGCGGGAGCTCCCCGTGAGGCGCTCGAGCTTCCTGTACGCCTCGCCGCGGAAGAGCCAGACCGAGTAGGCCCAGTTGCCGGCGTAGTAGCGCATCGACATGAGAAACGAGAGGCGAGCCGGGAAGAGATTGCCGAAGAGCGGCAAGCCCACGAGCATGACCACCAGAAACGCGGCCATCGCCGGCGACCCGAGGGAGCTGATCGGCACGTCCGGGTGCGCCCAGAAGAGCGCGAACCCGCCGTAGACCACCATCACGTTCCACTCGATGGGGACGCCCATCGGGACGTTGCTCGTGATGAAGGCGTGGAGCCCGAGCATCAGCACGATCGCGAGGACCGGGGGTACGCCCGTGGGCGTCAGGAGGAACGCGAGCGGGACCCCGAACTCGAGCGACGCCCCCCCGTGCGCCATGAGCGTCGCGAGCCGCGAGGGACGCAGGTCGCCGGGGTAGTCGCGGTACATGAGGCGGCGCAGCCACCGGAAGCGCGTGAGCGGGCCGTTGCTGGTCATCACGCAGACGACCGTGGGAAAGTGGTGGTTGAGCTTCGAGAAGCCGGCCCAGAACCAGAGCGCGATCTGCACCGCCTTGGCGCCGGCGATCCAGTTCGGCGCGAACGCGAACACGACGATCGTGACCCAGTAGTGCTCGGAGCGCGCTGCGAGGAAGAGCGTCTTGTCGGCGACGCCCGCCAGGGGCAGGAGCACGGCGAGCGCCACGAAGTGTTCTGCGGCCGGATACGGAGCCACGAGGGCCCGGACGGCGGTCACCAGCACCGCGAGGTAGAGGGCCACGTCGACGGGACCGCGCGTCGCGCCCCCGAGCACCGGCAGGCGCGGGAAGAGCGGGAGCTTGGTCGTGCCGATGCGAAGGAAGTAGAGAAAGCCCCCGACCGGCGGGAAGTAGCGGCCGGTGAGCGGTCCGCTGCCGCAGCCGAGACCGAGGATCTCGAAGAGCATGCTCCACACGATGGCCTTCTGGAACGCCACGGGGTGAAGCCACCACGAGCCGAGGGTCGACAGGCCGCCGAGCGAGGGGCTGAAGCGGCAGAAGAATGCCCAGCCGGCGACGTAGAGCAGGACCTTCACCGCGTAGACCGCGAAGATGGCCGGGGGCGTGCCGTACCCCTGCATCGCCCACGATTCGCAGACCATCCGGGCGCGCTCGGCGAAGGGCCTTCGCAACCACTGGACCGGATCGAACGGCGGCGGGGTCGGCCGGACCAGGCTCATGACCGCGAGGATACGCGCGAGGGGTCGCATCGGGTACGCGCGATCCCACAGGTAGCAGGCCGACGTGTTGCCCGCGTTTGAAGAGGGGGGCGCCTGCGTCGATGGCCTCGGAAGCCATGTGCACGATGAGCTCCTGCGCGTCGAGGGTGCACCCGTCGAGCGCGCTCAAAGGTAGCGCCGACGCCCTGGATTCCTCGCTGATCCCGGAAGGTCGCGGTAGGGACGGCCCTTGCTTGCGGGCTCGGGCCGCCCCCCGCACGGATC
>CALFNG010000343.1 GCA_937902985.1 uncultured Myxococcales bacterium
GTGGATGCCGCCGCCAGCTCCGTCGAGGCGGCGGCCCACGGCGTGGGGGGCCCAGCGACCGCCGGGGATCGGGGCCTGGAGAGCGGCGCCGCCGGCGTCGGGGGCCCTGCGTCACCGGGCGATGTGCGCTGGACGTCCTGCTCGGCGAGGGAGTCGCGCACCTCGAAGGCGAGGTCGCGCAGCGCCGGCAGCCGCTCCTCGCACCAGCGCGGCGGGAGCCCGAAGAACGCGGTCCCGTCGTCCTCCGCGATGAGGTCCGTGATGGCGTCGAACGGTGCGCCGGAGAAGAGCTCGCATGACAGGCGGTCGGCGAGCCGCAAGAGGTGGACGCGCGCCGCGATGTCGCGGTCCTCTCGCTCGGCCTGCAGCGGGTCGTGGTGCCAGGCGACGACCCGCGGCACGGGGTCCGGGATGCGCCAGGCCCGGAGGACGTGCCCGGCGAGCATCGCGTGATCGAACCCGTAGCGAGCCCTCTCGCGGGCGTAGAGGCGGTCGAACCTGTCCCCGTTGCGCTCGAGGAGCGCGCAGTACTCGTCCTCCTCGGCCTCGAGCAGCATCAGCTTGCCGAGATCGTGCAACGCGCCGCAGGTGAACATCTCGTCGGGGGGCAGCGCGCAGAGCGGCGCGAGGCTTCGCGCGAGCGCGCCGACCACCGTGGAGTGTTCCCGGACGCGGTACGCGGCCGGGCTCTCGACGTCGAAGAGGTGGAGCACGCCGGCCGCCGTCGTCACGGCGCGAAGGCGCGTGGCACCGAGGAGCATGACAGCGCGGTGCACCGAGCGACACCCGGTGCGCGGGGCGTATCCGGCCGAGTTGACGATCTGGAGCAAGCGAGCCGAGAGCGCCGGATCGGACTCGAGGAGGGTCACGACGTCCGCGACCTGGAACGAAGGGTCGGCGGTGATCTCGGCGATGCGCCGCGCCGACGTGGGAGGCGACCGTCCCCCGAGGCGCTTCGCGACGAACGCAGCGGCGCTGATGGCGGCGCGGTTTTCCGACGTCTCCTCGTCGTGCGCGGCCCCGTCCGTTACGGCAGGACGGGCTGCTCGGACCGTCGAGCTCGATTTCGGAGACGCTCGCTTGCTCGGTTCGGGCATACCTATGAGCGGTACAAACGGCCGGCGCACGAACGGCTTGCGGAGGGAGGCGCGATTTTCGGCGCGCGCGCGGCAAGTAAGGAGGCGCTCGCCGCCGATCGCACGACGTGTGTCCGTGCGAACATCGAGGTCGGCGCGGGTCAGGAAGCGTCGTCGCGAGCGTCGGTCGCACCCCGAGTCATCCAGTCGGCCATTTCGCGCGGCGTGCCGTCGTACTGACGCTCTGGTCCTGCGGAGACCGACCGGACGGCGCCTCGCGGCAAAGCGCCCGCCGCGTGAGCGATCTGGCGTACCGGGCGTTCATCGAGGACGAGCTCCCGCGCCACGAACTCGTCGGCGAGCAGGTCCAGCAGCAGCTGCTCTACTACCCCACGGTGACCCGCGAGCCCTACCGGAACCAGGGCCGCATCAACGACCTCGTCGAGGACGGCAAGCTGGCCCGCGACCTGTCACTACCCGCCATCGACGCCGAGCACGATCGATTCATGCTCTGCGGCAGCCCGGCGATGCTGAAGGATCTCGTCGGAGTCCTCGAGGCGAAGGGCTTCGACGAGGCCAGCAGCGACAGGCGCGGCTCGTACGTCATCGAGAGGGCGTTCGTCCAGAAGTAGAGCGGCGCGACCGGGCGGTCAGTCGTTGCCAGGGGTATGGCCGCGTTCATGGGCAGCGCGTGGCTCGTCGCGTCGTGGGGCCTGGGGTCCGACGCGCAAGTTGCGACGCCGCGCACCCTTTGCGCCTGCAAGGCACCGCCGGCCGCGTCTTCGCCTGGGCTTCGCGCGGGCACGGCAGCTGCACCTCGCTGCCACCATGCCGTGGGCCCGAGTCTCATGCTGCTTGCTCCTCGCCTGCGTTGCCGCCGGATGCGCGACCTCGCGATCGCCGTCACCGCCGCCGTCAAGCCCGCTGCCCGCCGCTGACCCGCCGGTCGCGGGCGCCGCAACGGCGCCGTCCGAGCCGGGCGCGGTGGAATGCAAACTCCGCTGCGAGTCCCCTCGACTCGTTCCGCGCGTCGCGCCCGAACCGGATTACACGCAACGGGAAACCGACAACGCGACCGCCGTCATGTCGTCGATGGGTGACGACCTTCTCGGTTGCTACAAGAGGCGCCTGAGGGTGAACCCGAAGGCGCACGGCTTCATCACGGTCGACATCCTCGTCGGCAGCGACGGACACGTGCGCAAGGTCGACACCACGGGCGGCGCCATCCTCGGCAACCAGACGATGGCGTGCCTTGTCCATCGCATCGAGCAGGGCGTGTTCGAGCCGCCCCACGGTGGCGGCAACATCCATGTCCAGATGCCGTTCAGCCTTCAGGTCGTCTCCCCCGACGACGAAACGTGAGGGCGTCGACCCGACCCTGACGCGCGGTCAACAGCCCTTCGGTGGCTGCGGACCGAGCGCGGGGGGAGTCCGGAAGTCCGGGCACGCGAAGTCGAACATGTCGAGGAGCGCGTCCGAGTTGGCGTCGCGCGCGGTGGGGGAGGCCGCGCCACCATCCCTCGATCGCGTTTCGTCCGAGCGGGCGGGTCTCGACCTTGCCGAACTCGAAGTACAGACTCGAGATAGGGGGCGCCCAGAGCGCGATGCTCTCGTCGGAGACGACCTTGCAGCTTTCGCCGCCGGAAGCTCGCGTGCGTTGAAGTCCAGTACGGGCACCTTTGTGCGTCCGTACTCTATCCTCGAAGAAACCTGAGCCAGTCGTACGCGTCGCTCGCAACCTTAGCCCCGCGGGATCACGTCCCCAGGCACTCGCACCGTACACGACGTGGACCGACCCACCCGCGCAGGAGCAACAAGAGATGAGCAACGGGGACCGCGATTCCGCCCGTGTAGGGCGTCCAGATCCGGGCCGAAAGGGCGCGGGCAAATTGCCGGCCGGGTTCGCGTGGTTCATGCTGCTCGCAGCGGCGTGCGGGAACTCCTCCCCACCCCTGGATTCGGGCGACGCCGATACCCAGGGGGCGACGAGCAGCAGCGGCTCCGGCAGCGGCAGTTCGGGCATCGGCAGCTCGGGAGGCAGTGGTTCGGGGAGCGGCTCCGGGGCAGGCAACTCGAGCGGCAGCTCCGGAGGCGCGTCGAGCGGCAGCAGCGGCTCGAGCAGCGGCTCGGCCGATTCGGGTGTCTCCATACCGGTCTACTGCGGGGATGCGGGTCTCCCCTCGGGCAGCGGGTCGAGCTCCGGCTCCTCGACCGACACAGGAGCGTCGTGTGCAGTCGCGGCTTCCGGCGTTCGCGTCACCGAGATCGACGTGGGCGTCACGTACTCGTACCAGGAGGTCGACACGCCGCTCTCGCTGCTCGCGATTTCGCCCATTCCGGGCGGCGGCTCGCGCCTGGCCTTCATGGGAAGCGACAAGAAGGTCCACGTCGCGCTCCTCGACGGCGGCGACAACCTTGTGACCGGCTCGACGTTCGCGCTGCCTGCCTATGATTTCCAGGACATCTACGCGGACAACACCGGCGGGGTCGTCCTCGTGAGCCGCGACGCCATGGGCGGAGGCACGAACAACTGCGGCAATCCGGCCAACCTTTGCTCGTTGACCAATCCGACGAACTACTCGTGCTGGGACATGTACCTGGTGCGGTTCGATGCCTGCGGCAACGAGAAGTGGGCCACCAAGCTGACGACGTCGAGCGCCTCGCTGCCGCCGTATTCGACCGGGACGGCGGGGCCAGAGTCCTTGATGATCTGGTGGTACGCGCACAACGGCCGGATCGCCTTCGACGGGACCAACTTCGCCGCCTACTACGGCGTCGCGATCACCGTGAAGAACCAGGGCGGCATGAACTGCATGGATATCCATCAGGGCGACGAGCTGCGGCTCGTCAACGCCGGTACGGGCATGCTGGGCGCGGGCGGCTTCGACGTCGGCTGCAGCCACAGCGCCTTCGAACGCATCCTCTGGGACGGCGCCAAGTTCGTTCCCGTGTGCAACCTCGACGCGCCGACGGGCGGCAAGTCCGGCCAGGTCGCCTTTCCTTCAGGCAGGGCGACCCCCGTCACCATTTACCCCGTCGACGAGCTGAACACCGAGCTCGGAAGCGTCCTGCCGGCCGGCGGGGGAGGCTACTGGATCGCTGTGACCGATCTCCGCGCAGGACAGACCGCAGCCAATCCCGGCCTCGACGATGCGCACCTCCTGCACGTGACCACCGGCGCGCCCGACAAGAACATCACGCTGGCGAGCGACTCGGGGCTCAACGATCGCAATCCGCACCTGGCGGCCTTCGGCAAGAATCGAATGCTGGCCGCCTGGGAGACGTCGACGACGCAGGCGCCGCCGCAAGGCCACCTCGCGCAGAACGACACCAGCCGCAAGCTCTACGTCCAGGCCCTCGACAACACGACCGGCGCCACCCAGGGCGCGCCCTACAACATCGCGGGGGCGACCGGCAGCCGTTACCAGGACTTCCGGACGTATCCCGACGGCAGCGTCGCCTATGCCGCGCCGGGCAGCGGGGCCACCAAGGTCAAGATCGTCCGCGTCACGCCCTGCAAGTGACGGATCGCGGGGGTGCGGGCTATCGCGGTCCGTGGCCAGCGGGGGGCTTCGACGCGCGGTAGGCCGACGGCGGTACCGATTCCCAGCGCCGGAACGCGCGGCGGAAGTTCGCCAGGTCGGAGTACCCGAGCCTGTAGGCGATCTCCTCGATCGTGAAGCGGCCCGACTTGACGTGCTCGAGAGCGAGCGTGCGACGGACGTCCTCCAGCAGGTCGTGGAAGGACGTGCCCTCGGCCAGCTCAGGGAGCCGCTTCTCCCAGGCGATCTGCGCGCTCAGGGTCACTCGCGCGAAAGTAACCGTTCAGGCCCCGCGTAAGTGGTCCATATTGCTCCATCTTTTTTTTCGCA
>CALFNG010000344.1 GCA_937902985.1 uncultured Myxococcales bacterium
TCGACGCCATCGCGCGCGAGGCCGACCAGGACGACGGGCTGTTCTGAGCCGCCCCGCCCCTCGGTCTTCTTGATCCTCGTCCCCTCAAACTTCGTGGCGACGCTCACCCCTACCGCGTCAAGGCGATTTGGGCCGTGAGAGCCCGTCTCTATGCGTTACGCGATCGAGTCATTTCAACCAGTTCCTGTTACGAGGCGTTACCTGAGCGCTCCACTCGTTACGCCAAAGTGGGGAGGAAAGTGGGGAGGGTGAAGAGCCGAGTGGGGAGGTTGTCGGTCAGGCCCCACCGCGCCCCTCGGCTATTCGACGCGCCGAAAATCCGGCAGGACATCGAAGCCTCGATCGAACGAGGCCACTTCGCCAATGAGCCCTTCACGCTGAAGGACGACGAGTAGCGCGTCGTTGAAGTTGAGCTTCGCGCCGGTCTCGCCGATCACGTCGAGGATCGAGCCGATCAGTCGCTTGCCTTCCCCGGCTACCCAGCGGATGAACCCGGCCTCCGCCCAGTTGCGGACGGTCGCGAGACTGACGTCCACGTTGGGCTTGAGGCTCCGCCTCTCGCGAGCGCATCGGCAGATCACCGAGATGGCTTCGCCGACCGGCACGTCGAGCAGAACGATCTCTGCGCCGTCGTCTCGAAGCCGCCGCCCAAGTTCATGCGCGCGTTCGGAGAAGACGTCGGCGGGATCGAGCTGTGCGACGATGACGTTTGTATCGAGAACGACTTCACGAGCCATCGTAGAGTCGATCGCAGTCCGCGACGGCGTCGCCACCTAGGGTCACGAGGCCTCGCGCCGCATCCCAGGCGTCCCAGGACAGGATGGGGGGTCGCGCCGCGCTTGCCTGGGCAGCCGCGACAACCTCGCGCCGCTCGTCTTCCGGCAGCTCGGCGAGTTGGCGGACGAGAGGCTCCAGCGCAGGCCGTAGCCGACGACCTCGACCTCCGGGGGCTTGTCTCGGCTCCATGAGACCTAAGTTTCCTGCTGCTGGAAAGACGACCGGGGTCCGCTTCTACGTGATGCACCCGGTGCTGAGCATGGAGAGCCGGGTGCACAACGTCGCCGGGCTCGCGCCGACGCGCTCCTTTCATCCCAAGTCGTGGCGCTTCGACGGCCCCCGCTTCGGGGTCGCGTTCGTCGGGAGCAGCAACCTGTCGCACGCCGCGCTCGAGACGGCCATCGAGTGGAACCTTCGCGTCGATCGCGAGGACGACGCGCGCGCTTACGGCCGGGTCGTCGAGGCGTTCGAGGCGCTGTGGACGCGCGCGCGGCCGCTCGATGCGGCGTGGATCGAGTCCGCACCGAAGAGACGAAAGCCCAAAGGCGACCCCCGGGCCTCCAGCGGTGACCCGAGACGGCCCTGCGCCGCCTGGTCCGTTCAAGGATCCGAGCACTCGGTCCAGCGCCGGCGATTCTTCGCAGCGCGCTGTGGACGAACTCAGCCGAACGACTACGCGCGCCGAGTCCAGCTAGCGAACGACCGGGGCCGGCAGTACCCTTGGCGGAGCATGGCAAACGCGGCGAGAGGCGTGCTCCACGGTGCAACGATCACCCTCGATGCGCCCGTCCCTCCGCTCGACGGGCAGCGCGTGCGGGTCGTCATCGAGCCGGAGACGGAGCACCACGACCTGACGCCCGCGGAGAACGCAGCGCTGCTGCGCGAGTGGGCCAAGCACGGGCCACAGGGCCCGATCGACGATGACGAGGACTTTCCAGAAACACCGTGATCGAACGGGGCGACATCCGGTGGTTCCGGTTCGACCGACCCGACAAGCGAAGGCCCGTGCTCGTCCTCGGCCGACGCGCAACGATCTCGGCGCTCTCCCAGATCATCGTCGTTCCATTCTCGACAACCATCCGCGGGCCGTTCGGCGAGCCGCCGCCCGAGGAGCTGCTGAAGCATGCAGACATGCCCAGAGCGAGCCACGCCACGACGGGAACGAAGAAGGAGATTTGCCGCACAGTCCGCGGAGACGGACCCGCGGAGGCCATGGCGACGAGTCCTCCAGGCAGAATGGCCTGTTCACCGATATCGAAGGAGGGCCCCAGGTATCCCCATGACTGGCGAAAGCCGCTTGAGCATGGCCGCCACCGCGGCGAACACGACCCAGGAGGACCTCATGTTCGATGGGCCCGCTGGGCGAAGGTCCATCGCAACTCGAGATACCCGCTTAGCATGACGGAGCCGTCGCCCGGGAACTCGAAGATGCTGCCGTGAACGCCGACTTCGAACGCCCTGTCGGGACCGAAGACGAACGTGGCCGGGCTCACGTCGACCCCGAGCATCAACCCGTTTCCGAGGGACCCGTAGACGACATCGTAGCACTGCGAACAGGGGTTCGGAGAGTGCGCGTACCCGGCGAGAGGCGCGATCGACACGGCATAGCCGGGCGAAACACGAAACGCGCTCTCCGCGGCGAGGTACCCGGCGGTCATCGTGGTGGTAGGCCACTTCGCCAGCGACACGTACTGGAACGTCGGCAGGGCCCGAAGGCTGTACCGGCCCGCGTCGAACCCCACGGAGACGCGCGCCACGAGCGTGGACGTGTCGCCCTTGACCGGGAGCCACGAACCTCCCAGTCCGACCCCAAGGTTGCCGCGAGGTGCGCCGGCACCTCCCTGCGTCACGTCCGCGTCCTCGGCCCGGGCGGAGGACGCGAGGGCTCCGAGGATCGCGAAGACGCCGATCGCATGCAGAACGGACGGCAGAGACCGTGCGCGGGAGGCGGGCATCGGCACAACGGCTGAGCAAGACACGGGCCGTCATGCGATATCGCGCGAAGCTCCGGATTCCCGGTTTTCCTTTCCTGGTCCACGGTCGTCCAGGCACGACACGCCTGTCGTGGTGGCGTCGTGGTGGCTCACGGTGCGCCGGGTCAGGCCGCCAGGAACTCGACGAGCATGCCGTTCGCTGCGGTCGCCGCGAGATTGTGGGTCTGGCCAGGGAGCACCTTCAGCGTGGCCCCGGCAATGCCGCTCGCGACCGCTTCGACGGCCGCGCGCATCCACGGAGGAGCCTTGCCGCCGACGCCGGCGAGCGTCGGCACGTGAATGGCCGCCATGGCCTGGGCGATCGCAGCCGGCAGCGGCTTGCCCGCTGCCGAATGGCCGAGGGCCGCAAAGTCGTAGGGAAGCGTGTGGGCCGACTCGACGAGCTTCGACCACACGCCGGGCATGACGCGCATGATCGGCAGGGCGATCGCGGGAACTCCGACCATTCGCATGAACGCCTTGACCGCGTCGCTGCGCCGGCCGGCCGCGACCAGCTGCTCGATCTCTCCCTGACGATCGGGGGGGAGCGGCGACGGACTCGCCGGAACGACGAACGGCGGCTCGTAGAGCGCGAGCTTCGGAACGGCCAGGCCGCTCCCTGCGGCGCGGATGGCCAGCGCCGCGCCCGACGAGACCCCGAACAGCGCCGCGCCGCCCGCGA
Organism: uncultured Myxococcales bacterium; assembly: GCA_937902985.1. Classification (GTDB taxonomy): domain Bacteria; phylum Myxococcota_A; class Polyangia; order Polyangiales; family Polyangiaceae; genus Palsa-1150. Next base: position 3,433 of record CALFNG010000344.1, read on the forward strand.
CCTCGACGAGCGCAGCGAGGTCCTCGATCTCGCGTTCGATGGCATAGGGGGCCGTGTCCCCGCTCTCGCCGCGGCCGCGACGATCGAACGTGATCACGCGAAACCGGCGCGCGAGGAGCGGAACCAGCTTGGGCATGGGACCGAACCGGCGGTGGCAGAGGGCCCCGTCGACGAGGATCACCGGCGGCCCCTCTCCGCTACGCTCGAAGGCGATGCGGGTTCCGTCGGCGGACGCCGCGTGTTCTACGGTCACGGGCGCGCCACGTGCTGGCCGAGCTGGTCCAGCGTCTTGGCCCATCCCACAGGCGCTCCGCGCGTCGCGTCCGACTCGAATGCGAAGACCTGGTGAACGGACAGCGTCGTCTTGCCGCCCTCTTCGGTGAACGTCACCGTGGTGTGGACGTCGTTGCCGTCGTGAATCTTCCCCGTGAAGACGAGGCGCTCGGGCGGGACGATCTCGCCGAACACGGCCTCGAACGGAAACTCGAGACCGTCCGGAGTGAGCATGGTCAGACGGAACGCGCCCCCGGGGCGGAAGTCGATCTCGCATCGGGGCGTCGTCAGCGGATCGGGAGCAAACCAGCGCGAAAGGTGCTCCGGCTTGCTCCACGCTTCGAAGACGAGGCGCCGGGGCGCGTCGAAGACGCGCTGGATCCTGAACTCCGGACGCTTCGCGGTCGCCGGGGCCGTGGGCTCATGCTTTGCGGGCATTCTTCTTCTCCTTCGTCTTCATCTCTTCGAGGAGACCGTCGAGGCGGTCGAAGCGCTCGTTCCACAACGAGCGGTACCGTTCCATCCACTCGGCGGCCTCTTTCAGGCGGCGCGCCTCGATGCGGCAAGGGCGCGACTGCGCGTCGCGGCTGCGGGAGATGAGGCCCGCCAGCTCGAGCACCTTGAGGTGCTTCGAGATCGCGGGCTGGCTCATCTCGAAGGGGCGGGCGAGCTCGGTCACGTTGGCCTCGCCCGTTGCCAGACGCGCGAGGATCGCGCGACGCGTGGGATCGGCGAGCGCGGCGAACGTCGCGTCGAGGTGAGCGGCTCTCATGCTTGGATAAGCATCTCGTTCGATAACTGATAGGTTATGTAACGCGCGACACGTGGACCGTCAATGCCGGACCACGAACGACCGTCCGACCCTGGGCGCGGGGGGGGCGGGACGCTCTGCGGGGGCACCTTCGGTAACTGGGCGCGAAGGCCCAGAGCTCGGTTTCAAGCCCGCCTCCCCGACCTGATCCTGCTTATCTTCACGTGTTTCGTGAACGCTCGCCGCGCTGGCAGGTGGCGAGGAGGCCGACGCGTGGGACCCCGGCGTACCGAATCTTCGTGACAGCGACGGGTTCCCCGATCACATGCGCATCGATGGGAAGCTGCACGTCTGCGGCCGCCGACGCCTCGAATGCGCGGAGCTCGGCGTCGTCGGTCTGTTCCCCTGCACCTGTGTGGGCATGTCCGGCCCCTTCCAGTACGGCTCGATCCACCGCAGCTTCTGATCGGCCCACCCCTTCTGCGGGCGACGCCAGTGACCGCGCACCATGAACCGCGACAGCATCGATCACCGGGGGCCCGCTCCAGCTCTTGGAATCGCCGCACGCTCCCGATGTCGATCGTTCCCGAGCGCTGACGCTCGCTCCGCGGCCGTGTAGCCGATGCCTACGGGTTTCGGCGTGACGGCGGCTCGTCCACAGCATTTCTTGAACTTGATGCGGCTTCCGCAGGGCAGGGATCGTTGGGCCGCGCCTTCCTTCCCATGACTCGCCTTCTACACGTGTTTTCACGGAGGATGGCCGAGCAAGCGACAGCGTGGCAACTACACCCGTCACGCGCTCTTTCTCTGCCGCCTGGTCGCTTTCGGTGCGCCGGGCAACTCGCGTAAGCGCTTCGGGTTGTTCGCCAGAAGGGTGGCGCGAAGCGCTACCCCGAGGCGCGCGAGATATTCATCACCGCCGACGCGGGTGGCAGCAACAGCTACCGGTCGCACGTGTGGAAGCACCAACTGCAACGCGTCGCCGACAAGCTCGACATGTCGATCCACGTCAGCCACTTTCCGCCGGGCACCAGCAAGTGGAACAAGATCGAGCACCGCCTGTTCTCGTTCATCTCGATCAACTGGCGCGGACGCCCTCTGCGGACCTACGAGACCGT
>CALFNG010000345.1 GCA_937902985.1 uncultured Myxococcales bacterium
GACGGAACACTCCTGGCGCGTAGGCGGCTATCGCATGCTCTATGGTGCCCGGTGCGCCGCTCGCTAGGCGTCGCTCGTGACCCCGGAACGCGGCGGCGAGGGCTTCGAGCGCTGCCGCGACTTGCGCGCACGACGCGGCCGGCGCCCGGTCCGGCGGCGCCGCGTGCACCTCCCGCCCAAGGACGCGCAAGCCGGTGAGCCCCACGGCCAGGACGACGAAGGCGCGGAAGGGGCCACTGCGCGACGGCGATCGCATCATGAGCGAGGGTGAATCCATGGAGTCACGGATGCGACGAAGCGCGCGAGGAGTTCCCTGCCGCGCACGGGATCGGCGCCGAGCACTCCGAAGAGGTTCTGCAAGTACGACTCGATCCCGGTTGCGTCGGGCACTCGCGTCATCCTCGCAAACAAGCAAGACAGTGGGCCTGCCGTCGTTGACATTTACCTCCCGCCGCCCGCATGCGCGAGCACCCTGGCGCACAGGGGTCTTTCCCCGCTCAGGGGCGATCGTCTCGGTCCGTTGCCTCTCCGCGGTCCTTGACGCGGGAACAGGCCAAGCCATTCCTACAGCCGACAAACCGAGACTACAAGCGGTTGCTCCCAAATTGGGAGCATGCTAGATTTTCGGCGTGCATGCGCGTCGTCAAGCGGAGGACGCTCGAAGACTCCTGGACGAAGTATCGCGATGCGGAAGGGCCGCTCAAGGCCTGGTTCGCGGAGACGGTCGCCGCCGATTGGGCGTCGCCCGACGACGTTCGCGCTCAATACAGGACAGCCAGCATCGTGGGAGACGAACGCGTCGTCTTCAACATCAAGGGCAACAAGTATCGGCTCGTGGTCGCCGTGAACTACAGAGCTCGCCTCGTGTTTATCAAGTTCTTCGGCACGCACGCCGAGTATGACCGGATCGACGTGGAGACCGTGAAGCCATGACTGCGCGCGCGACCGCTCCGACCATCCGTCCGATTCGCAGCAACGCTGACCACCGCGCTGCGACCGCTCGCATCGAGAAGCTGATGAGCGCGCGGCCGGGAACCCCCGAGTTCGACGAGCTCGAGGTCCTCGGCACGCTTGTGGACGTTTACGAACGAGAACACCATGCCATCGATCCGCCCGATCCGATCGAGGCCATCCAATTTCGGCTGGAGCAGGGAGAGTTCACGCGCGGGGATCTGACGCGCCTCCTGGGAAGCTCGGCGAAGGCCACCGAAGTGTTGCATCGGCGGCGGCATCTATCGGTGGCGATGATTGTACGTCTCCACGATGAGCTGGCGATCCCACTCGAGTCGCTTATCCGGCGGGGGTCTCGAGCGGGGAGCGGACCGTCCAAGACGCGACCACGCCTGGCGAGGACCCGATCGGGCGGCCATCGGGCGCGGTGATCGCGCGGTGCAGCCCGTGGCATCGAGAATCCAATCGGGTGGCACGCTTCGCGGCCTCGGCGGCCCTCGTCCTGCAGCTCTCCGAACCCTCGGGTGGCGAAGGCGCTCGCCGTGCGGCTCGACGAGCGCCGCCGTGCGCGTGCCGGTCGAGAAGAAGGCGCAGAGGCACTTTGCTGCCGTTTACGGCGAGGCGCTTCGTCGCCGCGCCAGCAGCGTCGTGATCACTACTGCGCGAGGTCGCCGCACGGCGTGGGGCAATTGTCCACGACGCAGAGCTCCAGGTTCTCGCCCGTGACGGCGGCGCTCGGATGGAGGCCGTTGCAGCTTTGGTAGCAGTGCTCGGTCGCGCCACAACCCGCAACGCAGTTGATGTACGAGACGCACTGGGGGTCACTCGCGCAAGCGAGGGCCTGGGGACAGCAGTGCATCGATTCGCACTCGCCGCACGCGTTCTTGCCCATCGGGCACCCGGCGTCGCTGCCGGGCGCGGCGCCGGCAGCCCCCGAGCCGGCGCCCGATCCCCCCGACGAGGCGGAGCCGGAGGTCTCGCTGCCCGAGCTCGCGCCGCTGCCCGAATCCGTGCCACTGCCGGATGCCTCGCTCCCCGAGCTCCCCTTGCCGGCGCCCGATCCCTGCCCGCTGGAAGACCCACTGCCCGCGCCGCCGTCCGCGCCGCCGCTCCCCGTCGTCCCGCTCCCGCAAGCGACGGCGAACGCGGACGCCGCAACGAAGAGGCACTGATGCTTCGCTTTCGACAAGGCCATCGAGACAGCTCCTCGATTCCCGCGACTACCGTGAGCTCGACCTACGGTCAACAGGCCGCGCGTGCCGAGCACGCGATCGAGGCGGAAGTCGTAGGCCTACACGACGGTCGGACCTGACGGCGCGTGGGTCTGGTTGTCGCAGTTCTCGGTCGCCGTGATCGGCGGGAGCGGCGCCGCGTTCGCCTCCCCCACCGGGTCCGTCGGAGCTCGCGTCGTCGCCCATTAGGTGACTCCGCGAAACCGTCGACCCGCACGCGACGACGAGATACACGATCACCGACCCACCAATAGTTTGAGCATTCGCATGCTCCGATGAGACTCCGGAGCGTGACCGCGTCCGTGGCCGGGGACGCGCAACGAGGCGGGCGGCCGTGACGCGAAACGGCCACCGTCGCAGCTTCGCTTGAATGGCGGACGATTTCAGGCTAAACTGGTGTTGTTCATAGGGATTTCAGGGAGGGGCCGTCATGACCGACCAGGACATCGCGCGCAACATGCGCTTCGTCGCGCATGCCGTCGGGCAGCAGGAGCTCGAGGGCTTGACCGTGCCGGCCGCGACGGCGAACGACCTGCGCCGCGTGGCGCGCGGCGAGATTCAGATCGCCGAGGCCATCCGCAACGTCTACGCCCGGTTCGGGAATGTCCCGGTATTCCAGCCATGACCCGTACCTCGATCCGGCGTCCGGCGTTCTAAAGAACCGCTTCGGCATCACCGACCAGGCGACGCTCGAAGCGACGGAAGCCTCCCTCGTGGCGCTGCGCTCCTACGCGCTCGCGCAGCAACCGCTCGCGGGAGGCTTCGACCTCGCGCACCTGCAAGCCATCCACCGCTGCCTGTTCGGCGACGTCTACGAATGGGCCGGGCAGCTTCGCACCATCGACATCGCCAAGGGCGGCAACGCATTCGCGCATCACACCTACATCGCCGTCGCCGCCGCGCCGATTTTCGCAGCGCTGGCGCGCGAGAAACATCTCGAGGGCCTTGCGCCGCCGGCCTTCAGCGCCCGCGCCGCGCACTATCTCGGCGAAGTGAACGCGCTGCATCCGTTCCGCGAAGGCAACAGACGGGCGAAGCCCCTCCATTCTCCGAGGAGGCTCGTTGGGTCACCGCTCTGGGCGCCGCAAAGGACTATGATCGGGTCTACAGACGTCCGGTATCATATTCTCCCTACATCAACCATCGGCACCGAAACGTTGCAGACGCGATCAAACGTCTTCGTGAGGAAGGGGTTCGCGTCGAAGTCCACGACGGCACAGCGCACATCTCGGACTTCGAGCAACAGAAGATCGGTCGCTTGTTGGACGCTAGCATCCGTGAATTCGGCGGTTTGCGGTTCGCCGACTACATTTTTAACAGAATGAGTGGCTGCTTCGATAGCACTCAGAAGCGGCATCACGCAGTGCGTCGGGTCACGACGACTGGTCATGACGACGGTCGTTCGGTGCCACCGATCGCGTATCTTCTACAACTATCGGCGAAGCATGCGGTTGATGCGCCACATCCGCAAAGATCCTCAGAAGAATCTGCCAAAAACATTATCGGTGTTGCGACTGCGTTTGCGGATGCGCTCGATATTCGGTCGGTCTCAGCTTTCGAGGGCATGTTCCAGAACCATCGTACGCTCGCACCTTACCTGCGCGAAATCGTGCTATTTGACGGTACGTACAGCCTTGTCCAGGGCCGTCTGGGAGATGTGCACGTGTCCTTGAACGCCTCTTCGACTGGGTTCCAGCCGGACAGGTGCTCCCGCGCGCGGGATGCTCGGTATCGCAATTCTCCGCCATCACAGGCGCCGTTGCTAAGCTTGCTACTTTTCGGGGACCGGGACTGATCTCGCGCGTAGAGGTGGCAGGCGCGCTGCCCTTGCAAGTCGGAGCGATCGACGTCAAACGTGTTCTTGACGCGTGTGCGCATGTACCGGGAGCCCTGAACGACGGTTACCTATTGCCGTGGGAACATGGAAAGATAACCCATTGGAGGAAGCCGCTTGTCAAGCACAACTACGACTACGTATTGATGGACCCTTCGTGGTGCGCTCCAGCATTCTACGAAGTTCTCGTAGCGGAGCTTCGTGATCTGGGGCTACGCGTCGACCATGCGGTTGGCCCCGCTTTGGAGCGAGTCGTTCGGGCGGAGCTTCGCGACCGCGGCGTAAAGTCGGTGGGCGGCGCCTATAAGATAAACGGCGTCTCCGGAGAGTGCGACGTCGTCGTCGAGACCGCGCAAACAATTATTTTGATCGAGATCAAGAAGAAGGTACTTCGTCGCGATGCCAAGGGAGGCGATCTTGTCGCGCTTCTGCTCGATTTGTCGGAGGCTCTATTTGCCGCACAGACGCAGGCAGCGGGACACGAGCTGCTATTGTATCAAAATGGGCAGCTGATCCTCGACGACGGCGAGCAGAAGCACACCCTCGTTCGCGGGACGCGCACTGTCGAAAGGGTCGCTCTCACACATCTTGACTTTGGCTCGCTGCAGGACCGCCAGGTCTTGTCGAACGTGTTCGAGATTCTCGCCGGAGCGCGCATCAATGCGAGCGACCCAGCGGCGGAGAAGGCGCTCAAGCAGCTTGAGACTCGCGGTCAGGAACTCGCTGTTCTTCACAACAAGCTTCACGCCTTGCGACCGACGGACGGTACCCCCTTCTTTAATTGCTGGTTTCTGAGTCTCGGGCACCTACTTGTTATGCTCGATCACGTCTCGTCAAACGAGGAGTTCGGTAAGGAACTACGGCAGACGCGACACATGTCGACGGGCTCACTCGATTTTTACTTCGAGTACGCGCAGGCCCGAGCAATTCGTGCGGCGGTCCCCTAAAGCGGCTGCCGCGTGGAGAAGTGTCGCTCTTGGAGATCGCAGCGCTCGGCCGAACTACCGCGCCGCACGCTTCGACATGTGTCTCCTCAGTCGAACGTCGCTCAGGCCGACTTCGGCGCCAATACGCGTACCGCCGCGACGTGCGTGAGCTGCGCGATGGTCTGTTTCTTCTCGGCATCGATTATCATGACCCAGTCGTTGTGCACGCCTGAAAGGTGTCCAGTGACAGATCGACCGCTGACTAGTTCGAGTTCGATCGTGCTCCCTGCGACGATCCGCAAGTAGGCCGCGAAGGATTCGTCTCCGGGTACGTATTGATTTTTTCCTTCGGCCATCAAGCACCTTCACGTTCGAATGGCAGTGTTTCGCGGGTTCGAATGATAGCGCTGTCGGCCGCCGTTCCCATCAAAGTGCCCGAGCAGCCGGACAACCCACTCCGACGCCGCGTCCGGAGTTCCGTGCTCCCATACGCAGTCGACGTCGTCGAGGGGAATGCGATAAACAGTGGTCGAGTCTTTCTCCAAGGTCACGGCGACGACGTTTTTCGTAACATCTAGGCTCTGGATGGTTGCGCGCAAATATGCCGGCTCCGCGCTCGATTGATTCCG
>CALFNG010000346.1 GCA_937902985.1 uncultured Myxococcales bacterium
TCCCGTTGAGGCGTCCGTTCTGGGTGTCGAGCGTCAGTGTGAGCGCGCCCGCCCCGGTGAGCAAGCCGTCGAGGTCGTAGCCGAAGCCGAGCGCCGTCCCGTTGACGGTCTGCGAGGTCACCCGGAAGTTGTTGTCGAACCCGAGCGCCAGCGAGCCGGCCACCGGTCCGCCCCACGTGGTGCCGGTCTTGAGGAACCCGTCGTAGATGTACTGCGTCGTCTCGCCGCTCGCGGCGGTTCTGGAGGCCACTTGCCCGGTGGTCGGGCTGTACCCGATCGACAGGGTGCCTTGCGGGTAGGTCGTGGTCTGCAGCCGACCCGCGGTGTCGTAGCCGTACGTGACGGTCACGCCATCGGGACGCGCCAGGGTCTGCAAGTGTCGGTCGAGATCGTAGACGTACTGCGTGGTCGGCGACGCCGTGCTGATGCTCGGCGGGGTGTACGAAGCCAGCTCGTCGACCGGATTGAAGGAAAAGAGGTGCGAGGCGCTGCCGGGCAGCGTGATGCTGGTGGTGTTGCTATCGCCGTCGTAGCCCGTGCCGATCGCGCGACTATCCGGGAGCACCGTCTGCGTGGGTCGGCCGAGCGGGTCGTTCGCGTACGAGGTCGCGTGGGTCAGCGGATCGGTGACCGACGCGAGATAGCCTTGCGTATCGTAGGCCTGCGTCCAGACGTGCGACCCTTGCGTGGTCGTCACCAGGCGCCCGTGCGCGTCGTAAGCGAACGTGAACGGCGCGACATTCGGGATCGCGATCTGCGTCGGGCGCCCGGCCGTGTCGACGGTCGTCGTCGTCGTTCGTCCCGCGGGGCTGGTGGTCGTCCAGGTCAGCGCGCCGGCGTTGAAGAGTTTCGTCCAGGTGTTGCCGTTGAGGTGCGTCTGCTCGGTGAAGGTCGCGAGATTGGCTCCCGAGAGCGTGTCGGCGCGCGTCGTGGTCGACGTCGAGGTGAGCCCCGAGGGCATCTTGACGGTCACCGATGGAACCGGCGAGAACATTCCGAATCCGGGTCGCGGGTCGGGCTGCTCCGCGTCTGTTGTCGTGGTCCCGTCGGGCACGGTCGTCGTCGTGACGCCCCCGGAGGAGAACTGCAGAGAGCTCTGAAGTCCGTTCGGCGAAGTGTTCTGCCGTCCGAACGTTCCTGTTGACGACATCGATGTCGCGTAGGTCGACGCCCGTCCAAGTGCGGTCGTCGAAGTCACGGTAAAGCCGGTCTGCGAATCTGAACGCGACAGGGTCTTCGAACCACCCGCCGCATCCTGATCTTCGCTCAACCTGCCCAGCGCGTCGAAGCTGTATTGCGACAGACCACCCCGCGGATTGGTCTTCGTTTGCATGAGACCGTTCGCGTCGTAGGTGAACTGCGTCACCTCGTTCGCGGGATCCGTCGCGGTCGCGAGGTATCCGTGGGAATCTGGCGCGAAGGTCGTCCGCTCTCCGAACGGCGCCAGCACGCTCGTGAGATTGCCGCTGGCGTCGTGATTGATCTGCGTGACGTCGCCGTTGACATCGGTCACGCCCGACAACCTGCCACCCGCGTCGTAGGCGAAACTATAGAGTGTCGCTTTGGTGAAGGTGTCGACCGTCTGGAGGTGACGACCGCTCGTGTCGAAGACGTAGACCTCGTGACCGTCTTTGGACGGGAACGCGATGGTGCTGGAACCCGAAGAGAACCCAGCCAACGCTGGTTGCACGCGACGCACTCGGTCGTTGATGCATTCGGCTATGTAGATACTTCCATCCGGGGCGACGGCAACGCCTCCCTGCTGTCCCCCAATCGTGGCCGCCGTGGCCGGTCCATTGTCGCCAGCGAACCCATTTTGGTTCGCCAAACCTGCCACCGTATTGATGATTCCGCTCGGATCCACTCGTCGAACCGTATTTGTCTCCGTGATATAGACACTTCCCTCCGGCCCTACGGCGATCCCGTAGGGTCCGTCCATCGTTGCTGCTGTAGCGAGTCCACCATCTCCCGTGTGCGGACGGCCGAGACCGCCATTGCCAGCAAACGCCCAAATGAGCCCGTCTGGGCCGACTCGGTCTACTTGATACGCGTTTTCTTCTGCAATGTAGACACTCCCGTCTTTCGCAACCCGCACACTGTTGACTGCACACAGGTGAGCGGCTGTAGCGGGGCCTCCGTACCCTTTTGAAGTTTGCGAATAACACGGGCCGGGCCCGACGCCGGCGAATGTCGTGATGGTCCCATCCGGTCTGACCCTGCGAACGCGGCCGTTGTTCTGATCTCCGATATAAAGCGAGCCATCGGAGGCGACGTCCACGCTCCAAGGCAGGTTGAGTCCCGCTTGAGTCGCCGGGCCGCCGTCCCCTGAGAAGCTGCCCGTGCCACTTGAGCTCCCGGTGGGCCCGGAGCCCGCCACCGTTGAAATGACGCCGCTTGGACCGACACGCCTGATCCTATTGTTGTAGGCGTCCGCGATATACACGCTTCCATCCGGACCAACAGCGACATCCACTGGGACATGTAGTAAGGCGGAGGTCGCGGGACCCCCGTCTCCCGAAAATCCCGAACTGAAGCAGACTCCGGCGAACGTGTGAATAACCCCATCGGGCGTTACGCGGCGAATGCAACTCTGATTGTCGACGATGTATTGGCTGCCGTCGGGCCCGATGGCCACGGAGAGTGGACCGTCCACGTTTGCCGAAACCGCGGGCCCACCGTCTCCGTTGTTGTTTGGCGCACCTGCCCGACCGTTTCCGGCGACCGTCACAATAATGCCCGGGATGTCTGCTGACGTTAGGTTCGATCCGTCCCCGAGTCGAAGTGTGCGTCCGGAAATGTCAAGACTGTGGTGGATATCGAGGTCCCAGCCACCCAGACCTTGAGGACGGGTATCCCAAAGCGCAATGGTGCCGTCCCAGGTTCTTGATTCGATGATTTGCTGACGGGAGGGAGTCAGCGAAAGGGTGACGCCGTTCCCCTGATCCGCGAACAAATCCGTGTTCGCATAGACTGCTTGGTACCGATTGCCGACCGCAACCGCGACGGGCTGCCCGCCCTGCACGACGCGCCCATACGCGTCGTGGCCGTCCCACTCGAATATTGTGCTTTGATTCGCTTGAGCAGGGAAGCTCTGTGTAAAGACGCGGCCCGCGACGTTGACCACCATGTCAACACCGACTACCGGCCCAGGCAACGTCGCGGCCGTGAGCGGCACGTTGAGCTCCGCCGCGCGACCCAGTTGCCGATCGCTCTCGTAGTGGAGGGCGTACGGGGTGCCCGCGATCGACAGATCCTCACCGAGGGACTGACGCTGGCACTCGATGGTCGAGGCGTTGAGGTCCTTGCAAGGACCGGGGCCCGAGCCGCCCGTCGGCGACGGCGACGGGACCGGGTTCGGTCCCGCGCCTGGCGGTGGCTCTACGGGCCAGTTGAGGTCCCAGGTCGAAAAATGCGGGATCTGTGCCCGCCACAGCGTCTGCCCGACGGTGTACAGGGCGGCGAGTTGCTGGAGTTCCTCGGAAGTTATGCCGAGAGACGCGAGCGCGCTGGGTCCAGCAGCCTGGCCGGTTCCCGTGGTGTCGACTGCCGCCGAACCGGCTGAGACGGAGAGAATTTTGAGGACCACGCCATTCGGCGAGGGCACCCACGCCCCGCGCGCCGGGTCGTAGGATCCAGTCGGGACCGAGGTCCCGACCGGAAAGCCCAGAAAGTTCTCGACGTAGAACGAAAGCGGTTGGGTGAATGTCACGCCGCTTGCTCCCGCGGCCACGCTCTCATCGGCACTGAGCTCGACGGCGTATGTGTATCCGCTCGTGGGTGGCAGTTGCGCCGGCATGGCCGCGGGCCCGCTTGTGCCGACCGTGTACTCCGTCGCTCGCACGTGCATCGCGGTCAGCGGCGACGTGCTCCCGTCCGGCATCTTCAAGGTCGCCTGGGTGTCGGGCGCGACCAGCAGAGTGGCTTGCCGCGTGCCATCCGAGTCCGTGCTCGGCGTTCCTCTGGCGATCTGGATGCCGCTCGACGAGGACACGTCCACGGCCGTCACCTGGGCATCGAGTTGCACGAGGGCGACGTCGTCCGCCGTCACGTAGTCCTGCCATGGAGTCTGGACGACGCGCTCGGCAGGCAGGTAGCTCGCCAGGGCATAGTGCAGCCGCAGCACCTGACCGCCGTTGACGGCCATATCGAAGCCCCCGTCGCCTTGCGTCAGCGTGCTGCCGAACTCCGGGTGATTCACGACCGTGACCGCCACACCGGGCAACGGCGAACCGCTCCGGGTCGAGACTTTGCCGCGAATCACGGCCATCGTGGCCGGCACAATGGTTCCGGCGGCCACGCCCGTCTGGGCGGGGGCCGAGCCCGAGAACAAGAACGCATCCGCGCTCGCAAGCTGCGTGCTGACGGTGCGGTCGATCGTCGAGCACGGGTGATGGACCACCCCATTCGTCGCGTCGCATGTGTCCAGCGTGCACGCATTGCCGTCGTCGATCGGGAGGGGTGTTCCGCCCTGGCAGCTGCCCGAGAGGCACGTTGGGTTCGCGATGCACGCGGAAGCCGCACCGCACGAAGTCCCGTCCGGCATTGGAGTCTCCGAACAGATTCCGCTCACCGGGTCGCAGGTGCCAGGCATGTGGCACGCGTCGGCGACGGGGCACGCGACTGAATTCGAGCCGACGCACGCGCCGGACTGGCAGGAGTCCGTCTGCGTGCAGGCGTTGCCGTCGTTGCAGCCCGTCCCGTTCGGCGCGGCTGGGTTGGAGCACGTGCCACTGGCTGGATCACAGGTGCCCGCCGCGTGGCATTGATCGCCAGCCGCGCAGGTTACAGGGTTGCTCCCGACGCAAACCCCGGTCGCGCAAGCGTCGGCCTGCGTGCACGCGTTGCCGTCGTTGCAGATCGTTCCGTTCGCTGCCGTCGGGTTCGAGCACGAGCCGCTCGCCGGATCGCAGGTGCCCGCGACGTGGCACGCGTCGCTCGCCGCGCAGGTCACCGGGTTCGACCCCGAGCAGGTGCCGCTCTGGCAGGTGTCTGTCTGAGTGCACGCGTTCCCATCGTTGCAGATCGTCCCGTTCGCCGCCGTCGGGTTGGAGCACGCGCCGCTCACGGGATTGCACGCTCCAGCCGTGTGACACGAATCGCTCGCAGTGCACGTCACCGAACTCGCGCCACTGCACGTCCCGCCCTGGCAGCTATCGCCGAGAGTGCACGCATTGCCGTCACTGCACGCCGTTCCATTTGCAGCGACGGGGTTCGAACAGGTCCCGGTGCTCGGACTGCACGTGCCGGCCGCGTGGCACTGATCGCTCGCTGTGCACGTCACCGGACTGGCTCCCGTGCAGCTGCCGCTTTGGCACGTGTCGCTCTTCGTGCAAGCGTTGCCGTCGTTGCAGGTCGTGCCGTTGGCGACGGCCGGGGTGGAGCACGTCCCCGTGCTCGGGTTGCAGGCGCCGATCCCATGGCACTGGTCGCTCGCCGTGCAGGTGACCGGGTTCGTGCCCGTGCAGGTTCCATTCTGGCAAGAGTCGGTCTGCGTGCAGCCGTTGCTGTCGTTGCACGCCGTCCCGTTGGCGGCCACGGGGTTCGAGCACGCTCCCGTGCTCGGGTTGCATGTTCCTGGCGCGTGGCATTGATCGCTGGCGGCGCAGGTGACGGGACTTGCCCCAACGCACGCGCCGCCCTGGCAAGAGTCGACCAGGGTGCATGCGTTGCCGTCATTGCAGGCCGCGCCGTTAGCCGCGATGGGATTCGAGCAGGCGCCCGTCGTCGGATCGCACGTCCCGGCCGCGTGGCATGGGTCGCTTGCAGTGCACGCGACCGGATTGCTCCCTGTGCACGTCCCGTTCTGACAGCTATCGCTCTGGGTGCAGGCGTTGCCGTCGCTGCACGCCGTGCCGTTGGCGGCGACCGGGTTGGAACACGCGCCCGTCGTTGGATCGCAGGTTCCGGCGGTATGGCACGCGTCGGACGCCGTGCAGGTGATCGGGGTCGTGCCGACGCACGCACCAGCCTGACACGCGTAGGCTTGCTCGCACTTGTTGCTTCCAGGGCACGACGTGCCGTTGGCCAGGGGCGCGTGCGCGCATGTTCCGTCACCGTTGCACGAGTCCGCCGTGCAGGGGTTGCCGTCGTCGCAGGACGAAGGCGTGCAGCACTGGCTGCCGGCTCGAAGGACGCTCGTGTCGTAGTGGACGACCGCATTCCCGCTGGCCGCGTAGCTTTTCGCGAACACGGAGCCCGAGACCGTCATCGAGCCGGACGTCGCAAGCGCCGCGCTCGGCGCATAGAGATTGCAGCCGACGACGGAACTTGCTGAAAGCGCGACCGACGATCCCCCAAAGTAGGCGCGGCAGCTCGCAGGCGCGGTCGTCGAGCCGAGCGACAAGGCTCCCGAGGCGTTGAACGTCCCGGTGACGAAGAGATCCAGGGTCGCGGTCGGGTCCACGTGGAACGTGAGCGGGCCGCTGGCCGCGACGTTGCCGTCGACGTAAAGCGCCGTCTTGCCGTGCGCGTTGATCGTGACCGCGCCGCTCGTCGTGATCTGCGAAAGGTAGTAGTTGCCGCACGGCAGATCGATGCGGATCGCGCTGCTCCCCTGAGCGGCGGTGGATGCGAGCCCGATCGACGCATTGTCGTTGTTCGGAGCGCGGTGAGCGGCCACGATCGACGCGATCGGCACGAGGTTCGAGCAGTCACACGCCGGCGCCACGGACCCCGGATGGGACACTGTCCCGAGGACCTTGACGCTGGTCGGGAGCGATTTCACCGAGAAGTCGTTGCCGTCGACGGTGAACGCGGCGCTCGTCGTCAGCGTGCCGCCAAGATGAAGATCGCCCCGCACGAGGGTCGACGCGGAGGTCGTTACGTTGCCGGGGGTCCAGAGGCCACCACCGATCGTGGCCTGGTTCGACCACGTCACGTTGCCGTTGGCTCCGACGCTTCCACCCGCGCCCCCGTCGGGTCCCCCGAGCGTGCTGTCGAAGGCGTCCGTCGTGAGCTGGCCGCTTGTTTGAATCGCGCCGCACGAGCAGAGGGCCCACTGGAACGTGGACTGCGCAAGTCCACCGGTGCAGCTTGCGCCGGCGTCGACGCCTGTCTGCGGCTCGCCGGCTCCGGTGCAGTTTGGCCCGCCCTCGCCGGCCCCCGCGTCGACTACAACGCTCTCGACGGACAAGGGGCGCTCGGCGAGCAACCCGCCGCGATCGGCGCTCGAATCGCCCGTCGATGGGTTTTGCCGGCACGCGCTCGTCAGCAGCGCGCTCGCAAAGACGACCAAGCACAGCCACACGCTCCCCAGCGCTCGCTTCTGCATCGCAAACTCTCCCCCGGCGCGTCGCCTTTCGGGCGCACGCGCGTGATTCGCGGCGCCCTCTCGCCGCGAATTCATGCGTCTAAATATGCCAAGAAGCGCTCTTGCGCGGCCTGCTTACTGCCACGGTGCGGACTGCGATCAACATTCACGACGCCAAGCCAACCCACACGAACGAACGTATCCACCCAGAACGTCGAACGAATGGTGCGCCGCGATCGGCAGCGACCACGAAGCCCCAAGCAGTCTCTTCCTTACATCCCCCGCGACCGAAGGCAAGATCATTTTTCGTTTGGCTCCGAAGAACGCTTCTCGCGCAGAGCCTCTTGTCGCGATCGGCTGTCGAGCGAAATCCGTTCGGCGGTTGGGCGTC